>JACPSE010000084.1 GCA_016193465.1 Deltaproteobacteria bacterium
AATACGACTTTTTCCAGGCAAGGAGACGAAGTGGTTGTTACCTAGTTATTGCCAGAAAAGGTGTCGGCAACTATTGTAGCTCGACGGGGATTAACGGAGATAAGTAGAAGGGGCTCCCACGCGTTAAAAAAGGAGGAATGCCATGAGGAGACTAATGCAGGATATTCTAGAACTTCCGCAGCGATCGGAGAAGCCGAGAAAGAAGGGACTGACTATGGTTATTGACATTGCCTGGTTTGAGGCAAGCTCCCGGATGGTCGCTGGGTACAAAGATTATATTGATTGCGTCAAGTCCACAGCACGGTGCTTGTGGGTGGATGAAGATATCGTTCGACAAAACATCAGGTCTTACAGAGATTGGGGAATAGACGTCCAGATAGGAGGCATTCCTTACGAAATTGCTGTCTTGCAAGGGAAGCAGAAGGAATATATGGAGAGGGCAAAAGCCTTGGGCACGAATGTTGTCGAAGTAGAAAGCCATGCCGCAGGTCTCTCTCTAAAGCAGATGAAGTCCGAGGTCCAAAGTCTTAAAGAAGAAGGTTTTAAAGTGGTAGGGGAGGTAGGTGCGAAGTGGGTGGACCACGATGAGACTCGGCCCAGTAGAGATGCGGTCTACGTGGATAAGGTTGTAGAAAAAATGTTACAACTTCTGGAAGTAGGGGCGGACCATGTTATCTGGGAAGGGATGGTGGTGCGAGCACTCCTAGGGAACCGCTTGGAAAACAAAGCCGGTCAAGAGCAGTTATTCAAAGTTGTCGAGGGAGTGGGAGCAGAAAATATCATTTTTGAGATGTGGAGTGCCCGGGGAAACCCTAACACTCCTCTTTGGGGCTGGCTCGTCCAACACTTCGGTCCCGATGTAAACTTAGGCAATATTAATATTCAAGATATTTCATTACTGGAGGCCATTCGCAGGGGGTGCAGTTATGATCCGGCGCATCCTTATCTGCGTTGGCTGAGGCAGGGAAAACCAATGGCAAATTGGTGGGAGATTGAGTCTCCTGACTATAAAGTGGACCTTCCCGGGTAAGGCGCGCATTGGCCGGTCCAAATAGTGGCGGGACAAACCTCCGCGCTTGACCATCATAGCTTAGGTGTTTAAGGCCACTGAGGCGTTCCGATAGGGATGCTAATTGATGGGAGGAATTTGTGAAAGGTAGATTTTTTAGAGTAGCCGTTTTGTTTCTCATGCTGGGATTTTGGGTCAACGGTTCCGCGGTCCTGGCCGCCGGCCCTGATCTTCAAAAGGCCAAACAGGAGTCCGAGGCCAAGGGCTTCATTTTTGAGACGAGCCGCGATGCGCTTTTGGCCAAGGCCAGGGCAGAAGGCAAGCTCCGGGTACTCAGCTCCACTTCTCGCGAGGCCTTCCGGCGCATGGTTGACCTCATGAAGAAGAGATACCCCTTCCTCGATATCCAAGTGGAGGAGATAATGGGCCCCGAGGCTCAACGGCGCTTCCTTTTGGAACTCAAGGCGGGAACCGTCAAAGACTGGGACGTGGTAGCGGCCACCCCGGATATGTACAACGAGTTCGTTCCCGAAAGGAAGAGATTCGATATTCTGGGCATGGCCCAGCAGGGCGTGCTCGCCATAGACCCAAGGATGGTGGACCCGGACAATCGCGGCGTGGTGGCCGTAGCCAGCAATCTGTGCTCCGCGGCCTACAACAAAAAGCTCATCTCTCCGGAAAAAGTGCCCAACACGTGGGAGGACTTCCTGAGGCCGGAGTTCAAGGGCAGGAAATTCATAGTGGACATCCGCCCCACCTGCTTGGCCGGCCTGGCTGCCGGCTTGGGTGAGGAGTGGGTAAAGGACTACGCCAAGAAGATAGCCACCCAGGAGCCCGTCTGGGCCCGGGGCTACCCCGTGGCGATGACCCGCATAGCCGCTGGGGAGTATGCCCTACATCAATTGACCAACTATAACTCCTGCATGAGGGCTGCCGCCAAGGACCCCACTGGCTCCCTGGTATGCAAGATAGTCCAGCCGGCGCCAGTGAGGCTCATGGATACGGAGTTTGTAATAAGGATGGCTCCTCATCCCTATGCTGGTCTGCTTTGGATTGAGACTGAGGTCAGCCCCGAGGGCCAGAGGATCTTGGATGATTACGGGCCGCTGAACTCCAGCGTATATGCCCAGGGAAAAGTAGCTGAGGCTGTTAAAGGGCTGAAAGTATTCGTCAATGATTTCAGAACCCTCAAGAATACCACCAAGTGGCAGAATATGGCGGTGGAGGCCTTCGGTTTCCCTACGGCTCAGATTAGGTAGCGGGGCGATTTGCCTTAACCCAGGCCCAGGGATGGACCCGCCAGCGAGACAGGGGCGTGGCAAGACATGAGGACTTTTCGTTATCAAGGATAAGGAGGCACTAATGGCTGACAAGGTAACCATCTATGCAGTAGGGGACGTTTCACCCGCTCGAGATAGGGGCGAATTCCTGCTTGCTCATACCGCCCCCATTCTCAACCAAGCTGACATAACCTTTTGCCAACTTGAGAACCCCTTTTCAAGGAGAGCGCTCCCAAGAACAGGCACAGCCGGTTATTCCCTGGATAAAGACGTCGAAGCCTCCCGTTGGGCTGATCAACTCCCTTGCAGCCCCGCGGATGCGGCAGCACTCGTCAAAGCTGGCTTTAAGGTCTGTTCCTTTGCTGGTAATCGCTGCTTCCGCATGGGCAAGGAAGGGTTCTTAGATACCTTGGATATTCTTAGGCAGAACAACATCCAAGTGATCGGCACCGGCAGAAACATCGCTGAGGCACGGCAGCCTGCGGTTCTGGAGCGTAATGGCACGAAGGTAGCTTTCCTTGCCTATAACTCGGTTGTGGCCCCGGAATCCGAGGCCCGGGTGGATAAAGCCGGATGCGTGCCGATGCGGGCCTCAACCTCTTACGAGCAGGTAGACTGGCAGCCAGGCACGCCGCCGCGGATCATAACCTCGGCTGATAAGGACGATCTGTCTGCGATGCTAGACGATATACGCAAGGCCCGAGGGCAGGCCGACGTGGTGGTGGTCTCCATACATTGGGGAGTGCACTTGGTGCCGGCTGTCATAGCCATGTATCAGTACGAGGTAGGACATGCAGCCATAGATGCTGGCGCTGATCTGATACTGGGGCATCACCCTCACATCTTGAAAGGCATCGAGGTATACAAAGGAAGGGTCATATTCTACAGCATGGGTAATTTCGCGTTCGAGAGTTGGATTGGGCATCCCTCGCCAGAAGGCAAGACTCTCTACAGGGTAAAGCCCGACCCCGAGTATCCCACGTATCTCTTCTCTCCCGACTGCCGAAAGAGTATCTTGGTGAAAGTGGTTATCGCTAACAAGAAAATCGAACTGCTCTCCTTTCAGCCAGCTATGATCAATAAGCAGGGACAATCCGAGTTGCTGCCTCGGTCCGACAAGAGGAGCAATGAGGTCTACGAGTATATGGAATGGGTATGTAGAGACCAGGAGCTGAACACGACTTTTTCCAGGCAAGGAGACGAAGTGGTGGTTGTCGCTTCCTGAGGAGCACGGCTCCCGGCTGCCAGGCGAAGCACGCCAACCTGCAGCATAAGCAGCTCCATGTTACCAAGCTGGGGGGGGGAGTGAAAAGTGATTATTTACTTCTTTGCCCTTAACGCCTGCGCCACTTTTTCAGCGCTGATTGGCAGGTCGCAGATCCTTACCCCCACCGCATCTTGCACGGCATTGGCGAGCGCAGGCGCCGTGGGACTCGCAGCAATTTCACCAATCCCCTTTGCTCCGAACGGACCTGGACCGTCACGATTTTCCATAAGCTCAATGAAGAGGGGAGGCATATCAACCAGAGACGGGATCTTGTAACCGTCAAAATTGACATACAGCAGGCGTCCGTCTTCGAGCTGTAGATCCTCTGTCAATGCCATTCCTAGACCTTGCGAGAAACCACCCTCAATCTGTCCTGTGAGACCCCTGGGATTAATGGCGTACCCCACATCATGCACCGCAACTGCCCTGTTAATCTTAACCTGACCGGTCTCACGATCTACAGTCACTTCAACCGCATGGCAGGCGTATCCAGCCGCGTCCCCATGTTCAGCCGTTATCTCTGCTTTTTCCTGAATCAATCCGCCCTGGAGTTTTGCCAGCTCCCCGGCAAGTCGGGCAAAGGCAACGCGGCCAGAGTTCTTGCGGCAAATAAATCGGCCTTTATCCAGTTCGACGCTTCCCGTGGGCCAACCCATGAAATCGGCCGCCAGCGAACATAGGCGGAGGCGTAATGCTTGAGCCGCCTTCAACGCTGCGCCGCCAGTTGCGTTGGTCACGTGGCTCCCACCGCTGCCCCCATCAAAGGGACCCGTCTCCGTGTCTCCCTGGAGAACCGCCACCTCAGAGGAATCAATAGTTAAGGCAGTGGCCACAACCCGCTGTAAGACAGTGTGAGCGCCCGTACCCACTTCCGGCACCCCGGTACGGACCAGAATTTGCCCTCGTTCGTTCACCTCGACCGCCACCGCCGCGGGGCCGCTACCCGTATGGCGCTCAGTCAATGCCAGTCCGCGTCCCACACCGTCCTTTTTCAGCCTCGTCCATCCGATGGCCTCGGCTGCACGCGTCAACACCTGCGCAGCAGCCACCGAATGCCAGATACCGCCGAGGGGAGCTTCATCACCATCGCGCAGGACATTCAGTTGGCGGAAGGCTACCGGATCCATTCCAAGTCGTCGAGCTATTAAATCCGTGTGACACTCCACAGCGAAAGTCACCTGCGGCTGTCCAGGTCCCCGCATATGGCCACAGGGCACCTGGTTTGTGTAGGCGCAGACGCTGGCGATGCGAACATGAGAAATCCGGTAGCACCCGGCCGCGCGGGGTGTGCCTCCCAGTGTCATGCGTGGCCGATAGCCCGCGTAGGCGCCGTTGTTAAAAAGAATCTGGACCTCTCGCGCCACCAGCCGCCTATCCCTATCTAGCCCGCTTTTGATGCGGATAGTGGCGCCGTGACGGTGAATGCCAGCCGCGAATTCTTCATTTTGACTCATTACCATCTGGACCGGTCGACCACAGGCGCGCGCTAAAAAGAAGGCGAGCAACTCGTCCATGATATATCCCTTGCCGCCAAAATCACCGCCGATACGCACAGGCATGACCACAATCTTCTCTAACGACACGCCGGTGGCCTCAAAAAACCACTGCCGCATATCAAAAGGGTCTTTAACACAACTCGAAACACGTACCTTGCCGGACGAATCGATGGCGACGGTGCAGCCATGTGGCTCAATGAAGCCGTGATGTTGCATGGGTATCTGGAACACATCCTCAAACACGTTCACCGAACGTTCAAACCCTTCTCGAACATCGCCCTTCTCAAACACGACCTCTGAGCTGATGTTCGGATGGCGTGGTTCAAGATGGAATTGTTGGCGCTCGGATGACCGCCATTCAGCCTTGATCCACTCGGTCGGTTTTGTGTAAGACTCAAAGTCAGGATGGAGCGCGGGCGCGTCCGGTTGGAGCGCTTCTTCAGGATCAAAGACAGCCGGCAGATCGCTATATTCAACAGCGATCGCATAGGCCGCTTCCTCTGCAATCTCCCGTGACTCCGCAGCTACAACGGCTACTTTCTCACCGATGAATCGCACTCGGTCGCGGGCCAACAAAGGTATATCCTTCAAGCGTTTGCCAAGCAGCAGAGGCGGAAGATCAGCGGCAGTGAGAACGGCGTGGACTCCTGGGATTCGGCGAGCCATCGAGGCGTCGACGGACTTGATTAAGGCGTGAGGGACCGTGCTGCGCAACGCGATCCCAAACAAAAGCCCTGGGAGCCGTATATCGCCCGCGTAAAGGGCTGTTCCGCAGACCTTTTCCCGCCCGTCAACCCTGGGCGTATCTCTCTTTTTAGTCATTGCAGGACTCCGACATTCTTGGTTCGATCACAGGCTTGCTCATAGTGGATCGCCTCCCATCATGCTTGTTTGATGAATTGTGTACGAAGCGGCCATTTCAGTCAAGCCTTTAATGTTGCTGCACCTTGACTCTTACGGCTGAATCGGTTAGATAGCAACAAAGGTCATAAGTATTTTATTTTCAAATAGCCTAAGGGATGTGGCCGGGTAAGGCTAACCTTAGGCTATTTGTTACAGGAAAGGGTATCCATGGCGCAATATAAGGACATCAAGGTTCCGCCGGACGGCGCGAAAATAACCATGTCGGCAAACAAGGAGCTGAAAGTTCCGGATAATCCAATCATCCCGTTCATCGAAGGAGACGGCACAGGCCGCGATATCTGGCGTGCTTCGGCGCGCGTGTTCGATGCGGCGGTGGAGAAGGCCTACAAAGGCAAACGCAAAATCCACTGGATGGAAGTGTATGCGGGCGAGAAGTCATTCAAGATGTTTAACAACTGGCTACCCGACGAAACGGTCGAGGCCTTCTCGGAATTTCTCGTGGGAATCAAAGGCCCGCTCACCACTCCGATCGGAGGGGGCTTTCGTTCGCTGAACGTGGCGCTCCGCAAACTGCTTGACCTGTATGTCTGCCTGCGGCCGGTGCGTTATATCAAGGGTGTGCCTTCTCCCGTCAAGCATCCTGAATACGTGGACATGGTTATTTTCCGCGAGAACACGGAAGATATTTA
>JACPSE010000033.1 GCA_016193465.1 Deltaproteobacteria bacterium
AACTTTATAGTCGGCAAGGCGCTCGTGGGCCGCGTTCCTCCCTGGACCCTGAACACGGGGCGCTTTGTGGTTTCCGCTCTGATACTTGTCCCTCTGCTTCTCTACCGTAGGGAGCGGCCAACGCTTTCAAGACGATCTATCTTTACCCTGTTGCTTATGAGCCTCACGGGTATCTTTGCCTTCAACAGCGTCCTGTACACGGGGCTGTATTATACCACCGCTATTAACGCGACGCTTGTCAACTCGACGACTCCCGTAACCACCGCTTGTATCGCATGGCTTGTGATTGCAGAAAAGATGACCCGGCGGCGCGTCTTTGGGATTCTCTTGTCTTTCAGCGGTGTCGGTTGGATAGTCAGTCGAGGCTCTTTGGAGATTCTTCTCGGCCTGCGTTTCAATCCCGGTGACATTATGGTTTTCATTGCGACCAGCTTGTGGGGATTCTACTCGGTTATGGCAAAGCGGGTGATGCAGGAGCTTTCTCCTTTGGTCCTGACGACCCTTACTACTACTGTTGGGGCCTTATTTCTTCTACCTGCAGCCTTTTTAGAGCTCTCGTGGAGCCCGGTCGATCTCTTATCTCAGGAGGTGCTCCTTTCCTTTCTATACCTCGGCATCTTTCCGTCTTTCCTTTCGCTCCTGATCTGGAACCGCTCTGTGCTGGTTTTTGGCCCAGGTCGTGCCACCCTGGTCTACAACACGCTCCCTCTCTTTGCCGTTACCCTCTCCGTTATTTTCTTAGGTGAGAACCTGATGCCCTATCAGATAGTAGGGGGCATAGTGATTATTGCCGGGGTTATTATTGGTACTACGGGCCCCACGCCGATAGAACAACCTGCCTTTTTACAGCAGCGCCATTAGTAGGCGGGCTTGTGCGTAGCGCGGGGTTTAAACTTACAGTGTGGTGGTAACTTTTTTATAGACGCATAGGCATAATGACGTACAGGTAACCTTCGTCACCGGCTTTTTTGAGCAGGCTCGGACTGAGCGCATCCTTAAAGGAAATTTCCACTTCCCCTCCGGCTTCCAGGACACCAAGCACATCAAGGAGATAGCGCGCATTGAAGCCCACTGTTAGTGACTTTCCCTGGTACTCTATGTCAATGTCCTCGACCGCCTCGCCTAAATCCGGATTGTTGGTAGAGAGAGACAGCCGCCCTTCATTGAGCTCCATTTTGATCCCCTTATAGCGCTCACTGGAAAGGATCGAGACTCGTCGTAAAGCATGCAGGAAGTTATCTTTCTCTACCTTCACGACGTGCTGATTATCATTCGGTATTACTTTGGTATAGTCTGGAAACTCCCCTTCAATGAGCCGCATAAATAGCTCCACATGGTCTTTAACGATCAAACCCATGTTCTCCTTAAAGCCGATAGAAACCAGCCCGTTTTCACTTCCCTCTAACAGCTTTCTCACTTCAGCGAGCCCCTTCCTGGGCAGAATGACCCCCTTCTCTAACCCCAGGGAGCCTATCTGTCTTTCCATTAGAGCCAACCGGTGACCGTCTGTCGCTACCATACGAACGCTACCGGATCCCAGCTCCTCTATGAAGACCCCGTTGAGGCTGTGGCGAGTCTCATCCGTCGAAACGGAAAACATCGTGCGTTCAACCATCTCCCGTACTATATTCGCCGGAATTGTAGACAGACTTTCTTTGTCAAAGTTTGGGAATTGAGGAAACTCACGCGCATCCATACCAACGATCTTAAAAACCGATTTGCCACTCTTTACCTCTACCCAGTCATTCTCTAATCGCTTTAACTGGAGTGTTTCCTCCGGGGCTTCGCGCACAATTTCGTAGAGTTTTTTCGCGTTTGCTGTAATGGCGCCTTCTTGTGATACCTCCCCGTCAACGGTTCCCCGCACTCCCACTTCCAAGTCCGTCGCCGTTAGACGGATGTTCCCTTTATAGGATTCAATGAGTACGTTGGCCAAAATGGGCATGGTATTGCGTCGTTCAACGATACCCTGGGTCCAATAAAGCGTTGCGAGAAAATCTCCTCGCTTAGCTTTGAGTTCCATAATTCCTCCTAGCTAACTCTATTTATCTTTATTATAAGGTTAATAGTAGTAGTAAAGGCTGTGAATAGTGTGCCAAAAGGCAAAAGGAGCGGCCCGGATAAGGCGTTTTCCTTGTGAGTAACCATGGTTCCGTTATCAACTCTTTGCGCGTATAACACTGAGACCGGCCGATCGAGCACTTTTATCAACAGTATGCAGCAAGATAGCCACAATTTATCCCCAGCTATCTTTTGACATTTAGGTTTTTTTCCAACTTTTCAATTGTAGCCTGCATGTAGGGATCTTCTTTCATTTTTCTTTCGACCGTTTTCGAGGCATGAATAACGGTTGAATGATCCCTTCCACCAAACTTATAGCCAATGGCAGGAAACGACGTGGATGTGTATTTCCGACAAAGATACATTGCCACCTGACGCGGCAGGGCAATATTTTTGGTCCTTCGTTTCGCTTTCAAATCACCCATTTTGATATTGAAATAATCGCATATCGTCTTTTGAATGTTTTCTATTGTTACCTCTCGGTGCATTCCTTTTAGGGTATTTTGGAGTACCTCCTTTGCCAAATCAACCGTCATCGGTATCTTGGTCAGGGAGGCGAATGCCCCGAGGCGAGTCAGGGAGCCTTCCAGCTCTCTTACATTCGAGTCGATATGAGAGGCGAGGAAAATCGCTACTTCATGCGGTAACATAACGGCTTCTAGTTCAGCCTTTTTCTGCAGAATTGCCACCCTTGTCTCCATATCGGGAGGCTGTATATCCGCGATCAAGCCCCATTCAAAGCGGTTCCTCAAGCGGTCTTCTAACTCTGGGATTTCCTTGGGGAACCTGTCTGAAGTGATGACAATTTGCTTATGGGTTTCGTAAAGTGAGTTAAAGGTATGGAAGAACTCTTCCTGAGTTCTCTCTTTGCCGGCGATGAACTGGACGTCATCGAGAATCAGCGCGTCAACGTTGCGAAACCGGCCTTTAAAGTCGTCCATCCTGTCCCTTCTGAGCGAGCCAATCAGCTCGTTCATGAAGGACTCGGAGCTGAGGTAAAAAACCTTTAGTGCCGGGCGTCTCTCAACAATCCTATGGCCTATGGCATTGATCAGATGAGTTTTCCCCAGTCCTACGCCGCCGTAAATAAACAGCGGATTGTAATGATCCCCAGGTTGATTTGCCACGGCTAGAGAGGCGGCGTGGGCAAATTGGTTACTGGCACCGACGACGAAGTTTTCAAAATTGTACTTCGGGATGAGGTTGCTGACCCTTGGCGGCTTATGCTTTTGGCGTTCCGCTATCTTGCCTGCGCCGCCGCTTGGTTGCAATTGCTGGTTGACGCTGACGGAGACCCTGATACTTTGGTGCGCTAGATCCGACAGCGCATCTTGAATCGGTGTAAGAAAGTGTTCCAACAACCAATCACGGAAAAACTTGTTCGGGACCTCGAGAATAACCTCTGTCCCCTCCCACTGGCGCACACGGACCGGCCTGATCCATGTCTCAAAGTTCTGTTTCCCCAGTCTCTCGTGAAGTTGTTTTAGCGCCCCTTCCCACAACTCGTCCATAGCCAACCTCACCCGTATTGAAGCTAACTACTCGATTTCGTTGAAAAAAGCAAAAGCAAGTTACAAACAAAGTTATCCACAGCTGTGGATAACTTTGAAAGGTTAAGAGAGATCGTTGCCTTACAGCGACGATTGAACACCCATAGAGACCTGGAAACGCGAGCGCCGGAGCCACAACGCGATCTAAGCAAGCGACAAAGCGTAGAGCTACTGCAAGGCACGACAATCGAGATCGACATCACATGCTATCACATTCCTCAATGCCAGAAATTTTTTTCCCAGTCTCGCAGTGAGGAGAACTTCATAAACCTTTTCCTTTAGCAATGCAAGAAAAAAATGTCGAAACATTTCTTCTCCTTGGCCCAACGATCTTGACAGCCGCGATGTTGGGTGTTACGGGGGTTTTATTCATGGGCGGGAGAAAATCAAAGGCGCTCTTTAAACGCGCACAGCGAAGGATTCCTGGAGGAGTGAACAGTCCGGTGCGCGCTTGGAAGAGCGTTGGCCAATCTCCGCTCTTCATCACGCACGGCAAGGGAGCGCGCGTCTACGACATCGACGGGAAATCATATCTCGATTTTGTTTGTTCCTGGGGCCCGCTGATTTTGGGGCATGCCCATGCGAAAGTTGTCGCGTCTCTCAAAAAAGTCTTGGGCAGAGGAACAACCTTTGGCGCGCCAACACCCGGTGAAGTGGAGCTGGCAGAGTTGGTTTGTGAGCGGATTGTCTCAATAGAAAAGATACGTCTGGTTAGTTCTGGCACCGAAGCGGCGATGAGCGCCATTCGTTTAGCACGCGCTTTTACCAGACGAAACAAAGTCGTGAAGTTCGACGGCTGCTACCACGGGCATGCGGATGGAATGCTTGTTCGCGCCGGCTCCGGCGTGGCCACACTGGCCCTGCCAGACAGTCCCGGAGTTCCAGCGCCTTTTGCCGCCGAGACTTTGGTGGCGCCATACAACGGTGCGGCTGAAGTGGAGGCTTTGTTTGCAGAATTTCCTGACGCCATCGCCGCGGTTATCGTTGAGCCTGTCTGCGGCAATATGGGCGTCATGCCGCCCGTGCCGGGCTTCTTGCCTGCCTTGAGGAGGATAACGCAGGAAAACGGGGCGCTGTTGATTTTCGACGAGGTGATCACCGGTTTTCGCGTCGCGCCCGGCGGGGCTCAGGGGCTTTATGGGGTGAGCCCGGATCTGACCTGCTTGGGAAAAATCTTAGGCGGGGGCCTCCCCCTGGGAGCTTTTGGCGGCAAGCGGGAGATTATGGATCTGTTGGCGCCGCAGGGGCCGGTTTACCAAGCGGGCACGTTGTCCGGGAATCCGGTGGCTGTGGCTGCCGGCCTGGTGACGGTCAAGGAGTTGTCTCGACAAGGGGTCTATAGAGAGCTGGATGAAAAAGGGGGAAAGCTGGAAGAAGGTCTCGAGAGGGTCCTTACGGAGCGCAAAATAGCCGGCGTCATCAATCGCGTGGGCTCAATGCTGACGCTTTTTTTCGGCGTGCAGCGGGTTAAGGATGCCGCAGAAGCCCGCGCTTGCGACCGGGCCCGCTTTGCCCGTTTTTTTCACGGCATGCTTGAGCGTGGGATTTATCTCCCCCCTTCGCCTTTTGAGGCGGCGTTTGTTTCTCTGGCGCATACGTTTAGGGATCTGGATGGAACCATCGAAGCCTTCGCGGATTGGGCGCGGAAGGAGACCCAAGGTTGACCTATGGACGGGGCCGTGATAGACGTTCCTGGGAGCAAAACAGGGGGGGCAGCAACTTAGCAGGAAGCCACGGAAGATGAATCTCCCCTTTGCCAAGATAGCAAAGTACCTTGCCATTGGTCTGGAGATTCCCAGCACAATTATAGGCGCCGTGGTATTCGGTTACTTCATAGACCAGCAGTTTGGTACCGCGCCCTGGTTTACGGTGGTAGCGTCGGTTTTAGGCTTTGTTGGAGCAGTCTTGCGCTTAATGCAGCATCTGCAACGCTTTACGGGTGGCGGCAATGAGAGCTGATGCCTTAAGACCTGCCGTTCTTCGAATCGAGCTGCTGCACGTGCTGCTGGTCGTTGGGTTGTGGGTTGCCCTGCTCCCGATGCGGGTCGTGGAGCCAAGGGCTCTCGTAATCGGCGCTCTCTTCATGGGCGTTAATTTTTTGCTCTTGAGTTGCGGCATACACTGGGTGCTGACACCGTTTGCCGGAAAGGGAAGGGTCAAGACAGGGATCTTTTTGTTGGTTTTGAAGATGGCCCTCTTCTTGGGACTGATTTCGGTTTTGCTCTTGCGGGTTCGGGTGGATCCGCTGTCTTTCGCGCTTGGCTTTTCGTCTTTGCTGGTTGCGATCGTTTTGGATAGGCTCTGGGCTTTTTCTCGAATAGGTGGATAGATGGAGCATCCTTTTACGTGGTATTCGCTGCTGCCTTATCCGGTGAGTGTCATTCCGCAGCCTAATTTCACCGCTCTCGTTGTCATGATGGTGATATTAGCGCTGGCCTATTGCTTCCGGCGTTCTCTCCTGAATGCCCATGATCCGGTAGTCCCTGAGGAGCACCTGAGTGTGCGCAATGCGCTGGAGCTTGTGGTAGAGCTCGTGGTGGGTCTGAGCGACAACATTATCGGCAAGCGGGGCCGGAAGTATGTGCCTCTGTTCGGCAGTTTATTCATTTTTATATTGACGGCGAATTTCTTCGGTCTCATTCCGGGCTTTTCACCTCCGACGAGCAGCTTTTACAGTAATCTGGGACTCGGTCTGGTAGTTTTCGTTGCCTACCATTGTTTCGGGGTTCGTGAGCATGGGTTGCGTTACTTCAAGCAGTTCTTGGGCCCGATGCTGTTTCTGGCGCCGTTGTTTGTTTTAATAGAGCTCGCTTCCCACCTGTTCCGACCGATTTCGCTCTCTATACGTCTTTTCGGCAATATGTTCGGCGACCACCTGGTGTTGGAGATCTTCACTGACTTAACCAAGATCGGGGTCCCGGTCTTGTTTTATATTTTGGGATCGTTGGTGTCAGTGATTCAGGCGGCGGTTTTTACCATACTGACTATGATTTATGTTGCCATGGCTATTAGCCATGAGCACTAAGCGGATGGCTGCGGTGGCGAGGATGAGGAGAGAGGAGGGGAAAAGCTCAAATCCGCTGGAAAGGAGGAAAAAGATGCGAAGGATACTGTCGCTAGTGACCGCAGCGGTCCTTGTTTTGTTGTCTTCCAGCGTAGCTCTGGCCGCGGCTGAGGCTGCCGGGCAGACAGATTCGTCCACCAAGGCGGCCCTTGCGCTCGCTGCCGGGTTGGCGATTGCCATTGGCGCTTTCGGCGCAGCCCTAGGTCAGGGACGCATGGCTGCGGCTGCCATGGAGAGCATTGGTCGGAATCCAAACGCGGCGGACAGAATTCAGCTGCCGATGATTCTTGGCCTAGCCTTCATCGAGGCCCTTGCCCTCTATGCCTTTGTCATTGCGTTCTTTCTTCAAGGCAAGATCTAGAGGTTGAGGGGGGGGTCATAAAAAGGGACGGGGGTCATTTCTCGTCCCTTTTTATTGTGTGCCAAGCATGTTCGACAGTTTGGAGGTGAAAGTCCTCTACCCAACCTGATGGGGGTGAAGGGTTAGCGAAGCGCAAGGGCGTTTTCGTGAGGAGGCGTCTGAAGGGAGCGCAGAGCAAAGGCGCGAGCC
>JACPSE010000034.1 GCA_016193465.1 Deltaproteobacteria bacterium
CTGGGTTGGGATATTCAGCGCTCCGTGCGTTGCCATGCCCTGGATATCGAACTGTTTGAGATAGGGCAGATACTCATCGTAGAAATCAGTGGATACATGGACGGCGTCCAAACCCATCGCTTTTCCCGTCTTCATCTCGAGAATGAAGCGTTGAATGGTATCGGTGCCGGTCGTTTCGCCAACTTGCACGTCCAAAAAAGGATACTCTGCCCTGAAGGCCTCGGCCATCGCCTTAATGGTGGGCGGGTTCATGGAACTATGGGCGCGCAACTTACCTTCTTTCTTGGCTCTGGCTACTACCTCATCACGGCTGATTTCAAAAATATAACCTTTGGCCTCAGCGTCCTTTTTAGCCTTCAGGAGATCCGGGCCTGGGGATGCAGGAAAGGCGCTGGAATCTGCAAACCAAAACCATAAGCCAAGCAACAGAACAGCCTTCTTCCAAAGGGCGATCTTCATCTCTTACCTCCCAAAATCATGAGTTGCGCCTCGCTTTTTCGGCGGCAAAACTATTTACGGATTTTTTGTTATCGAGAAAAGGGCAAAAGCTGGCTCTGGGTCTCGATTGGCAGGTTATCCGGTCTGACTTCTTCCTTTCTCTTTTTTCAAGCAGCCCGTGATACCTTCACCCGAATACACGAGTCCACCCCTGTGGAGACCGGGTCGACTCTCTCTAAGGAGATCGGCAACAAAGTGTTGAAGTGAACCCCTTTACCCTTGGCCACCGGTTTCCCTTCGGCCCAACTGCCAAACACCCCCGCTATGCCCACTACCTCCGGGTGAATGCACTCGGTCAGCTTCGCCTCACCCTTCACCTTCCCGGCTACGGACTCCACCCAAATCTCGTCGCCATCCTTGATCCCTTTACGCTCGCCGGTCTCCGTGTTGATCAGAATCTTATAGGCATATGGGTTGTGTTCAGCGAGGTCATTGAGCCACGGATTCTGCGTGGTGATCGAAAGGGCGTGAAAGGGAATCTTGAAATTCACCACATACAGATCGTAGGGCGGCGTGCCGTCCTCGTACGCCGGACATGGCTTCCACTGCGGCAACGGCTGATAATCTCCCGTATCCCACTCCCGCCCCATCTGAGACGCTACCTTTGTCACGGACTTCTTCGCCCTGAGCATGTTCTCAAAATAAACTGGAAAACGAGGATGAATAAAAGGGCCAGGGTACTTCTCCTCTACGGCCCGGGGCACCTTGTGATAACCGTTTTTCTTAAACCACTCTACCCCACGCTCGGGACCAAACAAGGACTTGGTCCAGCGATCATACATCTCCTCCATTGTGTAGCGTTTTTCACGCTGTAACTTGTACGGATCCTTAATACCCCACTTTACGTTCAGGAGTTCATAGACATCGCCCAGAAATCCCATCCGGTCGGCGATCTCAAAGAGCACGTCAATCCAGCGCCTCGCTTGTCCCTGCGGCTCGACGATCGGCTGCCTCATACCCCAGTAAAAATAGCCGGTTGCGGGACTCATCGTGTGAGTGACGGTATTGGGAAAGAAGTCCAGCCGTTCGAGGGAATGGGCTTCGGGCAGGACCAGATCCGCCAGCTCGGCCACCTCATCCAGATGTATACTGAAGGTTACGACAAAAGGTATTTTCTTGATCGCTTCCGCGGTGAGCTGAGGATTGACATTGTTCATCAGCAAATTACGCCGACAAACCATGAGCACCTGAGGGCTGTAAGGCAGTCCGAACAGCTTCGGATCCTGAAGATTGAGCTGATTCATCGGACTGCGGTTGGTGCTGATAGGAAAGAGCTCATGGAGCTCCATGCCTTCCGGTCGTCTCTCGTCGAAATCATAGTATCGTGCCGCTCGGCCAATGGTTGACGGCGGGGTGATAAGACCCTCCGTCGTCTCGCCTGGCGCCCAGCTACCGGACGGACCCAGGAGATTGACGCCTCGATGCCCGCCGGGAACGTAATAGGCCCCCATAATCATGTTCAAGGTTTGCACTGACAAGGCTGTATGGGTGCCATGTTTGTGGGCGCCGGCGCCGCGATAAATATTGACCGCCACCGGACGGTAGGGGAGCACTTTGCCGTCAATCAAAATGGTGGAGCCAATCCTGGCAGCCTCACCGAATTCCTTGGCAACGCGCCGGATCGTATCCGCCGGTATGGTAGTGATCGAGGCCACTTTTTCAGGGGGATAACCTTTAACGTGTTCCTTTAATATCTGGAACGCCGGCCGACATTTCTCTCCGCCCACGTCAAACGAGCCATCGAGGGCCGGCTCGATATCACTCTGATCGAATAGAACAGCCCCTCCGGTGCGCAAATCCCAAACCAGCGGTTTGCCGTTGGGCCCCTCCTTGACATAACCCCCGTCCTCTTTAACCAGATAAGGCGCGTTGGTTCTGCGGCTCAAAAAATCTCGATCGTAACAACCCAGTTCGTTCACCAGAACATTGATTATACTTAGAATGAATGCCCCATCCGTTCCCGGACGGATCGGGACCCACTCATCCGCCTTCGCCGCCGCATTGGTCCCCACTGGATCTACTACTACAACCCGCATGCCCCGCTTGCGCGCCGCGGCCATCTTACGCGCGGCCACATTCGCATTAAGCCCTGCCATGAAACCCTGCTGGTTTCCAAGCAGGATGGCGTAATTGCAGTAATCGAGATCAAAATCAGAATGAAACGATCCGTTCGTCAGGTACATCGAGGAGTGCAGATAATTGCCGCAGTAGTAACCGGTCCAATGCTGATTGGGAGTTCCGAAGGCGACTGCCCAGGCACCGCCAATAAAATAGGTGCTGGCAATGTGATCGAAGTTTGAGATAATCAGTTCGCGCGGGTCCTTCTCCCGAACCTTGTTGAGCTTATCAATAAGAATATCCAACGCTGCTTCCCAAGAGATCTCCTGCCACTTAGGGTCCACCCCGATCCCTTTTTGTGGATTGGTCCGTTTAAGGGGAACCTTCACCCTTGAGGGATCGTACAAACCTATCAGCGCGGCCTGCCCCTTGGCACAAAGATGCCCTTCACTCGCGGGGCAGTTTGGATCTCCTTCTACCTTCACCAACACCCCGTCCTTCCGGTGCGCCAGTATCCCGCACGCGGCGAAGCACATGTCGCAGGCGCTATGAACCCACACATCTTCTTTATCTCTAGGTGCTACCATTCTTAACCTCCTTCTGGCGGATAAACACCCACCACCACGCTGACCTTCTCCCCGCTCGCCAACCGAGTCTCAAAACCTTGCAACTGGGCAATGTCACAATCGTTCACGCACACGAGGGCAGTCGAACGTAGCCCTCCGCCGCCCTTGAAGACACTCTGGCGGAAGGGATCACCGTGCCTTTCGGCAAGGGTTGCAAGAAGCTCCCCTATGGTTGTGCCAGAAATTATTTCCAGCTCTTCTTCCCGGCAGCCGATGACGTTACGCACCAGACCGAGGTAAGAGACATGGACACGCGCTTCCATCGGGGACTTATTCTACGGCTGCTTTCCAAGTTGTGCAAGGGTTTTTTTGGGACACGCCAAAATGGTAGCGTCAAGACTTGTGTGTAAATTCAGATATAGGGTGCAAACTCCAATTTTGGTTTAGGTGATGAAACACGGCAAAGACGATTCTCTGTAAGCTGTCTTTGTTGGCCATCACTCCCATCGGTCTAGTTCTTCTCCTC
>JACPSE010000085.1 GCA_016193465.1 Deltaproteobacteria bacterium
ATACCGGTCTTGAGCGCAGGGAGGACCCCGGTGATCTGACTCAGTTTTTGCGCTTGCTTTTTCGTGCGCGTGACGGCGAGCGTGAGGTTGTGCCGGGCAAAGCCAGAGACAAACACCTTGGGCGCTTGGCGGCCGAATTTGCCGAGCCCCAGTTGCTCGATGATGTCCTGGCGCACCTCAGGCGTGGCGGTAGCGGTGAGCGCCGCGACCTGTGGCTGGCCGATGTCTTTAAGCGCCCATTTGAGGCGCAGATAATCGGGACGGAAATCGTGTCCCCATTGCGAGATGCAATGCGCTTCATCCACGGCAAACAAGGCGATGGACAACGGCGCGAGAGCACGGACGAAGCGCTCGCTCTTGAAACGTTCTGGCGCGATATAGACGAGCCGGAATGCTCCGCTCATCATACCGCGGACGCGGCCCTCTATCTCCGACTGCGTAATCGAGGAATTGATGAAGGTGGCTGGGATATTCTTCTCCGTGAGGCTGTCCACCTGATCTTTCATCAGCGCGATGAGCGGGGATACGACGACCGTGATGCCTTGAAGCGCTAGGGCGGGGAGTTGATAGCAGAGCGACTTTCCGCCGCCCGTGGGCATAATGACGAGTGTGTCCTGGCCGTCAAGGATCGCCTGGATCACAGTCTCCTGGCCTTCGAGAAATTGACGAAAGCCGAAATACTGGTACAAAAGCCGATGAAGGTGCTGGCCGCCGGGCATCAACTGATTTTAGGCACCAGGCGATATTATAGCAACATCAACTTGACATAATGGCCCGTTAGCGGATACTTTCCTGCTTACTAAGGGAGGAGCGGGTCGGTATGCACTTCATTCATAGCTTTAGTAAACACGCTGAAATTCCTTTCGGTAAAAAATATAAGTAAAAAGGAGGTGGGTCATGAGGATTACAGTCCTTAAGAAAATGGTTGGTTCGTTCACTCTTTCTTTATTCTTAATGTCGGCTCCCACGCATGCGGTTGCAGCCAGTGCTACCGTGCTGCAAGCCAAGCAGGAGGCTGAGGCTAAGGGGTATATCTTTTTTACCGCCCACGATGAGATTGTGGCCATGGCCAAGAAGGAGGGGAGACTCAAGCTAACTAGCCGCCTGGGGAACCCGACTCGGAACGCGTTGATTAATGGATTTAGGCAAAAGTATCCTTTTATCACTGATGTTCATGTTGAGGAGATCTCGGGCACGGAGGCTTTCGAGAGGTTTCTTCTGGAGATACAGGCAGGACGAGCTAAGGGGTGGGACATTGCCCATATACCAATCGACTTCGCCAAAGAGTATATACCTTATTTAATGAAGAATGACATCCTGGGCATGGCCAAGCACGGTGTGCTTAAAATTGATTCCCGGATGATACACCCCGTTGAGAGGAACATGGTAGATGTTACCAGCTCCGCGAGAGTCGTGGCCTACAACAGGAAGCTTATCTCGGAAGATAAGGTCCCTGCTAGGTGGGAGGATTTTCTGAAACCTGAGTTCAAGGGAAGGAAATTCATCTTGGACATTCGGCCCTTGGCAGTAACTACCCTGGTGCCTGCCTGGGGGTTGGAAAGAACGTTGGATTTCGCCCAAAAGCTAGCCGCCCAGCAGCCGGTGTGGATGGCCGCTAGCTCCGCCAAACATAACACCCTCGTAGCTACCGGAGAGTATGCCCTCTTCTTGAGTCCCAATTTAGACAACATCAAGAGCGTTATGGCCAAGGACCGGACAGGGAACCTTAGCTACAAGGTCGTTGAGCCTGTCCCTACCAGGATTGCTGACCATCCGAGCGGTATCCTTACTACGGCCGACCACCCCCATGCCGGTCTCCTCTGGCATGAATTTCTCGCCTCTCCTGAGGGTCAGGAGATATTAGATAAACACGAGCTTAGGGCCTCGGTGTATACTCCTGGCTCAGTTATAGAGCAAGCGACCCGGGGGAAGAAGCTATCTGTGGTAGACTGGGATCATTTCACCAAGTTTCAGGAATATGTGGCAAAGGTAGTTAAAGCCCACGGTTACCCGAAAGCTGATAATTAAGAAAAAAATACTTTTGTGGGCCAATTCCGTGTCACAGAGGAATATTGTAGCGACGTCAATATGAGGAGGTACAATGTTGGCCTTTGACAAATCCATCCGAGACATCGCTGATTATGCGGCGTCAGTTTCCTACGAAGACCTTGCCCCTGAGGTCGTACTTGCAGTAAAGGATAGAGTAGTCGACACTTTAGCTTGTGGTATTGCGGCATTCAATTCCGAGCCTGCTAAGATAGCCCGAAGGCTTGCCGTACCTATTCATTCAGTACCTAACGCACGCGTCATCGGATCACTGGTACGAACTACCCCCGAATGGGCCGCCTTCGCAAACGCATTGATGTGTCGTTACCTTGACCTTAATGACGACTATCAATGGATAGGCGGGGGGCACCCTAGCGACGCCATATCGGGAATCCTAGCAGCGGGTGAGGCTTTTCACGCTAATGGTAAAGATTTCATTACTTCGATAGCATTAGCGTGTGATGTTCAGTGCTATTTTATTGAGCAACTGCAAATTAGGGACAGAGGTTGGGACCACGCGTTCTATGTGACGCTTGGAACCGCGATTGGAGCGGGGAAACTAATAGGATTGGATTTGGAAGAGTTATGCAACTGCATATCACTTTCCATTGTGCCGAATATTTACTTGGATCAAAGAAGACGAGGAGAGCTTTCGATGTGGAAGGCGGGAGCAACGGGTAACGCGGCTCGTCAAGGCTTGTTTGCTGCATTACTAGCGCAGGCTGGAATGACCGGCCCGCCCTGCGCAATCGAGGGAATGGACGGATTATGGAACCGTGTGACCGGCCCATTCAACTTGGATTCCCTCGTTCAGAAAGACAAGGCAGCCAGAATAACTAAAACCCGGATCAAACAGTGGCCTGTAAGGGGGGGTGTTCAGTTACCAATTGCCACAGCTCTCCAATTGCGTGAAAAGCTGAACGGAGAGCCAATATGCGAACTGCGTCTTGAAGTGTATAACAGGACGGTGAAGTATGATGACGGCCCAGAACAGTGGGCTCCCAAGAATAAAGAGACTGCAGACCACAGCTTGCCATACTGTGTCGCGGCCGCCATAATGGATGGCGAAGTCACGTCCAAGACGTTTTCATCTGAACGCCTTCAAGACCCTAAACTCTTGGGGCTTATGACTCGGATGCAAATAGTGGAGAATCCCGAGTTCACTAAAGTTCAGCCAAGAGTCGAGAGTTGTCGATTGACAGCGACAACGGAAAGCGGCAAGACAATCACTGCTTTCTTGCAATGGACGAAGGGCGACAGGATGAAGGACGACAGAAGTAAGTGGGCGACTAGGCAATCTATTGAAGCCAAGTTCAACCGTTTGACGAATGATTTTCTCACGGAGGAAAGACGAAAGGGATTCCTCGATTACGTGTACGTTATGGAAAATTCGAAGGATGTAGGAGTCCTCCTAGATAATCTGTACATATGATATTCACTTTCCCGATGCGTATCATCAGCTTCATTGACCAGCCTGACGTAATCAAAAAATCCTTCAACACTGAGGTCGGGAAGAGGCCCTAAATTCTCTTATTTAAAGATATTCCACGGCCGCCCTGAGCCCCAGCAGATAGCTGTTCGCGCCGAAGCCGGCGATCTGCCCGACCACCGCCTCGGCGATAAGAGAGCGCTTACGAAACTCTTCCCGCTTATGGATGTTGGAAATATGAACCTCGACGGCCGGGAGCCCCACCGCCGTCAAGGCATCTCTTAAGGCAACCGAGGAATGGGTGTAGGCGGCGGCATTGATCACCAAGGCCCCGAACTGTTTAGGGGCTGCTTGAATCCAGCTCACTAGCTCTCCCTCGCTGTTCGATTGGCGGATTTCCACCTCGACCCCAAGCTCTTTCGCGAGCGAGCGAATCTTGCGATTGATCTGCTCCAACGTAAGCCGACCGTAAATCTCCGGTTGTCTCGTGCCGAGGAGGTTCAAGTTGGGGCCGTGCAGTACTAAGACTTTTCTTCTTTTTGCCATCTAGTCCTCTCTTTTTTGTGCTTGTATCCAGCGGTCCAACAGTTCCAGCTCCCCGGCCACTTTTTCCGTTTGCGCGTCGCGCGAGCCCTCCTGCCCGAGCCGCGCCCTCAAAAACAAAATCTTCTCCCAGAGCCGCTTCTCCCCGCCAGAAGCGAGGAATAGTTGGCGATAGATACCCATCGCCTCCAAAAGATAGCCCTGCTCGATAAGAAGCCCGGCCATGGTCTCGGTGACGAAAGCAGGGTCTGTCTGCAGATCCCTCTTTCGCAAGAGCTGCTCTAAACTTACGGTAAGGGTCTTTATTGATTCATCCCTGCCTAAAATGGCCTCCAGGGCTCGAAGGGTCTGAAGGGCCTCCGGGAGCTTGCCCTCCTGATAGTGGAGCCAGCCGAGAAGTAGCAGCCCTCGCGGATGCTTCGGATTCTGCTCGAGACAGCGCTCCAGCGCTTCCCGGGCCTCAGCATACCTCCTTTTTTGGCGCAGCCCTTCAGCCAAATCCGCAAGCTCAGAGGGGCTTAAAGATAGCATCCCGATAGGCATAAGTTCCCGTCAAGCCGCCAGCCTGGCCATGATTTCCTGCGGGGACAGCCAACAAAACTGTGTCTTGCCGATCCCAGCGCAGAGAACAAATTTGATCTTTCCGCCAGCGGCTTTTTTGTCCACCTCCATCTTCTTCACCAACTCCGGGGTATTGATATTAGAAGGTATCGCTGTAGGCAAGCCCGCTTTCTTGATCAGCCTGTGGATGCGCCCGAGACTCTCTGCATCGCATAACCCTTGACCTACAGAGATGGCGGCAGCCTGGGCCATCCCGATCGCTACCGCTTCGCCGTGGAGAAACTTCTCATAGGCGGTTAGAGCCTCCAGCGCATGACCAATGGTATGGCCGAAGTTGAGGACCGAGCGGTAATCTTCCTCGCGCTCGTCTTTTTCGACGACCCTAGCCTTTATGGAGCAGGAGGCGGCGATAGCCTCTTCTAAGAGGCCTCGATCTAGCGCCAAGAGCTTTTCCAACTTTTCCTCCAAAAGAGCGAAAAGAGCCGCGTCCTCAATGATGCCATATTTGATTACCTCAGCCAGCCCTGCCAAAAGCTCCCTACGGGGCAACGTGCGAAGCACCTCCACGTCGATAAGGACAGCCTTAGGCTGGTAAAACGCCCCGATCAAATTTTTTCCCTCTCTGTGGTTGACACCGGTCTTCCCGCCGACGCTCGAGTCTACTTGGGCCAGCAGTGTCGTTGGGACTTGGACATAGGGAATCCCCCTGAGAAAAGTGGCCGCGGCAAATCCAGCCAAGTCGCCGATGACTCCTCCGCCCAGCGCCAAAAGGCAGGAACTGCGCTCGAACCTTGCTTTAACCAGTTGGTCATATATGGCGGAAAGGGATTTTAAACTCTTATGCCCCTCTCCATCGGCAACAAGGATCGAGGTCACCCGGAACCCCGATCGGGCCAGCGCCTCTTGGACCGGGTTAAGATACAGCCCTGCCACTGTAGGATTAGTGACAACGCCGACCTGTTCCCCACAGCCGGCCTTTCTCAGCAGCTCGCCGGCGCGCGAGACCAGTCCTTCTCCCAAGTAAATCGGATAAGAACGGTCCCCTAGGCTTACTTTAAGGGTGCGCATGATATTAGCCAGTAGCCATCAGCTTTCAGCCTTTATTTTCGTGCTGACAGCTAATTTGCTGAGAGCTGATAGCTGGCCTATCTCCTTGACAATTCTTTCCACCACTTCATCCACAGACAAGTCCCCGGTATCAATACTGAAGTGGGCCTGGGCATAGCTCTTTTCACGCCGGCTTAAAAGTTCCTCGATCTGCTCCCTCCGGTTGTTCCCTTCCAGTAGCGGGCGCTCTTTTCCGCTGCCGGACCTTTGAAGCAGGGTTTCCGACGCAGCCGTCAAACAAACAAGTACGGTCCTCTGCTTGAGCAGCTCAAGATTCTCCCCATCCAGAACAGCTCCGCCCCCGGTGGCGATTACCTGTCCACTTTTTTTTAGAATTTCAGACAACGCCTGCTTCTCCACGGCACGAAAGTATTTTTCTCCTTTACGGCTGAAAATCTCGCTGACCGTCATTCCTTCCTTATTTTCAATGGCCTGATCTAGATCCACAAAGCGGCGCCGCAGCCTCTGTGCCAATCTCTTCCCTACGACACTCTTGCCCACCGCCATGAAGCCGGCAAGGGCGATGTTTTTTTTGGAGCTTTGAGGCAAAGGTTCAGAGGCTCTTGATCTGTCCCAGATAGCCCTCGTAGTTGCGCGTGATCTCCTGGAGAGAATCACCGCCGAACTTTTCCAGGAAGGCTACTGCGAGTTCAAAGGCGACTACCGCCTCGCCTACGACGGCCGCAGCAGGGGCGGAGCAGACATCCGAGCGCTCTACGGAGGCATCAGCTGGCCGCTTCGACCTGAGATCCACGGATTGGAGCGGGCTCATGAGAGTTGAAATGGGCTTCATCGCAACCCGGAGAACTAATGGGGCACCGTTGGACATTCCTCCTTCGGTTCCGCCGGAGTTGTTGCTGCCGCGGTAGAAACCTGTCGGAACAATCCCGGGAGTGCCTTCAGAGACCATCTTATGGGGATCGAAAAAGATCTCATCATGCACCTCGGAGCCGCGTCGGCTGGCCATCTCGAATCCGAGACCGATTTCCACTCCCTTCATTGCCTGAATGCTCATGAGGGCCTGGGCCAGCCTTCCATCCAGTTTGCGATCCCACTGCGCGTGCGTGCCGAGCCCCGGCGGCAGACCTAGCGTGACTACCTCGAAGATCCCTCCCAAAGTGTCGCCCGTTTTTTTGCAGTTATCGATGAGGGCGATCATTTTCTCCTCTGCTTCCCTGTCGGCGACTCGGACAGGCGACTCCTCAGAGCGGGCAAAAATCTCCTCATAGCTGAGACCTTGGGGTTTGGCCGCAACGCTCCCAATGGAGCGAATATAGCCCATCACCCGTATCCCGAATGGGGAAAGAAGCTGCTTACAGAAGGAACCTACGGCTGTGCGTGATACTGTGTCACGGGCGCTAGCCCGCTCGAGAATATTGCGGATGTCTGACTGGTGATACTTGAGCACCCCTGTGAGGTCCGCATGGCCTGGACGAGGTTTGGTCACGGCTATCGATTCATCCCGGTCCTCAGGCGCCGGCGACATTTTCTTGGTCCAGTTTTTCCAGTCTCGGTTCTCGATCCCGAGCGCGACTGGCGAGCCCAAGGTCTCCCCCCAGCGGATTCCCGAGCGGATCTGTACTTCATCCTTCTCGATCAACATCCGACCGCCGCGGCCGTAGCCCTGCTGACGGCGCCACAGGTCGTGATTGATTTTTCCTACGTCGATTGGAAATCCGGCCGGCACACCGTCAATAATCGCGGTAAGGCAGGGCCCATGCGACTCCCCGGCAGTGAAGTAACGCAGCATGGCCCTATACTACTCTTTTCTTTTTTTATAGACCAGCGGGGCGAAAACACGAGCATCGAGATGGAGAATGGAAGATCGCAAGCCGCTATCCTCGATCCTCTATTTTCTGCGTTAGA
>JACPSE010000086.1 GCA_016193465.1 Deltaproteobacteria bacterium
TGACCGAACACCATTTCCCAGTCCGTTTCCCGGCGCGGAGAGAACTGGTCCTGTCCAAGGGACTGTTGAAACATCTCGCTCAGAATCGCAACTAGCCGCTCGCCCTCCTCATCAAACCGCTCTGCCTTCTCAATTTGCGGCCAGAGACTCTTGGGCAGTTCGACGTAGAGCGTGAAGGTTCGCACCAGCCCGTCGATTTCCTGCGAGGAGAGGGCCGGCATTTTGAGCAGCGAAGATGAAGTAGTGTGCGTCGTCAGAGCATCCTTGTCGAGATAGCCCCTGGCGACAGCCACCTCCCTTAATGGGGTGCCATGATACGGGGTGAAGATGCTTACGGTCAGGGTGTCGTACCCGCGCAGCAGGCGGTTGAACTCGATGGTTTCGAATACCATCTCCCGCGTCTCATCGGGGAAGCCGATGATGTTGTTGACGCTGAACGCGATCCCGCTCTGGGCGATGATCTCAAACTTTTCCAGCAATTCTTCGTTCGTGGGATGGCGGAGCAGCGCCTTCTTGCGGTAGGCCTCGTTCCCGTGCTCCACCCCAAAGGATATGCGGTAACATCCAACTTCCTTGAGGAGCTCAAGCCGCCTGGGCGTGACGTTTTCCGGCCGCGTGTTAAACCAGAACGGCAGCCCAAATTCTCTGTACATCTCGACGAACTCCACAATTTCCCTCTCACTGCGCGCCAGGAAACTATCGTCGGTTATGTATGTAAACTCAGGGTCGTAGAGCTCAGCGATCTCCCGCAGTTCCGTCCGCAGGGTCTCGATGGTCTTCTTACGCAGATAGGAGCCGTTCCCGGCCGACCTCGCGAATTTCAACTGCATAGGTGAATTGCAGAACGTGCACTTGTACGGGCAGCCACGGTAAGTTTCAAGGGGGATCGTTCTGAAAATTCGCCCCCCCATGGGACGGTTGAATCTGGATTTGTCGAACAGGCTGAAATCGGGTATCACCTGATTGATGTCGACCAGCGGCCCATTCGGGTTCCTGACGATGGCGCCGTCAGTTTTCTTCACCCACACACCCGGCACGTCATCAACCGGCGCTCCGTTCCGTACCCTCTCCGCGACCTCCAAAACAGCGTGTTCTCCTTCCTGAAGCGCAACCATGTTGACACCTTCGTACGACAGGGCGACTTCCGGAGCCGCGGTCACAAACACGCCTCCAAAGATCGTCGGGATGTTGCGGTCGCTCACGCTGCGGACCAGCTTCACAGCTTGGAGGAAGGTGTCCTCCACGCAAGAGACCACCATGAAATCCGGTTTGAACTCCTCCACGATTTCCGTGAAGTCCTCGACGAGATCGAAGCGCGGCGTCACGCCGAGATCCTCGTCGTAAGAGAACTTACGGGCCTGTAAGTACTTGACCCGCTTCTCGGGGCTGCTGGTATCGGCCGTGATATAAGGCGTTGAATCAAAGAGACGCACGCCGTAGCCAGCCTTTTTGAAGATGCTGGTGAAGATCGCAACGGAGAGCGGGGGAACGAGCATGCCGACCAGATTCGGGTAAACCAGCAACACGCGAAACTCAGAAGGCTTCTTCATAAGCAGCTCCTATTCTCCGGAAAGAATTTTGCGGCCCCGCTTTGAGCAGCGGTTCGTCGGTCACGTAAAGAGATCAAAGAGACTACCGGCCTCTCCGTAATGGCAGCATGGCCGGGTTGTCTCCCGGAGGTTGTGGAATCTCATTATTAACAATCTTCCGCAGCGATTTGTAACCCAACGCGAAGGCCGATTTCCATCCGGCCAGCCGTTTTGCCCGGAACACGACGTACTCCCAGACCAGACGGCAGGCGTACCGCCACCCGTTGTGGCGGAGGTCGTACACGATCACCATCAATGGCAGAACTAGCCTGAGCCGGCAAAAGATCATCGGGTACACGATCAGGATGGCGCGCCACTTACCGGTTAGAAGCAACTGCCAGAAGCCGGGGAGCCGGTCGCCTTCGATCTTGATGGGCTCCCTGCGCTGCCGAACCGTGTCAGAGACATGGCTGCTCTCGATTTCTCTCTTCGGGACGTTGAAATAGCCCGTATGCTTCGCGGCATTGGCGGCACGCTCGTCGGAGCCGTCGCCTGGGGCCGGCCCCTGTTTTTCCGCCTCAGCGCTATCGAAATACGGCGCCTTTACGAAGTAGCGCGACTTGACAAGCTGCCGGCGATACGCCTGTTTCCCGAATTTCTCGATGTATGCCCGTCCCGCGTGCATGGTGATCAACGGCCGCCAGCTCTCCAGCGTGAGCCTGGGCCAGTCGGTAAAATTCAGCGTGGTTGCTTCGTCGCTCGCATCGCGATCCGAGATGTCCAGGAGGTAGCGCTCCTCGTCGCCGATGGTCTGTCCGATCAGGCCTCGCCTGCGGGCAAACTCATAAAGCGGCGTCCCGGGCAGCGCTTGCGCGTAGTTGATGCTTACGTCCATCGGATTTTTGTCCCGCTCGAGTCGCGACGCATACGCGACGAACTCGGCGGTTTCCCTGATGGTGGCCGGCGTCTCGCCAGGCATGCCCAGGACCAACTGGATCGTGGTGTCCAATCCCTCTGCGAGCGTCCATTTAATGGCATTGTAGTTGTCCTCGATCTTGACATTCTTCTCCATGATCTGAAGCATTGCGGGACTGCCCGTCTCCATCCCGAAGTAGACAGCGGAGCAGCCGGCGTCTTTCATCATCTTGAGATATTCGGGGCTGATGCAGTTAACGCGCATGCCGCTCACCCGCCAGAGGACATCGAATTCCTTGATCTGCCGACAGAACTCGGTCAGCCACCGCCGGTCCGTCCCGAAATTTTCGTCTCCCCACGTGACGAACCCGACGTTGTACCGCTCCACCAGATAACGCAGCCGCTCCATCAGGACCGGCACGGGAATGTACCGAATTCCCCTGTCCCAACGATGGCAGAACGTGCAGCGGGCCACACACCCTTTGGAGGCCACCAGGGTCCCGACTGTCTTTCCGCGCCGGCGCGGCTCATAGGCGCGGGGATCGTTCGAGAAGGTGGCCTGGACGAGGCGCGACTCGGTGGCCGGGATGATGAAGTTATCGATCCTCGAGTAGCGCTCCAACACGGTCCAGTCGATGTCGTAGACCTCTTCCTTGGGGATGGGATCCTCATAGCCGGTGTTGACAAGGCGCTCGCCGTCGCGATAGATGAGCCCGCGCACCGTCTCGAAGTCGCTCCTCTGGGTCGCGGATTGGTAGGCCCTCACGAAGTTAACGATAGCCCGCTCCCCTTCCCCCAGGACGCAGAAGTCCACGCCGGTCTTTCGCAGCAGGATTTCCGCGCTCGCGGCCAGGTTGCCGCCCAAGACGATCGTCGTGTCCGGCAGCGAGCGCTTGACGTCCAGCGATAATCGCTTGGTAAACTCGTAGGCGGTCGAGACCACCGCGCTGATCCCCAGGATGTCGGGACGCGACGCGCAGACGTGACTTAGAACTTCCTCGTATGGGGGCCGCACCCCGTCGATGTCATAGAATTCGACCGCTTCGTACCCGGCCTTCTGTAATGCCGCGATCACCGACAGGCTTCCGAAAGGAGGATATTCGGTCGGAACCGGCCTGATCGGAGTGGTGGCGATCATGATCCGTGGCCCACGCACCGATGCGCTCCTTTTCGCAATGCGATCCATTCCAATCCCTCTCTCAGCCATGAGACGCCAGCGGGGCGGTTGACTCGGGAAAATCCCATTGCTGGCCCTGGTCAACAGTCCGAATTACTTTCCACAACCGCTCTCTTGCCCTGCCGTCGCGGTATGGATCGAACCTATTGAGCAAGCCATTGTCGACAGCACGCCGGCCCTTTAAGAACTGCTCGATCTCGTCCTCATCTCTCACAATGATCGGATGCTCATCGAAGACCGGATCGCCCTGACGCAGCGTGTTGAAGTAGGCGCTCGGCTTGCCGAGCAGCAGCGCGTCCATACCGGGCGTCGTGGGCAGCAGGGCCAGCACGTAATCCGCCCGCTCAATGGCCTCTTTCACATCGGAGATCGCCTTGGCCAGATAGGTAACTTCTACTCCCTCATCACGGAGGAGCGCGCACAGGGCAGGGTGCTGCTGGAAGACATCGATATGCCGGACATGTTTCGGCTTGATGACCACCCTATAGTACGGAAATCCGACGCGCCGGTTCAGGCGGGAGACGGCCCGTATCGCCGCGCTGAGGAACTGGACTGCATAATCAAGGGTGAGATAGGAGGGCTCCCCCTCCCAGTGAATATCGCAGGGGAACAACATGACCGTCTTGATCGCCTCCGAGGGGAGCTGACCGGTCACGAAGCTGGAGCTCATCTCGTACTCATCCACGAAGACACTCCCGATGAAACGGAAGTTCTTGACAAACATGCGTTCCTGGTAACACGTCTTCCACCACTCGCCCCACACGCAGTACGTGTCGTAGCAGTCAAAACAGAGTTCCACGGCCCAGCCAAAGTGTGCCCGGGTCTGGTAAGTCAAGCTGTGGACGCCATGCCGCCGGCAAGCGCCAGTCACCAGGCCAGAATCATGCCGCCAGGCTACTTTACCCTGAGGATAGCTGTTGTAAAGATGTACTTTAATGTCGAACTGCGTGAACAAAGCAGCCAGCAAGGCGTACTTCTCCACGTACCCAATGTAGGTCAAGATGGTAAAAAGCGGTGTCCCCTCGCGGATTGCCGTCCGAAGAGTGCCAAAGTAGCCCTTCGCTAGGAAGGCCA
>JACPSE010000087.1 GCA_016193465.1 Deltaproteobacteria bacterium
CCTTCAATTGACGTAAATCTCAAGGAGTGTTACATATCCTTCAGTTGAAGACATCGTCGGGGCGTAGCGCAGCCTGGTAGCGCACACGCTTGGGGTGCGTGTGGTCACCGGTTCAAATCCGGTCGCCCCGACCACTCTCTCCATTGTGAAACCTCCTGATCGAATCCCGCAGGAATATTCCGGGACTAGAGAAAAGATGGTCCAGGAGCAGCTCGTAGCTCGCGGGATCAAAGATCCGGGAGTACTGCAGGCGATGCGCAAGGTCCCCAGGCATCTCTTTGTCGAATCTGCTCTCGCGGATCGCGCCTATGACGATGGCCCTCTTCCCATCGGCGAGAAGCAGACGATCTCCCAACCCTATATGGTGGCCCTCATGACCCAGGCCCTGGAACTTACGGGGAATGAAAAGGTTCTCGAGGTGGGCACAGGGTCTGGGTACCAAACGGCGGTTCTCGCCGAGCTTTGCCTGAACGTCTTTTCAATCGAGAAGATCCGTTCCTTTGCGGTACGGGCAAGGGCGATTCTGGATGAGCTTGGCTATTACAATGTGGCGATTCATGTGGGGGATGGAACCTTGGGCTGGTTCGAACACGCCCCTTTCGACGCCATCCTCGTGACCGCGGGTTCCCCCGGGTTACCTCAACCGCTTGTGGAGCAATTACCCGTGGGCGGGCGGCTGCTCATACCCTTGGGAGACGAGCAGTTCCAGGTGCTCAAAAGGATACGACGCACAGCCTCCGGCCTGGAGGAAGAGCAACTGGGCGAGTGCCGCTTTGTTAAGCTCTGGGGGAAATACGGTTGGACCGACTGAAGCTTAAGCTTCCTCTTTTTCTCGTTCCCCTTTCCTTGTCTTTTTTTTCTGCTGGATGCGCTCTACGGTCGCCGGCTCCGCCTCAGAAAAGGCCGCAGGGCATCTATCATGTGGTGAAGAGCGGGGAAAACCTTTTCCGCATCGGAAAGGCATACGATCTTACTTACCAGGAGCTGGCTCGTATTAACCGAATCACTGACCCGAGCCAGATTCATGGGGGACAGAGGATTTTTATCCCCGGCGCGACAAGGCAGTTGCCGGTCGAGATTATTACTCCACTGAAGGCTTCATTGGAACGTCCCAAAGCTCGGGATTTAGCGGAAGGGGGAAAAGAGAGGTTTATCTGGCCCATAACCGGGAATATCACCTCAAAGTTCGGCCCGCGAGGCGAGACCTTTCATGATGGGATAGATATATCAGCTCCCCAGGGGAGTTCTATTCGGGCGATTGAAAAGGGTGAGGTGATGTACAGCGACCAGCTCCGGGGCTATGGCAATATCGTCATCATCCGCCATCCCGGAGGTTTCGTCTCTGTCTATGCCCATAATCAAAGCAATTTGGTTCGGGAAGGGCAAAAGGTGGCGCAGGGAGAAGTGATAGGGGAGGTCGGAAGCACCGGAAGGGTATCGGCGCCTCATCTCCATTTTGAAATCCGCAAGGATAACGTGGCTGAGGATCCTCTTTATCACCTGCCTCAGTCGTAACGATGCTCCTCGGGAGCAACCGGTTTCGTGGTTCGTGTTCGACACGAGCACGAGTAACGAGCACGATCACGGTTTGACATTGTTCGGATTCTTGCCTAACAGGTTAAGCGTATGAAGGAACTGGCAAAAATCAGAGACGACGTGGTGGGCAGTCTGCTCCGTCCCGCCCATCTCAAGCAGGCGCGTTTGGACTTTGACGAGGGAAAAATCAGCGTGGATGAAATGCGCCGGGTCGAGGATGAAGCGATCCGCCTGGCAGTCCGCCTGCAAGAGACAGTTGGCCTGGAGGTAGTCACGGACGGCGAGTTTCGGCGCCTCAACTTTCAAGACAGCTTCGGCGCATCCGTTGCCGGCTTCGACGCAGCGCCCGTGGACATCGGCTTTTATGAGAAGCGCGTCGAGGGCGGCAAGCCTTTGCAGCGATGGGAGATACCGGAGCGAGGGGAAGCAAAAGGGACGCCCGTGGCGCAGCGCCGGCCGGTGGTGGAGCGCTTGCGTCTCGTGCGCAATATTCCTTTAGAGGAGTATCGCTTCATAAGCCGCGTTGCGCAGAAGCCTGCCAAAGTGACCTTGATCGGTCCGGACCGTATTTGCCAGCGATTTGACTACAAAAACTCGACTTCTATTTACCCGACGGTAGACGAATTTGTGGCCGATGTCGTCAAGATCGAGCGCGAGATCGTCAGAGGGTTAGTGGAATCCGGCTGCCGCTATGTCCAGATTGACGCTCCGGGCTATACTGCCTATGTTGACCCTCCCTCTTTGCAGGCGATGCGCGGCCGGGGCGAAGAGCCAATGGAAAACTTCGCTAAGTCTCTTAAGGCTGATAACGAAGTCCTGCGGGGATTCGAAGGGGTTACCTTTGGCATCCATTTGTGCCGAGGAAACCAACGCAGCATGTGGCATCGTGAGGGCGCCTACGATGCCATTGCCGAGAGACTCTTAACGGAGCTTAGGCACGACCGTTTTCTCCTGGAATACGATAGCCCGCGTGCCGGAAGTTTTGGGCCGCTCCGTTTCCTGCCGAAAGGCAAGGTGGTCGTGCTGGGGTTGGTCAGCACCAAGGTGCCCGAGATCGAAAGGATCGACGATCTCAAAAGACGCATTGATGAGGCGAGCGAATATGTTGCCCTGGAGCAGCTCGCGATCAGCCCACAGTGTGGTTTTGCTTCCGACGTTGTGGGAAACCTGATCAGTGAAGACGGCCAAAAAAGAAAACTGGAGGTCGTGGTAGAGACAGCGCGGCAGGTGTGGGGATAGGAAAAAAGGCAGAAGGCGGAAGGTAGAAAGCGGAAAGCAGAGGACTTTTGTTTGCGCGTAGAAAATGTTTGTGATAGCGGGAGAGCGATGGAAAAAGATGTAACCGAGATCCGAAAAGCCATTCGTGACATCCCGAACTTCCCTAAACCCGGCGTGGTGTTCAAAGATATCACGCCTTTGTTGGGCAGCGGGCCACTTTTCACGCGTACCATAGACCTGCTGGCCGATCGTTATGAAAATCAAAAGGTGGACATGGTTTTGGGGGTTGAGTCGCGCGGCTTCATCATAGGCGCCGCCCTCGCTTACAGACTGGGCGCCGGCTTCTGCATCGTTAGGAAACCCGGAAAGCTCCCTTACGAAACCCACAGTGCGAGCTATGAGTTGGAGTATGGTTCTGATATCCTGGAGGTCCACCGGGACGCTCTTCCGCCCCGTGCCCGGGTTCTTATAGCCGACGATCTAATCGCTACCGGCGGAACAGCAGCGGCCGCTATCGCCCTGGTCTCCAAGCTCGGGGGGCAGGTCGTGGAGTGCGCTTTTGTCATCGAGCTCACTTTTCTCAGGGGGCGCGAGAAGCTCAAACCCTACGGGGTTTTTTCTCTCCTTCAGTACGATTCAGAATAGTCGAGCAGTCGGCATTCAGCGGTCAGCTTGCAGATTTTTAAGGCTGATAGCTGATGGCTGAGAGCTATCCGGCCTTCCTTGACAAAAATCAAGAATCCTTTATAAATCAGTTAGTAACTCCTTTTCACGCCTGAGAAAAAAATGCAGCGAGTCGAAAAGATGGGACTTTGGGAAAGGTCGTATCTCCCCGAGATCCTTCGCGGTTTAATCGTCACGGGCTCCCGCTTTTGGCGTAACCTGTTCATCCATACCTTGCATCAGTTGGGCTTAGCGAAGCGTCTCGATGCGGCCATGACCGTGCAGTACCCGGACGAGAGATGGCCTTATCCCGATACCTATCGGGGGCGTCACCGCCTGACCCTCAAAGAGGATGGGGCGGTGCAGTGCACGGCCTGTTTTCTTTGTGCCACGGCCTGCCCGGCAGAGTGCATTTATATTGAGGCCGGGGAGTATCCGGACAATCCCGTTGAGAAATACCCCGTGCGTTACGAGATCGACACGCTACGTTGCATCTATTGCGGGTTTTGTGTCGAGGCCTGTCCCTGTGACGCCATCCGAATGGATACCGGGCTCCATCCCGCTAATTGGGGTTTTTCCAGGAAAGACTTTGTCGAGAACAAAGAGCTTCTGATGGATCGCTCGCGCCAATTGGAGGCCAAGGGGAAGGAAGCGCTTTACGAAGAGCACGTGCGTCAATACCAGCACGTGTAGCAGGAGGAATGACCATGTCCAGATCCGACAGGGGGGTAGAAGGTCCGCAGGAGAATCTGATAACGACCGAACCGTTGCCTGCTTCACGCAAGATTTACGTTCCGGGCAAGAGGCACAGAGATGTTCGTGTCACCATGCGTGAGATCTCGGTCACCGCATTGCCTCATGTCGGCGACGGGCAAGCCAATCGCTCTCTCGTTATTTACGACACTTCAGGTCCTTATACCGATCCCGCAGTTAAAATCGATATCCGAAAAGGTCTTCCGCCTCTGCGACTTGAGTGGATCAAGGCACGGGGCGACGTGGAAGGGTGCCGCCGCCGTGTTGGGCTGGGAAGAAATGGGAGCAATAGCGCCGACCGTGAGGCCAGGGCTGAGCGCTTTCCAGAGGCCTCGCGTCGGCCGACCCTGCGGGCCAAGCCTGGCAGGAATGTCACGCAGATGCACTATGCCAGGAAGGGCGTTATTACGCCCGAGATGGAATATATCGCCATTCGCGAGAATCTAGGCCGGGAGATGGCTTTGGAAAATGGCGGCAACGGCGCATCCCGGAGCCTCGGTGGAAACAGTTTTGGGGCCGCCATACCTAAAGTGGTTACTCCGGAATTTGTGCGGGACGAGATCGCTCGCGGTCGTGCCATCATCCCGGCAAACGTCAACCATCCCGAGAGCGAGCCGATGATCATCGGCCGGAACTTCCTGGTAAAGATCAACGCCAATATCGGCAACTCGGCAGTTGCTTCCTCCATCGAGGAAGAGGTGGAGAAGATGATCTGGGCGACGCGCTGGGGGGCGGATACCGTGATGGATCTCTCCACGGGCGATCAGATCCACGAAACCCGTGAATGGATATTGCGTAATTCTCCGGTTCCGATTGGGACCGTTCCTATCTACCAGGCATTGGAGAAAGTGGACGGCAAAGCGGAGGAGCTTACCTGGGAGACCTACCGGGACACGCTCATCGAGCAGGCGGAGCAGGGGGTGGACTACTTTACCATCCACGCCGGCGTGCTGCTGCGCTATATTCCGCTGACGGCGAAGCGGATTACCGGGATCGTTTCGCGGGGCGGTTCCATCTTGGCCAAGTGGTGTCTCGCCCACCATCAGGAAAATTTTCTCTACACCCACTTTGAGGAAATCTGCGAGATCATGGAGGCCTACGATGTCGCCTTTTCTCTCGGAGACGGGCTCCGCCCCGGCTGCATCGCCGACGCCAATGACGAGGCCCAATTTGGCGAGCTGGAGACTTTAGGCGAGTTGACCAAAATCGCCTGGAGGCACGATGTCCAGGTGATGATCGAGGGACCCGGGCACGTCCCGATGCATCTCATTCACGAAAACATGACGAAGCAGATCGAGCTCTGCCACGAGGCGCCCTTCTATACCCTCGGGCCGCTGACCACGGACATCGCCCCTGGCTACGACCACATCACCAGCGCCATCGGCGCCGCCATGATCGGCTGGTTTGGAACCGCTATGCTTTGCTACGTGACGCCCAAGGAACACCTGGGCCTGCCGGACAAGAAGAATGTCAAAGATGGCGTCATCGCCTACAAGATCGCGGCCCATGCCGCAGACCTTGCCAAAGGTCACCCCGGCGCGCAGATGCGCGATGACGTCTTAAGCCAAGCGCGCTTCGAGTTCCGCTGGGAGGATCAGTTTAATTTAAGCCTGGATCCCGACACGGCTCGCGCCTTCCATGACGAGACGCTGCCTGCCCAGGGCGCCAAGCTGGCGCACTTCTGCTCCATGTGCGGTCCCCATTTTTGCTCCATGAAGATCACTCAGGACGTGCGGGACTACGCAGCGCAGAAGGGGTTGGACGAAGAGACGGCGCTAGCCGTCGGCATGAAAGAGAAGGCCGAGGAGTTCAAGCGAACCGGCGCCAAGATCTACCACGAGGTGACACCCGAAGGAACCGAAGCTGCAGGGCTCAAGGCTTCCGCCAGAGGTTGAAGCGGAGAAGGGCAGGGTGAGAGACTCACCCTGCCCCATGTAAAGAAAAAGCGTCCATCAGGGTACTAGCGCGCGTTAAGCCCTTTTACCCTAACATCTCCCCCGCCGCGGTCATCGAGTTCAACTTTAACCTTGGTGCCTGGCTTCAGGAGATCGGCCTTTTCTCCGGCAACAGAGCTACTTACTTTGGCCTTCTGCTCCCAGTCCTTGCCCTTTAATTCCACCATCCTTGAGTCCTTGTCGTAACTCACGATCGTGGCATTCTTCTCCTGCGCGTATCCAACCGCAGGGAGCAATAGCAGAGTCAAAAGGAATGCAATCACCAGCTTCCTTAACATAGGGTTTCACCTCCTTTCCGCCATTTAACTTACTGCTCTTTTGACGCTGCACTGTATATCGTTATTCAAAGATGTCAAGGGGATTCTTCAGCGAAATTAATGTGTTACGACTGTAGTTATAGATTTATATGCAACTATAGTCGTAGTCATTGTAACAAACAAGGTTGAGCTTTATCCTGTGGTTCTCGGTCATGAGTTACAAAAAAAGGGGGGGCTTTAACGGCCCCCCTTTTTTTTCTTGATCTCAGTTTCGGCTCTCTCGCCTCTATTTGCTCTTCTTTACGCTTATTTTCTTTGCCGAGTCACCTTCATAATCCATAGTGACACTCTGGCCTTCCTTAAGTCCAGAGCGATCGC
>JACPSE010000088.1 GCA_016193465.1 Deltaproteobacteria bacterium
TGTTTTTTCCCAATCCAAAAATGACCTAGGCCTTTCCCTTAACCACCTTGAAATCTTCTTTTCTCGGCCAAATATGAAAGCCATTTTCTCCCTCAACTCCCTTCCCCCCACCGAATTTACACACAGACTGATACATCACCCGCCAAAATTCGGAGGTTGACACAACGGCACCTTATCGGATAGGCTCCGCCGCAAAATGACGGCGCCAGTCTTTCGGGTGTGCACAGTGAAGGCAGGTTTTTTTAAGACGGTGACTTCATCTATGGTCCTGGCCTCCTGTCTCCTAGGCTCTTATGCCTTCGCCGCATCGGCCGGTCCTGCCCTGCAAAAGGCCAAGCAGGAGGCCGATGCCAAGGGATTCATCTTTGAGACCAGCCACGATGAGATCGTGGCCAGGGCTAAAAAGGAGGGTTTGCTACGGGGACTTGTGGGGTTCGAGCCACAGACCATCAGGGCATTGAAAGAGGGTTTTAGCCGGAGGTATCCATTCATCAACACCCAATTTGAGGAGATCACCGGTCCTGATTCCGCTCAACGGTTTCTGCTCGAGCTCAAGGCAGGGAGGGCCTCTAGCTGGGATATAGCCCATTTGAGTCCCGATTTTCACAACGATTACTTGCCCTTTTTGGAGAAGATCGACCTGTTGGGTATGGCTCGACAGGGCGTGCTCCAGATTCATTCCAAAATGATCAGTCCTGAGAGTCGGAACGCCATTGCCATATCCTCAATCGTGGATCTCATTGCTTACAATAAGAAAGTCGTGCCGCAGGATAAACTCCCCAGGACCTGGGATGATCTTCTCAAGCCGGAGTATAAGGGCAGGAAGTTCGTGATGGACATAAAGCCGAACAGTATGTCTGCGCTGGTTCCCAGTATGGGAATAGACTGGGTGCTAGACTATGCACGCAAGCTAGCAGCACAACAGCCAATCTGGGCTAGGGGCCATACTCGCTATCTGACCGGAATGGCGGAAGGGGAATATGCGCTGTTCGTGGGGACGTATTATCACTCGGTCATGCGGCTAAGGCAACGCGGGGCAAAGGACTTGGAAGTGCTTATTCTAGAGCCCGTCCCGGTAAGGGTCACGGAAACTCATGGGATAGTGAAGGGCGCCAGCCATCCATATTCTGCGGTGCTCTTTTTCGAGTATGTGGCAGGGCTTGAGGGACAAAAGATACTCTATGAGGTTGAGCCCTTTAAATCTTCCATTTACTCTCCGGGGTCGAAGGCCGAAGAATTGGTGCGTGGAAAGAGAATATCGGTCATAGACTGGCAGCACATTGTCAAACAGCAGGAGTACATGGACAAGATCTTTGCAGCCTATGGTTTTCCGAAGGCAGGAGGGTCCAAATAGGACCGTGCCGCAATCGTTTTGGCTGGTTATCATTGAGGAGGTGCGCTATGAAGATCGGTTTTGTTAAGCCGCTGGCTTTATCCATAGTCCTGGCCTGCTGGTTTCTGGGTTCTCATGCCTTCGCTGCTTCAGCCAGCCCGGCCCTGATGAAGGCCAAGCAGGAGGCTGAGGCTAAGGGATTCGTTTTTGCGACGAGCCGCGACGAGATCGTGGCCAAGGCCAAGAAGGAGGGAAGACTCCGTGTCATCAGCTCTTTAGACCCGGATAACTATAAACACTTGGCGGACTCCTTCAAAAAGAAGTACCCCTTCATCGATGCCCAAATACAAGAAATCAGCGGCACCGAGGCTAACCAACGTCTTCTGCTGGAGTTAAAGGCAGGAACGGCGAGGGAATGGGATGTGTCCCACGCTTCCGAGGACTTCTACGATCAATTCGCGGGCCAGACTATGAAGTTCGACATCCTGGGCATGGCCGAGCAGGGTGTGCTGAAAATTATTCCCCAGATGATCGATTCTGGCCACCGCACGTTCGTCTCCATGGCCAGCACCACCAGCACCGTAGCCTATAACAAGAACCGGATTCCGCCTGACAAGGTCCCCAACAAATTCGAGGACTTCTTGAAAGCCGATTTCAAAGGCAGGAAGTTTATCGTCGATATCCGACCCAACGGTATGGCCGCTCTCATGGTCGCCATGGGCGAGGAGTGGGTGGTGAACTACGCCCGGAAGATAAAGGAGCAACAGCCGATCTGGACTCGTGGGAATACGCGGGCGCTCGCTTCCATTATTACGGGAGAATACATCATGCATCAGCTCACGAACTACCAGTCCTGCGTGCGGGCCTCGACAAAGGACACCACTAAGGCCTTGGTATGTAAGATCATTGAGCCAGTGCCGGTGAGGCTCGTGGAACACCAGTTCGTGCTCAGGACCAGCTCCAACCCCTATTCTGCCCTTCTCTGGCTGGAGTATCTGGCCGGTCCCGAGGGCCAAAAGATCATAGACGAGTATGAGCCGGTAAAATCCAACTTATACGCGGAGGGAGAGGTAGCCAGGCTTCTCAAAGGAAAAAAAGTATCCCTTAATGACTATAAGACCTTCCACGAAACTCCGAGAAGGATGAAGATGGTGCTGGAGGCCTATGGCTTCCCCAAGGCCGAACTCAAATGATCGGCTCAATGGGCTCGGAACAGAAGGGGACATAATCAACTGCCCCTTCCTTTACTAAGTAAGCCCTATATTTCCATGACCCTGCACCAGCTTAAGACCTTTGAAGCCGTTGTAAAACATCTCAATATCACGAAAGCTGCACGGGCGATCCGGATCAGTCAGTCTAGCGTTTCGAAGCAGCTTAGGCTGTTGGAGGAAGAGTATGGGGTTAAATTCCACCTGAGAATCGGCCGGGGAATTAAACTGACGGAAGAAGGGCGCCTGTTCTGGCATGTTGTCGCACCTATTCTGGGACAGATCGAGGACGTAAAGAAAATTTTTCTGCTTAGAGTAACAGAAGGACAATTCCACCTTCTCAAAGTCGCTGGCACCACAAATGTTTCTGTTGCTTTGCTCCCTGAAGTATTAAAGGCCTTTACAAAAACCCACCCCGATGTTCAGCCTATTTTTAGAACAGCCGACAGCTCTACTGTGGAGCAAATGGTTCTAGATTCCGAGGTTGAGATCGGACTCATTACTAATCCGTCCCGCCGTTCTCAGATCGCTCTTGAGCCTCTGTGGTCCCAGGAACTGGTCGCAGCTGTTTCAACTAAACATCCTTTAGCGCGGAAGGGTAAAGTGAGCCTGGAAGAACTTTCTAAAATTCCGGTCTTGATTAGGGTCGGAGGGAGAATCGCGAAAGAACTCCAACGGATCGGCCTTAAGCTAAATATTGTTGCCGAGTGCCACTCTTCCGAGGTTGTTAGGGCTGGTGTACGAGCCGGCTTGGGATTAGGTTTCTTTTTTCGAGATACAATAGACCACGAGCTAAAACAAAGGTATTTGAAACCCGTTGAGATTCCGCGCCTAAAAGAAATAGATGCCAACTGCTTCATTATCTACAGAAAAGGGGCACCCCTTTCCACCAACGCGCAAGATTTTCTCACACTTTTGCGTCAATGGCGGGGGAAGCCAATACGCGAGAAAAATCTGGAAAGGCATAGACTCTCGGGCTGAACAGGATTCGCCGGTAATACAAGCATACTTTCATCTTTCTAAGCATGACGGCTTTTCGCCGCCCCGCGTGCTGGAGGGTACCAACGCGCTCTCAGTTAAACATCAGTCGGCTCCGATGTTTCCGCGCTATGATGTTGGGTTTGGTTTGATGTTGGCTTCTACATTGAAGTAGCGCAAAAGGTTCAAGTAAAATGCATAGCCAGGAGGCTCTATTAATTATGACGAAAAGATATCGGACATCTGTTGACAGTTTCTGAACAACCGAGGATTCTGAGCCGTGGGCATGGAGGATGCGCTATGAAAACAAGTTTTATCAGAAAAGCTGCTTTGTTCCTTATTCTCGTTCTCGTGGGTTCTTGCTTAGCGGGCTCTAGGCTCTTTGCTGCATCGCCTGACCCCGCGTTGCTTAAGGCCAAGGCTGAAGCTGAGGCCAAGGGGTACCTTTTCTTCACCACCCACGACGAGGTAGTAGCCGGCGCCAGGAAAGAGGGCAAATTGCGCATCCTGACTTCGCTGGAAGGGCGTTCTTATAAGGTTATGATCGATGCTTTCAAGAAGCGTTATCCTTTTATTGACGTTTTTGCTAGCGACATAAAGGGCCCCGATACTCACCAAAAATTTCTCCTTGAGTTAAAAGCTGGGATACCAACAGAGTGGGATGTTTTCAACATGGCTCCGGAGTTCTACCCTGAATACATGCCATACATTAAAAGGCTTGATATCTTAGGAATGGCTACGCAGAAGGTGCTGGCTATCCCAACGACTATGATCGACCCCAAAAACCGCACCGTCGTGGTCGTCTCTACCACCGTATACGGAATAGGATACAACAGGAAGCGGATACCAGAGGACAAACTTCCCAGGAGCTATGAGGACTTCCTCAAGCCGGAGTTCAAAGGGAAAAAATTCCTGGTCGACATTCGTCCTACAGGATTTGCCAATTTAGCTGTAGAGCTAGGTGAGGAGAAGGTGGAGGACTACGCCAGGAAGATAGCCGCACAAGATCCCGTTTGGGTTCGTGGCGCAACTCGGCCGCTCACGTCGATAGCAGCCGGAGAGCACACCTTGTTTCTTATGACTTATTACCAGTCTTGCCTAAGGTCGGCAGAGAAAGCCCCCACCGGTTCCCTAGGATGCAAACTTATTGAGCCGGTGCCGGCCATGCTGCGAAACTTTAACGCGATAACTAATGTTGCTCGTCATCCCCATTCTGGCCTTCTGTGGCTCAGGTTTCTGGCCACCCCTGAAGGCCAGAAGATTATTGACGACTATGAGGGGTTGAATTCATTCATCTATGCTCCAGGATCAGGGATGGCAAAAGCGACTCAGGGAAAGAAACTATCCGTGAACAACTGGGATACGTTACACAATACCGCCAAGTGGGAGCAGATGGTATTTAAAGCCTTTGGATTTCCCAGGGCCGAGGAGACCAAGAGGTAGCGAGAGTCCAGTACCGTATTATACCTTTCGTCGTCAAGGAGGGTTTCGTGGCAGATAAAGCTGATATTCAAAAGGATTCTATAAGCCTTGCTGCGGTTGGCGACATTCTCATGGGTGTACAGATAGTAGAGAGTGACGGGACTTTACATGAACCGCTTCGCAAAGACCCGAAGTCCGCCTTTAAGTTTGTGGCCCCCATCGTCAAGAAGGCGGATATTGGCTTTTTCAATTTAGAAGCCCCGTTGTCTTACAAAGGGAAAGTGCCGAAAGGGAAAGCGCATGGCTGGCGAAGCAGTCCGGATATGGCGGCAATCATTTCTTCAGCAGGTTTTAACATAGCCAGTGTTGCCAATAATCATATTATGGACTTTGGTGCGGAAGCCTTGATGGATACCCTTGAGCAATTAGCTAAAAACAACATCGCCTATGTCGGTGCAGGTAGGAACATTTCTGAAGCCAGAAAGCCACTCATCCTGGAGCGAAAAGGCGCTCGCATAGGGTTTATAGGCTATTGTTCGAATGTGGGTCTCCGCCCTCAAGCTGCAGCCTCCGATAAAAGGCCGGGAATTGCTGTGGTTAGGGTTTCACCATTGTATGCATCCCCTCAAATAAATGAAGAAAGCTTAGAGTTGATGGTGGAAGATATACAAAAGACCCGGTCGTCAGCAGATCTCGCCATCCTTTCTTTTCACACAAGCCTAAGCTTAACAAAGGAAGGAGGGGGCTCCCACACGTTGGGAGTTCACCAAGTAGGTGCTGCCCACGCTGCCATTGATGCCGGGGCCGACCTGGTCCTCGGTCACGGGCCGCATCTCCTGCAAGGGATAGAGGTTTATAAAGGCAAGGTCATCTTCTATAACTTGGGACAGCTAATCGTGGATCGAGACGTTCCGGATGAATATAAAAACACCATTATTCTGAATTGTGAAATCTCGGACAAAAAAATTCAGCGGGTTTCTTTCCTCCCGGTTGCCCTCAATGAACAGAAGCAACCTGAACCACTTACTTCAACGGACGAAAGATGCCACAAGATTAATGAGTTGATGGTTAAGCTTTCGCGAAAGCTGGGAACAACTTTATATTTCGAGGGTGTTGAAGGAGTCGTAAAAACAAGTGTTGAATAAAATGATTTCCCTGCGATCAAGCATATAGGAATAAAGAGAAAGAATGGGGTGCCCTATGAAAAGAAGTTTTATCAGAGAAGCGGCTTTGTTCCTTGTCCTCGTTGTCCTGGGTCCTTGGGCAGCAAGCTCCAGTCTCTTGGCTGCACCGTCTGACCCGGCGTTGCTTAAGGCCAAGGCTGAAGCTGAGGCCCAGGGGTACATTTTCCTCACCTCCCACGACGAGATAGTGGCTGGGGCAAAAAAGGAAGGCAAACTGCGCGCCCTGAGTCTCCTGGCTTCGCACGCTTATAAGGCTTTGATTGATGCTTTCAAGAAGCGTTATCCTTTTATTTCTGACCTTTCCCTAGAAGAGATAGGAGCCACCGAGGCCCCGCAACGACTTCTCCTTGAGTTACAGTCTGGGCGACCAACGGAGTGGGATGCTTTAAGCGTGGCTCCGGATTTCTATCCTGAATACGCTCCACACGTTAAAAGGTTTGATATTTTAGGAATGGCACAGCAGAAGGTGCTGGCTATCCCGACTGCTATGGTCGACCCCAAAAACCGGATCGCCGTAAGCATTGCTAGCTCCGCCCACGCAATCGGATACAACAGGAAGCTGATCCCGGAGGACAAACTTCCCAAAAGCTGGGAGGATTTCCTCAAGCCAGAGTTCAAAGGGAAAAAATTCCTGGTTGATATTCGTCCCATAGGATTTGCCGCTTTAGCCGCAGGGCTAGGTGAGAAGTGGGCCGTAGACTACGCCAGGAAGATAGCCGCACAGGAGCCGGTTTGGGTTCGTGGTCAGAGCCGCTACCTCAACACGGTAGCGGCCGGAGAGCACGCCTTGTTTCATCTGGCTTTTCATTACAGTTGCGAAAGGGCGGCGAAAAGAGACGCCACTGGTTCTCTAGGATGCAAGGTTATTGAGCCGGTGCCGGCGAGGATCCAGAACTTTCAAGTAGTAAATAATGCTGCTCGTCATCCCTATTCTAGCCTTCTCTGGCTGGAGTTCCTGGCCAGCCCTGAAGGCCAGAGGATTATTGACGAATACGAGCCGTTCAACACGTCTTTGTATTCTCCAGACTCAAAGCTGGCAAAACTGATTCAGGGAAAGAAACTGTCCGTGAATAACTGGAATACTATCCACAATAGCGCTAGGTGGGAGCGGATGGTGGTCGAGGCCTTTGGATTTCCCAAGGCCGGGAAATAGCACTCCACGTCACCTCACCACGACATTAAATGGTCGAGAAAAAATGGAGGTGGAACATGAAAGATGGAATCCCAGGAGGACAGATGAGCACAGTCAAGGGAACCGTTGCCCAGCAGCTGAGCGAGTATCTGGTGAGCTTGGACTACCGGAGTCTCCCCGCCAATGTGACCGCAAAAGTGAAGGAAGCGGTGCTGGACCAGTTGGGCTGTCAGTTTGTCGGTTCCACTATGAGTCATTGTGGCATTATTTACGAGTTCATCAAGGGTTTCGCTGGTCAGCCCGAAGCCACGGTTGTGAACCGCCACTTGAAAACTTGGGCGCATGATGCAGCTTTTGTCAATGCGATATTCGGGCACGGGTGCGAGCTCGATGACCATATCGACACTGGAGGCGGCCATCCTGGCGCTTATTCAACGGCGGTATCGTTAGCTCTAGCGGAAAAAGAACGGGCGAACGGCCAGGCGGTTATTGCCGCTATTGCAGCGGGTTATGAAGCCGCTTGGCGCCTGGGACGGACGTTATCGCCAGCATCGACCGCAAATGGCTGGCACTCTCAAAGCACTATTGGCGCGTTCGCTTCCGCCGCCGTCGCCGCAAGGCTTCTGAATCTAAACGCCAGGCAACTGGCACAAGCGTTTGCCATCGCAGGGAGCCAAGCAAGCGGGACTAAGGAGTACGGTCGGAGCGGCGGCGAGGTGAAGCGCATGCATTCCGGCCTAGCTGCGCGTGCAGGAATCCAATCGGCAATGCTGGCGAAAGCCGGGCTAACAGGGCCGCTGACTATCTTTGAGGGTAAGTTTGGAATCCTCCGTCTGCTTGCCGGACAAGACGATCCAACACCCGTGATCGAAGGCTTCGGGGAAGATTTTGGAATCATGCACGTTGAGTTCAAGACTCGTCCAGTGAACATTTCCATCCAGTCGCCGGTCAATCTCTTAAGTGAACTCATGCAGTCTCATGACATCAAGGCAACTGACGTCGAGAGGATCGACGTGGGATGCAGGAGAGAGCATGTCTTACACGACGTAGGGGCCATCTACGAGCCTGAAGATACTGTCGGAGCTCAGTTTAGCATTCAGTTTTCCTTAGCTATGGGAGTAGTCAAGAGGAGCAACGACTTGAAGCTATACACGGATCCCTCGGTATGGCGAGATCCTGAGGTATTGGGGCTTGCCCATCGGGTGTACCTTCATTTTGATCCACGTCTTGCAGGGAATAAACGCCCTGGCGAAGGCCATGGCTATGGCTCTCACGTGAAGGTGACTCTCACAGATGGAAGAGTATTGGAGAAGGAGGAGGAGTACCAAAAGGGGAATCCTAAAAAACCACTCACTCCAGCCGAGTTGACTGACAAACATCGCCGGTTGGCCTCGTCAGTATTCTCCCAGGAGAGGATCGAGAAAGTGATTAGCACTGTGGGGCGTCTGGATGAGATAGAGGACATAGGAGAGTTGACTTCTCTCTTGATCCCTGAACCGTAGGCAGAATCAGGGCGAGCCGCCCGGGTTATTGGCTGAACGTGAGAGGAAGTTGAGGCAGCCAGAAAAGGTGTCAGGAGCCATTTTCGCGGGCAAGATGGTCGAGAAAAAATAAAGGTGGAATATGAAAGACGGAATCACAGGAGGACAGATGAGCACAGGCAAGGAAACCGTTGCCCAGCAGCTGAGCGAGCATCTAGTGAGATTGGACTATCAGAGGCTCCCCGCCAATGTGACCGCAAAAGCGAAGGAAGCGCTGCTGGACCAGTTGGGCTGTCAGTTTGTCGGTTCAACTATGAGCCACTCTGGCATTATTTACGAGTTCATCAGAGGTTTCGCTGGTCAGCCCGAAGCCACGGTTGTGAACCGCCACTGGAAAACTTGGGCTGCCGATGCTGCCTTTGTCAATGCTACATTCGGGCACGGGTGCGAGCTCGATGACCATGTCTCTGGCGTTGGAGGGGGTCACCCTGGCGCGATCTGCACGGCGGTAGCCTTGGCTTTAGGCGAAAAGGAACAGGCGAATGGCCAGGCGGTTATTGCCGCTATTGCAGCGGGTTATGAAACGGAGTGGCGCGTGGGACGGGCGATGCTGCCAGACTCGCTCCATAGAGGTTTCCACTCGCAGAGCCTTATTGGCGTGTTTGCTTCCGCCGCTGTTGCCGCAAGGCTTCTGAAGCTCGATGCCACGCAACTGGCGCATGCGTTTGCCATCGCAGGGAGCCATGCAAGCGGGACCAGGGAGTACACTCAGAGCGGCGGCGAGGTGAAGCGTATGCACTCCGGTCTAGCTGCGCGGGGAGGAATCCATTCCGCGATGCTGGCGAAGGCTGGGCTAACAGGGCCGCTGACTATCTTTGAGGGTAAACAGGGCATGCTCGCTCTGTTTGCCGGGCGAGATGATCCAAGACCAATCCTGGAAGGCCTTGGGGAAGAATTTGGGGTCATGCACGTTGAGTACAAGACCTATCCAGTGAACATTGCCATCCAGTCGCCAATCGCTCTGCTAGCCGAACTCATTCAGACTCATGACATTAAGGCGACTGATGTCGAGAGGATCGACGTAGGACTCAGAAACGAGCATAACGTGCTCAGCCACGGGGCCATCCGCGAGCCTCAGGATATCCTCGGCGCTCAGTTTAGCATGGCGTACTCCTTGGCCATCCGGGTGGTCAAGAGGAGTAACGACTTGAGGCTATACACTGATCCCTCTGTGTGGCGGCACCCTGAAGTATTACGGGTCGCCAGGAAGGTGTACCTTCACGCAGATCCTCGTCTTGCAAGGCTCAAAGCCCGCGGCTGTCACATGAAGCTGACTCTCACGGATGGAAGGGTATTCGAGATGCAGGAGGAGTATCAAAGGGGCAACCCCGAGAATCCACTCACCGCGGCCGAGTTGACCGACAAATTTCGGCGGTTGGCCTCGTCGGTATTCTCTCGAGCGAGGACTGAGGAGGTGATTAACACCGTAAGTCGGTTAGATGAGCTGGAGGACGTAGCAGAGTTGACATCTCTCTTGATCCCTGAACGGTAGGCAGAATCAGGGCAATCCGCCCGGGTTAGAGGGGATAGAGGTTTATAAAGGCACAAGTTCAGTACTTCAGAGAGAAGGGGAAGAAAGGAATGAACACTGAGGCAATAGCTAACTTTGTAGCAGAGACCAGCTATGGCCAAATTCCTCAGGAGGCATTGACCGGCGCCAAATGGTGCATCCTTGACTGTTTGGGTGTTTCTTTGGCAGGTTCTCAGGAGCCTGCCAGCAGAATAATAAGTGACTACGTCAAGGAGCTGGGGGGTAAGCCCGAAGCTGCAGTCATTGCGATGGGCTTCAGAACCTCTGGCCCTCAGGCGGCCCTGGCCAACGGCACCCTGGCTCATGCCTTGGACTACGATGATTCTCATCCCAACTTCCAGCATGCTACAGCAGTTACTCTGCCAGCCGTTTTGGCATTGGCAGAGCGGGAGAGGGTCTCTGGTCAAGCCGTTCTGGAGGCTTACCTTTTAGGCTGTGAGGTAGGATCAAAGATCGGCATTCAGATGGTGACCAAGCTCGCGGAGCTAGGCTGGCATCCGTGCGGTATCGTGGGAAGCATGGCAGCGGCGGTAGCCAGCTCCAAAATACTAAAATTGGGTAAGGGACGAATTAGGAGAGCACTCGGTATCGCTGCTTCTCAGGCTGCGGGGCTCGGCCGAAATATTGGAACCGATACTAAACCTTTTCACTCTGGAAATGGTGCTAAAAACGGCGTGGTGGCAGCTATGCTTGCAGTGAAAGGCTTTGGTGCCGATGAAAGTATCTTGGAGGGCCCTAACAGTTTCCCCACAGTTTTTGTGGGAAAGGAATACGACCCAGAGAAGTTCGGCAAAAAATTGGGTTTCCCCTTCAGTATAGTCTCTCAAGGGATAAGCAGGATAAAGCCATACCCTACTGGCGGCCCGAGTCACAAGAGCATCACTGCTATTTTGGAGCTGATTGAGGAGCATAAACTTCATGCTCAAGATGTGGTTGAGGTCGAATGTAAGGTTAGTCCTTATTTAGTGAAGCATTTCCGACGCTATAACCACCCCCAAACGGCCTCACAGGGAAGGTTTAGCATGCATTACGCGATGGCTGCGGCGCTCCTTGATGGCGAAGTAACCCTGAAGCAATTCACCGACGAAAAAGTCCTCGCTCCTAAGGCTCAAGACCTTATGTCGAAAGTGAAGCTCGTTGAGCTAGAGGCGGAGGTCAAGGAAGGACAGATGCATGGAGATCCTCCTCAAATAGTGACGGTGAAGCTCCGAGACGGCAGGGTTCACTCTCATCAGGTTCCATTTGCCAAGGGCGAGGCTCAGAATCCTATGAGCCCGGAAGAGATAAGTCTCAAATTTCGGGATTGCGGCCGCTTAGTCCTCTCACCAGCCGATATTGATCGCACCCTGGAGTTAGTGTTGAATCTAGAAGACCTTCCAGACATCACAGAACTCATGGACTTGGTGTCTGGGGGCAAGACTCTTAGAAGGTAGCAGAATGGCAGCTACCGCGGCAAAAATGAATCAAACCAAAGGGAGGGAACGGTATGAGGAGCAGAAGGTATGGATTTGTTTATTTATCGAGGACTATAATCTGCGTGACGTTGGCCTGTCTTTTTCTTCCGGGTTACGCATTTTCACAGGAGCCGTTTTATAAAGGCAAGACCATTACCTTGCTCCAGGGACGCGCCCCTGGAGGCCAGGGGGATCTGCGGGTGAGGGCCCTATTACCCTTCCTGCAGAAATATATTCCGGGAAATCCCAATATCGTGTTTGATTATATGCCAGGCGGCGGAGGGCGGAAGGCGGCAAACTATATCTTTAAGGGAGCTCGCCCTGACGGGCTGACCATTGCAAATGTCGGCGGAGGGTTTGTAGCGAACGGGATTCTGGGTTTGGAAGGAGTCCTGTATGATGTCGATAAATTAATCTACCTTGGCACACCCAACAGCGTCGTCCAATACGTCTTTCTGACCAATGCGAAGCTTGGTTTAAGCAGCCTGGAAAAACTCCGGGCCCATTCGGGGCTGAGGCTCAGTGCCGCGTCCGTAGGGCATGACCAATACATCATGGGGCGAATTTTCGCCTGGTTTCTTGACCTTAAAAACACGAGGTTTGTTACCGGCTACACAGGCCCGGAGGTCTACATAGCCGTGGAGAGCGGAGAAGCGGATGGGAGAGCGGCTGATACGGAAGCCATTATATTTCACTATCCTCAATGGGTTGAAAAGGGGCTTATGGATTTCCATGCCATCCATAAAGTGCCCAAAGGGGAAAATCACCCATCCTTTCCCAAGCTGCCGGAGCTCGAGACCTTTGCCAGGTCCCCAAAAGAGGTCAATATCATTGTCTTGCAGCGCAATATGGAGCTTGGCGGTACGGCTTACCTGCTTCCTCCCGGGACGGCTAAAGAACGAGTGGCAATTCTACGCGAGGCGATGAGGAAAACTTTCAAGGACCCTGCGTTCCTCATTAAGTTTAAAAAGGATTCCGGAATTAATCCCACCCCCCTTGCAGGGGAGCAGCAAGAAAATTACATCAAAGAGATCCCTCGCGATCGGGAGACCATTGAGCTGTTTAAAAAGTTCGCCGGCGCTGAGACTCTGCCACCCCGTTAGACGAACAAGACGCAGCAGGGAGGAATTGTCGGAACGTTCAAGCAAGGTATGCCGTTTTACCGCCGCAAAGAAAGCCCGGCTTCACCGACGGCGGCTAACTATGCCCTTCTGACCCGGTAGGGAGAAAAAGTGGAAGTTTCATTGTTTCAGGCAGCGTCTCAAGGTTTACAGAATCTTCTCGATCCTTATGTTTTTTTAGCCATTTTGGTTGGCGTTAGCATTGGGACCTTTAATGCCGTAGCGCCTCAGGGAATTGGAACAACTTTGACGTACTCGATTTTATTGCCGATTGTGGTCCAGTGGCAGCCCATCACGGCCATTGCCGTGCTCCTGGGGGTGAGCGCTGTGAGCGCCATCTGTGCCGCTTACCTGCCGATCCTCTTCGGCATTCCCGGCGGCACCGGTTCCGTGGCGACGATTATGGACGGATACCCGATGGGGAAGCGAGGCGAGGCCAGGCGCGCGCTGGGCGCCTCCTTTATGGCGGGCGGAATGGGAAGTCTGATCGGCACCTTCACGCTGGCTCTGGCCATTCCCGTGGCCAAACCCTTGATCTACCTGATGGGTTCACCGGAGCTGTTTGTGGTCGTCCTCTGGGGTCTTAGCATGGTGGCTATCCTAGCTGGACGTCAACCCATCAAGGGGCTGATTGCCGCGGCGCTTGGACTGTTGATCTCGACCATCGGGCAGCAACTTCAGAGCGGCATCATGCGCTTTACCTTTAATCAGATCTATCTCCTGGATGGTTTTACTATCAGTGTTATTGCGGTGGCCATATTCGGGATCCCCTCAGCACTGCAATTGGCTCTCACCAAAATGGGGGTGGAACTGGTGGCTTGTTGTCCGCTGCAGTTTCTTCGGAGTCTGGGTCGGTTTTGTCCCGGGTTTAGGGTCGTCATCTGTCGACTGGCTTGCATACGGCCATGCGGTCCAAAGCAGCAAAAACAAAGAGATGTTTGGAAAAGGAGATGTGCGAGGCGTAATCGCACCCGAGTCCGCTAATGACGCCAAGGACGGCGGCGACCTCATCACCACTTTGCTCCTGGGATTTCCTCAGGGGGCGTCGACCGCCCTTTTCATTGTCGCACTCCTCGCGCTCGGCGTTGTCCCAGGCCCTGACATGGTGAAAAATCACCTGGACATAATCTTCAGCGCAGTGTGGCTCGAGGGGATTTCGGGGATCATGGGCACCTTGATCGGCTTTCTCTTGGCAAACCAGTTAGCCAAGCTCGCCCAGGTACGTTATTCCCTGATGGTTCCCTTAATCCTCAGCTTCATCCTGATGGGCGCTCTCACCGCCAACCGCGATCCTCTCGATCTCTTAGCCGTGCTATTCTTTGGAGTCATTGGCTTTTTCATGAGGCGGTTTGGCTATCCTCGGCCCGCCCTGATTTTGGGTCTGGTTCTCGGAATCCTGATGGAGAGATACCTGTACCGGTCAATGATGAGTTACGGGTTTAGCTGGTTGCTGCGTCCAAGTGTGATGCTCTTGCTGGTCCTGGCCACAGTCTCTTTTATCTTCAGTTTGCCGAAAAGAGCAAAGAAAGAAAGTCAGGCTGAATCTCTATTGGGCAGTACCATTTCAGGAAAGAATTTAGCCGTGAGGCTTCGGCCCGAGGCTATCTTCACGCTTTTATTGCTCGGCGTCTTTCTGGCGGCGATCGCTGCGGGCCTGCAGTGGCCGCTTATCGCCAAGCTTATGCCCGTCTACGTGGCAGCCATACCGGGCGCCCTTTTTGTCTTGGCTCAGCTCTTTAGGGATCTGACGGGGCGGCAAGCAGGAGAAGAGCCGAGCAGCAAGGGCGGGGACATGGATGAGGTCTATGACAGCGGCGGATTGGACTTCCGAACCGAAGTCAAACGCACTATGGCCTTTTTCGGTTGGACTGCCGGCGGCGCCACTGCCGTTTGGCTTTTGGGCATTGTCATTGCGCTGCCTCTTTTGATACTCTTTTACAGCCTCATCGAACAGGAGAGATGGGGGGTCTCACTACTAACAGCGGCCGGGGGTTTTGCCTTCCTCTGGGGACTTATTGAGCATATCATGGATATGCAATGGCCCCCTGGGTTCCTATTTCAGTGATTCTTATTATAATTGATGGGAGGAATTTGTGAGAGGCACATTTTTTAGAGTAGCCGTTTTGTTTCTCATGCTGGGATTTTGGGCCAACGGTTCCGCGATACTGGCCGCAAGCCCTGATCTTCAAAAGGTTAAACAGGCAGCCGAGGCCAAGGGCTTCATTTTTGAGACGAGCCACGACGAGATTGTCACAAAAGCAAAAAAAGAGGGGAGACTCCGTGTGCTCAGCTCGTACTCTCCCGAGGCATTCCGGCGCATGAGCGACCTTATGAAGAAGAAATACCCCTTCCTCGATATATACATTGAGGAGCTGACTGGCCCCGAGGCTTACCAGCGCTTCCTCTTGGAACTCAAGGCGGGAGCTGCAAAAGACTGGGACGCGGCAGCGGCCACCCCGGATATGTACAACGACTTCGTCCCTGAAAGAAAGAAGTTCGACATCCTGGGCATGGCCGAGCATGGGGTACTGGCCATCCCTCCTAAAATGATCGACCCGAACAATCGTGGCGTGGTGGCCATAGGTAGCGGTGCGTGCTCCGCGGCCTACAACCGGAAGCTCATCTCTCCGGAAAAAGTTCCCAACACCTGGGAGGACTTCTTGAAGCCTGAGTTCAAAGGCGAGAAGTTCATAGTGGAGCTTCGCGCCACTTGTTTGGCTGGCCTGGCTGCTGGCTTGGGTGAGGGGTGGGTGAGGGACTATGCCAGAAAGATAGCTGCCCAGAACCCCGTCTGGGCCCGGGGCGCAACCGTCGCGATGAGCCGCATAGCCGCTGGAGAGTATGTCCTACATCACATGCACAACTATCACTCCTGCGTGAGGGCCGCGGCCAAGGACCCCACTGGCTCCCTAGCATGCAAGTTAATTGAGCCGGTGCCTGTGAGGCTTTTCGATACAGAATTGATAGTGAGGACGGCTCCCCACCCCTATGCTGGCCTGCTCTGGATTGAAACCGAGACCAGCCCCGAGGCCCAGGCGATTATGGACAAATACGGGCCGCTGAACTCCAGCATATATGCTCAGGGGAAGGTGGCTGAGGCTGTTAAAGGGCTGAAGGTATATGGTGGTTGAGGCCTTCGGCTTCCCCACGGCTAAGATGAGGTAGCGGGGCGATGTCAAAAAAAGATAAGGAGGCACCAATGGCGGACAAGGTAACCATCTATGCAGTGGGGGATATTTTCTTCGGTCGAGACACGGGCGAATTGCTGCTTGCTCATACCGCCCCCATTCTCAACCAAGCTGACATAACATTTTGCCAACTCGAGACTCCCTTCTCCAGCAGAGCACTCCAAAGAGTCGGACGGCCCGACCTGCTTGCTGGCCCCGGGGATGTAACCGCACTCGTCAAAGCTGGCTTTAAGGTCTGTTCCTTTGCCAGCAATCACTGCTATTGGGGTGGCGAGGAGGGGGTCTTAGATACCGTGGATATTTTTAGGGAGAACAATATCCAAGTGATCGGCGCTGGGAGGAACATCGCTGAGGCGCGGCAGCCTGCGGTTCTGGAGCGTAATGGCACGAAGGTAGCATTTCTCGCCTACAATTCGGTTGTGGCCCCTGGGTCCGAGGCCGGGGCGGACAAACCCGGGTGCGTGCCGATGCGGGCCTCAACCTCTTACGAGCAGGTAGACTGGCAGCCTGGCACACCGCCGCGGATCATAACGAGGGCTGATAAAGACGACCTGTCTGCGATGCTAGACGATATACGGAAGGTCAGGGCACAGGCCGACCTTGTGGTAGTCTCGATACATTGGGGAGTGCACTTGGTACCGGCTGTCATAGCCATGTATCAGTACGAGGTAGGGCATGCGGCTGTGGATGCTGGTGCTGATCTGATACTGGGGCATCACCCTCACATCTTGAAAGGCATCGAGGTATACAAAGGAAGGGTCATAATATACAGCATGGGTAATTTTGCCTTCTATAGTCCGGTTGCAGGTTCCCAGTCAACATTCAAGCCTTTCTACAAGGTAAAGCCTGACTCGGATTACCCCACCTACTTTTTCCCTCCCGACTGCCGAAAGAGCATCTTGGCGAAAGTGGTTATCGCTAACAAGAAGGTCGAACAGGTCTCCTTTCTGCCAGCTATGATCAATAAGCAAGCGCAACCTGAGGTGCTGCCTCGGTCCGACAAGAGGAGCAATGAGGTACACGAGTATATGGAATGGGTATGTAGAGACCAGGAACTGAATACGACTTTTTCCAGGCAAGGAGACGAAGTGGTTGTTACCTAGTTATT
>JACPSE010000089.1 GCA_016193465.1 Deltaproteobacteria bacterium
ACCAGCCGAGGGTGCGAGGGCGCGTGCAGTTTTTGTTACGAGTGGGGGCTCATAGACCCCAGACGGCGGCAGGACTTCTTTGTGCACCGAACCCGGAGCGGCAAACTGGCCGCTGATGAGATGGAGCTCCTCAATAAAACCTATGGGGTCAAAGCCCTCAACTTCCTGGACGACGACTTTAACTCTGAGCGTAAAAAGATGCTCGATCTCCTGGATGAGCTTGAAAGTCGCGATCTCGATATGGAGTGGTTTTTCATGGGCAGGGCTTACAACCTGATGCGGGACAGAGACCTGATCCCTCGGATGAGGAAGGCCGGCTGCTACCAGGTCCTGTTCGGCATCGAGGTCGGCACCAATGAGGAGCTCGCCCACCTCCACAAAAGCAAAGAGCCCTACACGGTCCAGGACCTCAAAGAGCTAGTCCGCCTGCTGCGTCAGAACGATATTGGCACGGTGGGCACCTATATGAACGGCTTTTGGGAAGACGATGCCGAAAAGATTAAAAATCGCTTTCGCGCGGTCGACGAAATCGATCCCGACTGCGCCGTGATGATGCTTCTGACCCCTATGCCGGGCACTCAATCTTGGCGTCAGGGACTTAAGCAAAACCGCATTGAGAGTCTGGATCTCGACAACTGGGACGCGGTCCACACCATCATGCCCACGCGGCATCTTTCGAGAGAAGAGCTGAGCAAGCTTTCTCTGTGGGCCAACCGGGAGTTTTTTAGCAAGCCGCAGCGCCTCGAAAGGATCTGCAACAGCTACAGTTCTCCCTACGTGCGGATGAAATTCGAAACGTATCAGGCGGCGGCAGACTTAATCGATAGATAGACTCATACGTACAGCAATAGAGCGCTCGAGAAAAGTCATCAAAACCGCTCCTCAGGTCCTCTCCTGAGCCAGGTGGACAAGCTGTACGCCATACTGGCCAGGCTGGTAGCCGCAGGCCGGATCTTCGGCCAAGAAGTCACCGCATGCTGCATAGGCGCGCGCTCGTGAGCCGCCGCAGATCTCTCTGAACTCGCAGCGGCTACACCGCCCGGTCAATTGAGAGGTATCACGAATCTTCTTGAATGTTTCGGACTTCCGGTAGATCTCTACGATGTCAGCCGTCCTCGCGTTCCCGGCCACCAAAGGAAGAAAGCCGGCGGGATAAACGTCCCCGGTATGGGAGATAAACATGACACCGTTGCCGTCCCGGATGCCGAACCCCTTTCCTACCGAGGTCTGGCGAATGCTGGCCAAGGGAATTCCCTCCTCCCGCATTCTCTTGAGAACCACCCGGCGGAAGTGCGGCGCCTCGGTCGTGGCGATAGCGAAAGGAGTCTCCTTGGAAAGGTCGTAAAGCCAGTTGCAAAGGGCTTCGCCTCGTTCAGGGCTGACGGGCATCAACGCCTGCCCCCTGCCTGTTGGAATGAGGAAAAAGAGGCTCCAGCGCATGGGGTCGAGGCCTCTCACTAAACGGTGAATCTCTGGAATGTTGCTCTCGGTCTCCGCGGTAACCAGCGTGTTAATCTGCAGGCCGAGTCCTTCTTCTCGCGCCACCCGTGCAGCCTCAATGGTCCGGTCGAAGCAGCCGGCAACCCCTCGAAAACCGTCATGCCTCTCCCGGCTGGAACCGTCCAGACTGAGCGATATGCTCTCAACCCCCGTCGCCCTGAAGATCTGAAACACCTCTCTTGTCAGAGCGCTTGTTCCGCTTGGGGCTACCGACAAGCGCAATTCAAGCCGGTCCGCGTAGTCTAGCAAATCGAAAAAATCAGGCCGCTTCAGGGGATCCCCGCCGGTCAGAACCAGATGAGGCGCCCGCCTGCCGAACCCTTTGATCTTCTTCAGCACCCCTTTGGCTTCGTCGAGCGTCAGCTCCTGAGGACTGCGCTGGGCTATGGCCTCCGCCCGGCAGTGACGACAGGCAAGGTCACAGGCACGGGTGATTTCCCAGTAAATGAGAAAGGGAGCCTCGGAATAGACCAGGCGGCTACGGCCATCTTTCTGAGAAGCCGCTTCTTCTTTTTGCCTCTGAACCATGGACATCATAGCTGGAGAGAAAATGAGCCTGTGCTAGCTCAACCGTTCCTCCAACTCCGTGGCGATCGCCAGGTATTTCTCGTGCATCCCGGCGCCCATCTTCTTTTCCTCGTGCTCCTCGAACTCCTTGAGGAGTTTTTTCTGATCTTCCGAGGTCAAAGCCTCATCCGCCATTTCGAAGAGCACTTCATCCTCCTTGGCGATGTGTTCGCGCAAGAGACGAAGGTATGCCCCGGCATTCTCAACGAGCGTGGTTTTCGCCGTTACCAGATCTTGCTTCGCAAGCGGCAGGGCCGCAGCCATCGCCCTTACATACCCACGCCCTTCTTCGTGCTCAAAAAGCATCATGCCAATAGGGCCCCCATCCCGGGGAACCCCGTGTTCCTCCAATGCCGGAAACAAAAGCCCTTCCTCTTTTAAATGATGACACTTATCAGCGAAGTTCCGGATAAAATCGATGGCCTTTTCCCAAAGGTCCACTCGGATATCTCCCGGACTTTTAGTGAGCTTTTCCAAAACGGCGAGCACCCTCTCGATAATCCGGTGCTCGGCCTTCAGCGCTTCAGTGGCCTTTTCAAAGTGGTGGTGCTCATGAAATTTTGCTTCACTCTCCATTATGCTTTTCTCCCTTACCCCCATCCCAGCATCCTTTTTCCCTCTTCGCTTACCTTCTCAACGCTCCAAGGCGGGTCATAGACTAGCTCTACAGATACCTCTTCAACACCCTCGATCTTCCGGATAACCCGCTCGGCATTCTTGGCAATGTAATCGCCTACCGGGCACCCAGGGGCTGTCGTCGTCATCTTCACGTGGATCTTTTCGCCGTCAACCTGGACCTCGTAGATAAGACCCAGATTGACGATATCCACCGGGATCTCGGGATCGTATACCTGCTTTAGGGCTTCCAGAATCACCTCTTTATCCAGAGCCACTCTTCTCTCCTAAAAGCGCAATTAACAAGTTATTCAGCAAGACGTGTGCCAGGGAACTGAAAAAGCTAACGCAGCGTAAAACCGTCGGAATTTAAATTCTGAGCAAATATCTTTCCTGAAATTGAGAAAAATATATCACAGGTTTTGGGAACAAACTCCTACGGATTTCACCTGCAAGCCAGTTCTTAGACAGACTTATGGCCGGCCTTTACAGAGCGGACATTATTTGCCAGAAAGAGCAGAATAGTCAGGGCATTAAGCAGACCGCCCCACTTTGTACCCAACTGCCACTGCCCGAGGTCGCCGCCTACTCGCAGCATCAAAGAAACGTGAAGAAGACCGACATGAATGTAAAAAGCGCGCCGAAATGGCATGGCGAGGCCCGTTATGGACGGGAAAATGATTGGGGCGTGGGCAAAGATCATGGAGAAAACAAAACCGAGAAAGATCGAATGGAGCATGGCGTCGTAGTGGCGACCGGCAATAAAGACGTCAGCGAAGAGAAGCCATAGCAGGCCTCCAATGCCGAGCCAGACATAACCAGAGAGCAGACAAACGGCCATGTAGCGCGGCAGGCCGACCTGGCGGACCGAGCGCCAGGCGATATCGTAGCGAAGAAGCCACAGGGCCACGGCAATCAGCGCCAGCGCGCTGAGCCTCAGGCCATAACCCAAAGTAAACAGCGACACGCCGAGCCCGAAGAGGAAAACCCCGATCGCAACGAAAAACGCTGTCCGGCTCAACACCGAGAGACGCATCAGCCGGGAGAGCTCTAATCTCTCTCCGGCGATAGTGAGCACCAGGAATCCTATCCACCATGGAGCAACTTGATGCAAAGGATATCCCACATACCAGAGTAGATTTCCGGCAAACCAAAGAAAAGCCCCAAACCCCATCGTAAGAAAAAAAGCTGACGGCTGCTGGCGGCAAAGAAAAAAGAAAACAGAGATCAGGAACAGGCCGGCAGCGGCCGCCAGGATTTGACTCAGGGGCAACGGCAAGCCGATCAGCAGGCTGAGGGAGCTCAGCGCGGCGAACAGCGGCGCGCCGTAGGGCCAGACGCGCCTTAGCGCGACGGCTCGCTCCAGGGAGATGAGGGTTCCCAAGAAACCGACCACCATGAGCGGTCCATGATTTTCCTTCAGGCCGCCTGCGGCTAGCGGCAGATCCCATCCCAGCCTGGCGAGCCCGCTCCACAGGGCCGCGAGCAAGGAAAGGGCGGCCAGCGCCATCAAAGGAAATCGCAGATTATGAATCGTCACGGCCGTCTCACGGAGACTACCAGGGCGAGCCTCGCGCCAGCATGATGCCGAGGGCGACGATGGCGAGGGCCAGAAAGAGATTCGCCCTGCCGAGCCAGCTCGCCTGCCGTCTCAGCCGCCCGGCCTCGACGGAAGCCGGCTCCTTGCGCCACAGGGCCGTGGCGCGCGGTCCGACGGCGAAATCATGCACGCAGCTGAGCGCGAGGACCAAGACAAACAAAAATAATTTCAGCGCTAGGACCAGACCGAAGGGCGATTGCCACAGCTCCGCGCTCCACAGCTCGCTTACGGAAAAACCCCGGTAGAAGAGATTCACGGCGCCGGTGAGGAGCAGCAGGATCAGGCAGAGCCAGCCGACCGAGCGAAAACGCCGGCCGGTCACCTGCACCAGCGAGGCGGCGCTAGCCTGGTTCTCCGGCTGGCGGATGACCGGCACCAGAACCAGGGCCACGAAGACCATGCCGCCGATCCATATCGCCCCGGCCAGGATGTGGAGCCAAAGAGAAGAGAGATAAAAGAAAGGCATGTTCACCCCGTTCTTGCTGGACCCTAGAGATAGGTCGCGAGAGAAAAAAAGGCAAGAGCTTGAGAGCCCTATATTGACTTTTGGTGGATAAAGGTTAATGATCAGCTTAGTGAAGCCAACCTTAAAAAAGTTAACTGCCGCCATTCTCCCCTTTCTTTTCACGTTTGCGGTTTGGTGCTCTAGCCTTGCTAATCCCGGTTTGTCTTTGGCTTGGGGAATGCCGGGCTGCTCACAAAATAGCTCACCGCTAGAAAAGCCGGGATGTCCGTATCCCATGTTTTCTTGCGTCTCTGTCTCTTTACTTTCTCAGGGCGCGCTCGCCTCAGTAAAAACCGATGACTTTTCCAAAGACGCACAATGCGTAACGATAGATGCGGCCTCTGTAGGCTCACCCGCTGAAATTTCTCTTGCAGCCAATAGGCTTAGGGCGGCTTCTCTTATCTATCCAGCACAGAAAGCTGCCATCCACCTTTTCAATTCTGTGCTGACCCTCTGATCTTTTCTCGTTGCTTTTTTAGTGCAGTTGACCCTTTCCCTACGTAGGGCTGGGAGTCTTTCTATCTCATAACGTTCGTTTCAAGGAGGGAAAAATGAGAAAGTTCACTTTAGCCATCTTGGTTGCCTTGTTGATCTTTTCGGGTGTCGCCCTGGCGCGTCAGTCTGGAGAGGAGAAAAGTGGCTCCTCGATGCCAGGTATGATGCAGCAGATGATGGGTGGAGAAAAGGCTGGCGGAGGCATGGGAGGGATGCAAGGAATGATGGGGATGATGAATATGATGGGTCAGATGACCAAGATGATGGATCAGTGCACAGCCATGATGAGTTCTGGCAAGCCTGAGACCCAGAAAGCCCAGTAGAGCAAGAGAAGCAACCCCTAGAGGAGCGGGGCTCTCTCAACCCCGCTCCTCTAGTCGCGAAGGTTTTCTGAGCATGGGAGTGCTTGGCCGGGTTTTTCTCTGCACAGCCCTCTGCCTTTTAGTCCTTGTGGGCCCTGCTGAGAGTTTCTTTCATAAGAAGAAAGAAAAGACACCCACCACCGAGGGCTATTTTAAAAAACTTGGGATCGAGAAGCCCGAGAAGCAAATCCTGGCTCCAGATTTTACCCTTGAGGCTCTTTCGGGAAAGCGGATCAGCCTAAAAGGGCTGAGGGGAAGGGTGGTCTTTCTCAACTTCTGGGCCACATGGTGCATTCCTTGTCGACAGGAAATGCCGACGATGGAAAAGCTTCACCGTGAGTTCAAGGATCAGGGTTTAGAGGTAGTGGCCATCAATTTTAGAGAGAGCAAGAAAGAGGTCCGCAAGTTCTTCGATGAGCTTGGCCTGACTTTTACCGCTCTCTTGGACAAAGAAGGCAAGGTCTCGGAGGAGTACGGAGCCTGGTCCATCCCCTTCTCCTATTTCATTAACCGCAGGGGAGAACTTGTGGGTAAGGTTATCGGTTATAGAAAGTGGGACAGCCAAGAGGCGAAGGCCTTCTTCCAGCAACTTATGTCAGAAAGGCAGTAACGTAACTTGGAGGTTAGGATGAAAAGGGAATTCTGTTTATGGGTATTCGTAGCGATGATTGGGATCTTCCTTAGTCCCACACGCTCCTTCGGTATGCAGGAGGAGCATAAAAAGAGCGCAGGCTTTGAGCATGTCCATGCGCTATCGATGGATGCCGCGGGCCAAACCCTTTTTCTCGGGGCACACACAGGCCTCTTTCGGAGTGAAGACGGCGGGCGCTTCTGGAAAAAAGTGGCGCTCCCGGCAAAACGCTCCCACCTAGACGTGATGGCTGTCACGCCACATCCAAGAGAACCAAAGACGATTTACGTCGGCACCCACGAAGCTGGTCTCCTCAAGAGCACGGATGGGGGCACCACGTGGAGGGAGATTAACAACGGGCTCGGGGGGCTCGATGTCCACGGTTTAGCCATCGACCCCAACGACGGAAAATTGCATGTTGCTGTCCGAGAAAAGGGTGAAGGGATCTATCGGAGCGCAAACGAAGGCGGAAAATGGACTCGTGTAGACGATGGGCCTGGGGGTGAAGTCAAGGTTCTCAGCTCGGTCAACATCTCCACCGGCATGGGCGGGATCTTTCTCTACGCGGGCACCGCTGAGGGCCTTCAACGCAATCCAGACTGCTTCTGAGGGTGGAAAACGGTGGGCGGTCTGCCCGCCAATCGAACGGTGAACGGCTTTGCAGTGGACCCGCAAAATCCCAGGGTCATGTACGTCGCCATGCGGGACGGGCTCTATAAGAGCACAGATGCTGATGAAACCTGGAAACGTATAGGGGGCGAACTTAAAAATCTGGCGGCGGTCGCTATTAATCCAAAGAAACCGAACGAAGTGTATGTGGCAACGATGGACGGGAAAATCTATATGAGCGCGGACGCGGGAATGAAATGGAAAAAGCAACAGTAGAAACTTCTGTCGAAAACAGAGAGGAGATTTGATGTCAGATCGGATCGTTTTAGAGCAAGACAAGATGCCCGCAGAAAATCCAACTGGAGTCGCGGTGAAAAGTGAAGAGGGATCGGCCGCCTGCCCGATGCAGGGAAAGGGATGGCTCAAGGGGCCGCTTGGGATGGCGATTTGCTGCGGCGCGCCTCTACTTCTCATTGCGGCGGTTTCGCTTTTCGGCCTCTCCCTCGGAGCCCTCGCAAGCGGTGCTCTGACTCTTGCGGCGGTGCTCGCCTGTCCTCTCGGTATGTATTTCATGATGCGGATGATGATGAGAAATCAGAAGTAGCCGGAGGAAATGGTCCGTGAATGGACTGGAGAAAGAAGAGCGGGGTATCTGGTCCAGGAGAGACTTTTTTACCCGGTTAGGTTGGGGCGGTTTTGGCATGTTCGGTCTTTTCGCCCTTCTTGGTTTTGTCCGTTCCGCCTTCCCCCGGGTTCTCTTTGAGCCACCCAAGAGATTCAAAGCAGGCAGGCCAGAGGACTACGTCCTAGGCGAGGTGAATGAAAAGTTCAAACAAGAGTTCCGCGTCTGGATCGTGAGGGAGGAGACCGGCCTCTATGCCTTGTTCGCAAAATGCACGCATCTTGGATGTACGCCGCGATGGCTCCCGGCAGAAAATAAGTTCAAGTGCCCTTGCCATGGGAGCGGCTTCTTTAAGGACGGGACCAACTTTGAGGGTCCAGCTCCAAGGCCGCTGGATCGCTTCAACATCGAAGTGGCGGAGGATGGCCAGCTCGTGGTCAACAAAGCGAAACTTTACTCCATGAAACCTGGAATTGACCCTGACGAGCAGTACCCCCAAAGCATTTTGAAAGCATGATGGGGTTTCGGCCATGGAATTGCTCCAGGTAACAATGCGGGAGTGGTATCTGTTGCTTAGCCAGGTAAGTGTGGCCCTAAGCGTGCCCGTAAAGGGGGTGGCGGATGGGCTGCAACTTCCGCTGTTAACTGTTTTTCTCTTCGGTCTGGTTGGCGCCCTTTCGCCCTGCCAGCTTACGACGAACCTGTCGGCAATGGCTTATGTGTCTCGCAGAACAGGCGAAGGACGAGTCTGGAACGAGGCTCTGGCCTATACGATCGGCAAAGTTCTGGTCTATATGCTAGCCGGCGGAGCGATAATCTTCCTTGGCCTCAAGCTTCAGCAGTCCGCCATCCCTGTTGTGGTCGTAGCGCGGAAGCTGGTTGGGCCTTTAATGATTCTGATCGGCCTGTCATTTTTGGGGCTCATTCGCTTGCGGGGGTCTTTTGGAGCGCGGCTTGGCCGTTGGCTTCAGTCTCGCCTTCCTCGGAAAGGAGCAATCGGCGCTTTTTCTTTAGGCGTGGTTTTTTCTTTTACCTTTTGTCCGACTCTTTTCTGGCTTTTCTTCGGGCTGATGATTCCTTTGGCGCTTATCAGTACTGGCGGCTGGATATTTCCCGGTCTGTTCGCCCTCGGGACAGTGTTGCCTCTTCTGGCTTTCTCCGGACTTCTGGCTTCCGGAAGCGATCTGAGCAGTGAGTTGACGGAGCGCTTGAGGCGCCACCAGCGCAGGATCAGTCAGATTTCAGGCGCGATTTTTATCCTAGCGGGAACCAACGATACGCTAACATACTGGTTGATCTGAATAGGAGGAGCTTTATGGCTCGACCACTCGCAGCAGCAACCGCCTTTTTCTTGGCTATCATGTCCATTTCTCAGGGAGTTTTTGCAGCAGACCCTTTTGAGGCATTTTCGGTCCTGCGGATAGAGAAAAAACTCGCCCCGGATTTTTCCTTGCCCCAGGTAGGTGGGAAGACGGTCAGGCTTTCGGATTACAAAGGCAAAATTGTCCTCCTGGGATTTTTCAAAACTTTCTGACCGAATTGCCGGCGGGAGTTGCCCACCAAGAAAAAATTATATGGAGAGTTTAAGGATAAGGATTTGATGATTTTTGCTGTCAGCTTTCAAGAGCCGGAGGATTTAGTCAAAGACTTTCAGAAGGAATTCAAGCTCAGCTTCCCGGTTCTCTTTGATCCCCGGGGAGAAATCTCTGAAAAGTACAAATTTAGAGGCCACCCTGCGACTTTTCTGATCGACCGAAAAGGATTTTTGGTTGGGCAGGTTTTAGGTGAAAGGGACTGGTCCAGTCCGGAGGCAAAAACGCTTGTCATGGATCTGTTGAGGAAACCTTGAAGGGCTGGGATTAGAGGCTATGTGTCACATTCTTTTTGTTCTCCCGCTGATCGGGTTGGTTCTGTTCTGGGTTCTACCTTTACAGCAAGCCATGCTCTTTTACTCCCTGATCCTTATTGTCTGTGCGGCCCTTTACTGGCTCATGTGGAAGGACTTCTGGAGACCGGTGACCACGGGTGCTGAAGGCATGATCGGAGGCAAGGCGGAGGTGATCCAGAACGGGAATGGTGCTTTGAAGGTCTTTTTCAGGGGCGAGATCTGGGACGCAATGTCTAAGGGGGAGCCTTCCGTTGGACAAAAGGTGGAGGTGACAGGAGTGGAAAGGATGACGCTTTCGGTTCGTCCTGTTGGCGAAGCGCTCACAAGTTCTATTTCGGGAAATCAAAACCATCACAAAAACAAAGAGGAGGTGTAGCAATGGCAAAGTATCTTTTGATCGAATCGAGAGACCCGTTTGATAGTTTAGATTCACAGTATTTTCCTGAGCTAGTCCAGGGAATCTCCGATCGGGGAAATGGTACGGTCCTTTTCCTTGTGCAGAACGGAGTCCTCCCGGTGCGAAAGGGATCGAAATACAGCGAAGCGATGTCGAGACTTATAAGGAACAAAATCAAAGTCCTGGCCGATAGCTTCTCGCTGAAAGAGCGGGCCATCAGCAATCTTGTTGAAGGGGTGGAGATTGCGGACATGGATCGGCTTCTGGATCTGCTCTTGGAACCGGGGACCAAGGCCATCTGGCACTGAATAAAAAGGAGGTGAA
>JACPSE010000138.1 GCA_016193465.1 Deltaproteobacteria bacterium
AAGCGAGGAATAAACCCCCTTATAAGCATCCCCCATTGCCGGACTATTATCCGCCCCTCCGACAAACCAAAGCCCCTGGATCCCAAAGAAGGGAGTGCCATCCCCGAACATGAGTCCAAAGCCTACGACCAGGAAAGCTATGGAAGAGACCGCAAATACGATGAAGTTCTTGGCCAGGATGGTGACGGCATTTTTTGCGCGGCAGAAGCCGGTCTCGACCATGGCAAAGCCCAGGTTCATGAAGAAAACCAACATCGCCGCGATCAGCGTCCAAGCCGTATCCGCAGCCACTTTTGCGTCGCCGAGCTGATCCAGCATCCCCTGCGTGAACGGCACGGGTTTCTTGGCCGCCTCGGCTTTAGCGGCAGCCGCCGGGTCGATCGGCGCCGGAACCGGTGCCGCCTGTTCCGCAGCAGTTGGCGCTCCTGACGGCGGCCCCTCCTGCGCAAAAGACAAACTCATCAGTAGAACGAATCCTAGAAGCATAACCAGAGACATTAAAACCCGCAGCTTTTTCCTGCTGTTCATTATTCTTTCCTCCTTAACTTAGTTAGATAGCATCCGCACCTTTTTCTCCGGTCCGGATACGGATCACCTCTTCTACCGAAGTCACAGCGATCTTGCCGTCTCCGATCTTTCCAGTCCGTGCTGCCGTCGTGATCGCCTCCACCACCTGCTGCGCCTTCTCGTCAGGAATTAACACCTGGATTTTGACCTTTGGCAAGAAATCAACGGAGTACTCCGCTCCGCGGTAAAGCTCCGTATGTCCTTTTTGCCGGCCAAATCCTTTCACTTCGCTCACTGTCATCCCTTGCACACCCGCCTTTGTGAGCGCCTCTTTAACCTCGTCCAGCTTAAAAGGCTTGATAATAGCCTCAACCATCTTCATAAGACCTCCAAAAAAAATTCGCCTGAATAAAACTGCTAGGCGACACCGATTTTGAGAAACAGCAAATCCTATGCCACTCGTCCTCTCGCAACGATAGCCCTTATTTTTCAGGCGAAAAAACTAACTTCTAAAATCGCAGCTAGATAGAGAGAAGGGTTTAATATGCTCAGCGTTTAAGCGCGCTGCCTAAATTCTGAGCAGCAAGTAGCGGAAAATTGGCGATCAGGGCATCACCTGAAGGAATGGTCTTCCAGACAAAAATTTTCGACGGCACAAGCCCATTTATTTCTCCCAGATGCCTTTCCTTAACGAGCGCGACGGTAGGTGTGGGCTCCTGGAGCAGTCTCTCAACGACACCAGGGTGAGGAACCACGTGGACGCGATCAGACAGATAAAATGGCAACGATTCAGAACGGATCGCGACCACCCGGTAATCTTTGACTGCGCTTTCCTTGATAACCTGCGCCAGACTTCGCGTGCTTCTCAGTTCGGAAATATCATTTACCTTGTCCCCATAAAACCACAGGGTGAGCCAGAGAGCAGAAAGCAAGACAATCCACGGGATCCGTCTCTCTTTCCGCAAGGCCCAGCCAAGCAGCGCTGCGACAAAAAACAGGGAGGAAAAAAGCAAAGGCATGTTGAGCGGCAAGTATTGAGGGTAGCGGGCCGCAAAAATCCTCTCGCTGAGAAGAGGCATGGTCAAAAACAGAAAGAGCCAGAAGAGACTTCCGTAAAGGATCCAGCGCTGCCTCCATCTCCTTGTTTCCTCACCCGCGACAAACCGGCTTACGGCATCTGCGGTCAGGAGCGCGAGCGGGGGAAAGAGCGGGAGGATGTAGGTGCCCAGCTTGTTCCGCGAGAGAGAAAAGAAGAGCAGCACCGTGGCCGCCCAAACTATGAGGAAGAGCCTTTGTTCTTTCCCCTTGTCACGTCGCCGTTCCCAGAGACTATGCAAAATCGGCGGGAGAAGAAAACTCCACGGCAGAAACCCTGCCAGGAGAACCGGAATAAAGAAATAAATCGGCTCCGGGTGATTGATCCCCTTTTCCAACGCGAAAAATCGAAGGATGTTATGGTCCCAGAGAAAAGTCCAGATGTATTCCGGATCGCGCAGGCCCGCCATGAGATACCAGGGAACGGAGATTAACAACACGACGCCCGCACCCCTCACTAAACGCATCTCGCGAAAGAGTTCCCATCTCTTCTCGATAGCCGTGGCAATCCCCACGATCAGCACAGGGAGAAGAACCCCCACAGGTCCCTTTGCCAGAGAGGCCAGGCCAACAAACAAGTAAAAGGGCCAGAGGGATCCTCCGCCTCGCTCCCTCCAGCAGAGGAAAGAGAGCAAGGCCGCGGTGAAGAAAAAGGCAAAAACCATATCCATCTTGCCCAGGCGGCCCAGAAAGATAAACTCCATTGAGCTCGCTAGAATCATTCCCGACCATACGCCTCGGCTCACTCCTCCAGAAACCGTGCCCCATATAAAAACGAATCCGACCGTCAGACTTGCCGCCAGGGCCGAAGGCAACCTGACAGCGAGTTCACTAAGGCCCAAAAGTTTCAGGCAAAGGGCGACCAGCCAGAAATAGGGCACGGGTTTGTCGTAGTAAGGGACTCCATTTTGAGTCAGGGTCATCCAGTTCCCTGAGGCCGCCATTTCCTTGGCAATCACGCCGATCCGTCCCTCATCAGGATCCCACAAGGCGTAATGGCCCAAGCCATGAAAAAAAATCAGGTAACAGAGGAAGGCCAGAAGGAGAACCGGGCCTAGCAATCGTTTGGAGGGATTCAACTGTCAAAATACCTTTCGATGGGAGAGGGAGGGTAATTCGGCACGCACCTTTGCCAGATAGTCCAAATCGATCTCCGCAAAGATGACCGAGGGGAAATCAGAGGCCCGCGCTACAGCCCTTCCCCACGGATCTACGATCATCGAATTGCCATAGGTGGCGAAGCGCTCGGGATTCTTGCCTACCTGACCTGGGGCTACGCTATAGACCTGATTCTCAATGGCCCGCGCCCGCAACAGCGGTTCCCAGTGAGCCTCACCTGTCAAGGCCGTAAAAGCGGATGGCACAAAGATCACCTGCGCGCCCTTGGCAACTAAGGCGCGGTAGAGTTCAGGAAAGCGGAGATCGTAGCAGATCGTGAGCCCCATAGGACAGAATTCGGTCTCGGCCACAACGATCTCATTGCCGGGTTGACGGGTTTCCGACTCCTTCGTAGAAACGCCCCTTTCGATGTCAACATCAAAAAGGTGGATCTTACGGTACCGTGCAAGGAGACCGCCTTTGGGATCAAATAGCAAACTTGTATTGTAGCTCTTGTCGCTTCCCGGAATCTCCTCGAGCAAGGAGCCCGACAGGAGATAGACACCCAGCTCTTGGGCCAAACGAGCCATCAAATCGGCGGTAGGGCCGGGGATAGGCTCCGCATATCTTATCTCCTCTTTTTTGTCGCCACGCCAACTAAAGACCTCGGGCAGGGCTACCACCTTTGCCCCCCCGGCAGCGGCCTCGCGCACCTTGGTCTCAGCCTCCTCAAGGTTTGCCTCCTTATCGGGAGAGGCTAGCATCTGGACGGCTGCCGCGAGAAACTTCATGTTCGTGTTGTGGCTCGTGCTCGTGTTTAAAACTTACAAGGCCAGTGGGGCGGAGGCGAGCACGAGCACGAAAAACGAGCACGGCTTCACCGATTCATGAAGACGGGACAGGGGCTCTTTCTAAGCACGTACTCCGTGGTGCTCCCCAAAACCATTTCAATAATCCGCCGATGGCCATAAGCCCCGATGAAGAGAAGGTCATAGTTGAAGTTGACCAGATAATCCACAATCTTTTGCTCGGGATATCCTCGCGCCAGTTCGTAACGGGTTTCAACCCCGTAAGAACCCAAATAGGCCCTGGCTTCCTGAAGCACTTTCTCCCCCATTCTCTCCTCTTTCGGAACATAAAGAACGGTCAGGGGAAGACGCAGCTGGGTACAAAACTCCGCCGCAGATTCCATGGCGGAACTGGCCCTTTGGCTGCCATCGTAGGCAAGCAGCGGACGCTCGATCTCTTTAAACCTCTTAGTTGAAACCAACACCGGGCGCGGACACTTGCGGGTTACGTTTTCCGCCGTTCCCCCCAAAAGGCCGGTAGAGAATTCCTCGTTAATTCCGCGGTGACCCAACACTACCAGGTCCGCCACCTTGGAGCGCTCACAAATTTCGTTGGGGATGATGCCCGTGTCCAGGAAACTCTCGAACCGTATCCCTTTCTGCTTGCAGCGGTGGCTGAACTCCTCAAGGATAGCCTTCCCCCTTTCCTCGAGCACCTCTCGCATCTTGGTCGAAAAATCGAGATAGGGTTCAAATCCTAGGGAGCCGGATATGTCATGAAAGAACGTGCCCTCTATGGAGACCGTGTCGATCACGTGTTGACCAAAGAGGGTGCCGTTGAACTTCTCAGTCAGCCAGAGCCCATAATCCAGGGCTGCTTTGGAATGGTCCGAGCCATCGAGGGGAACCAAGATATTTTTGATCATCTTTCCCTCCTGATGCTTCGCAAGGGGCAGTCAAGTTATCCAGCCTCAAGATATCCTAGCGGGCCAAAGAAAAAACGGTCCAATCTCCGTCGATAACATACCAAGCTACCTTTTTTTTGCAAGCTATATCTTCCCGCGCTCAAGGGGGTTTACATGCAAGCGCTGATGAGAGATAATGAGCTTAGGCTAAGGTCAGTTGGCGCAATGGGACAAGGGAAGAATAGACACGAATCCCTCCTTCAACAGCTCATCGCCAGGGCGAAGAGGCTGAATATCGACGTGCGGACAGAAAAATTGCTTCGCGAAGTGGGGTATCGCGTTCACAGCGGCCGTTGTCGCTTAAAAGGACACGCGCTCATCATCCTCGATCGGGACGCGCCCATAACCGACCATGTGGACTTTTTGGCCGCCGAGCTCAACAAGGAAGAGCCCGCTCCGACTCAGCCACCCCCCAACCCTGGGAACTCATAAGAAGTGCGCCTGCGCCACAACTCCCGGCGGCCTATCTGATTGCTGACAGTCAAGTGCTTAAGAGCCGCTTTTCTATTGGACGCGGATCTTCTTTGCCGCCTCGATCCCGAGTGAAAACTCATCCTTTCCCACCTTCAGCGTGATGATACCCAGAGAAGGGGCCACATCCACAACTTGAAACGCAACCCCAGGGACGAGACGGCGCTCCTGCAAAAAGCCAAGCAAGCGGGCATCTCTCTCCCCTGCCTCGGTAATGCACTGGAACATCACCTCACCTCCGGCGGGCACGCGATCCAGTGGCATTCCCTTGCGCCGTAAGGGAGAGTCCTGTCCGGGGATGGAGTTGCCGTGAGGACAAGTGGTGGGATGGCGCAGGAGCTTTGCCAGCCTCTCTTCGACCTCTGACGAGATCGCATGCTCCAACCGATGGGCCTCCTGGTGTGCCTTTACCCAGTCCAGCTCCAAAATGTCGGTCAACAATCTCTCTGTCAAGAAATGGCGGCGGAGGATGGCCTCGGCCACCTTTTTCCCTTTGCCCGTCAGGTGAATTTCCTTTCGCTGCTCTATTCTGACGTATCCCTCCTTCTGCAATCTGCGCAGCGTGCTGAACATCGTTGAGGGAGAGACGTCCATCTCGCCTGCAACCCTGGCGGCAATGACAGGCTGGGACTCCTCCGCCAGGACATAAATGGCCTTCAGATAATCTTCGAGGGCTGGCGTGATCTTAGCGTGCTCCACAGGCTTGACAAACTTTCTTTATTCGAGTATACAAACTTTAAAAGTTCGATGAGGCAAATTCAAGTTCTCTGAAACGGCAAACAGCCTTTCCCTCAACGCATCTTATTTTAGGGAGGGGCGAAGATCAAGACAAGAGAGGAGGATAAAAGAATGAGGCGTTTGTTTCAAGGGACGATTTTAACGGTGCTCTTGGGGTTGTTTTCTCTCGAAGCCATTCCTGCGCGGCCGCTTCTCGCCCAGGAGCGGGTGGTCATTGCCATTCAGCCCACGCTCGCCAGCGACGAGATGTTAACCAAGGCCAAACCTCTTAAGAATTTCCTGGAGCAAGGGCTGGGTGGCAAAGTGAATGTGGAGATCTATGTCCCAAGCAGCTACGCGGCAGTAGTTGAGTCCCTGCGCTTCGGCCACGCCCATGTCGCTTTCATGTCGGCTTGGCCAGCCCAATTGGCTGTCCAGCTCGGAGGGGCCGATGTGGCTTTGGCGGAGGTGCGTCAGGTGCTCCATGGGGCAGAAAAAGTAGAGGCTCCTTATTATTATTCCTACTGGGTGGCGCTGCCGGATTCACCCCACCAGAGCCTTCAGTCTTTAAAGGGTAAAAGTGCCTGTTTCCCCAGTCCGATCTCCACCTCAGGATACGTGGCCCCGATGGGACGTTTGGCAGAGTTAAACCTTTTGCGGACCCCTGAAGGGAAGGAGGCCGATCCTAAAGCTTTCTTCAAAGAGGTCCTTTTCGGTGGTGGATACGGTCAATGCTGGCAGGCCCTGAAACAAGGGCAGGTGGATGCGACGATCATCGCTGGTGACGTGCCAGAAAAACTCTATAAAGAGGTGCTCGCCTCCACTCGCATCCTCGAACAGCAAGGCCCTATCCCCTCTCATGCCGTGGTGCTCAGCAAAGAGCTTAAGGAGCCACTTCGATCCAGGGTCATTCAGGCCATTGTCAAGTTGGGTCAGGCTGAACACAGAGATCTAATGCGCTCCTTTATATCGAGCATCTTCGTAGGGTTTAAACCGACGACAGCTACCGAACACTTAGGATCGCTCACGCGCTACCTCAAGCTGGCGAGGCTCAAATACACGGAGCGCCTGTAGCCGAAATGGACAGCACGGACCTAGCGCTCCGGGCGGAAGGGATCTGCTTCGCCTATCGCGGTGAAGAGTGGGTCTTGAAAGACATTTCTCTATCCGTACCTAGGGGGAAGGCAACGATGATCATGGGGCCTTCGGGATCTGGAAAAACGACTCTAATGAAGGTCTTGGCGGGTATCTTGTGCCCCCAGCGTGGCCGGTTGGAAGCACTGAGTCAGGAAGTCGGGAAGCGAACCCGACGAAGCCTCTACTCCCTCATCGGCTATATCCCTCAACAGTTAGGACTCGTACGGAATTTAACCTCCCTGGAGAACGTATTAATGGGCGCGCTAGGCCGGTGCGGCCATGGGAAGGTGATGCTGGGGCTCTTCCCTCGCCATGAAGTCGAGCAAGCGCAGGCCGCTCTGGATCTTATGGGGATCGGCGACAAGAGTTCCGAGAAGGTTTTCCGCCTGAGCGGAGGGCAGCGCCAGCGGGTCGCCATTGCCCGCACCCTTTTGCAACGACCGCGAGTCGTGCTGGCCGATGAGTTTGTCTCCGACCTGGATCTGGCCTTGGCTGCGGAAATATTAAGGCTTATGCGCCAGGTTGCAGAACGGGAGCAAATGACCTTTGTGGCAAACATGCACGAGCCGCAGCTAGTTCGGGAGTTTGCCGATCAAGTCCTGATCCTCGATCACGGACAAATCGTGCGCCGGTTCCCGACAGACGGATCCCAAGAGCGCTCCCCTTCCGAGGTATTGCAGTGAGAACAGACCTCTTCATTATGGCCTTGGTTGCCGTTCTCCTCAGCATCGTGCTGGGCCAGTTGGGTTTCTTCGATGCCGCCCGGCTAACGAAGGGGTTACAAAATATGGGGATCTTGACCTGGGAGATGCTTCCTCCAGACGCTAGCGTTCTTCCGGTCGCAGGCGAGGCCCTCTGGGAGACTGTCCAAATGTCATTCGCCGGAACCATGCTGGGTTTCCTGGTATCCCTCCCCCTGAGTGTTCTGGGCACCAGACACCTTTTTTCGGCGCCCGTTTCAAATCTGTCCCGCCTCATCGCCGCTGGAATCCGGACTGTCCCCGTCCTGTTGTGGGCGATTCTATTCGTCATCTTAGTCGGCCTCGGCCCTTTGGCGGGAACACTCGGCGTCGCGGCTTACACAGTGGGCTACTTAGCCAAAATTTACGCTGAACTCTTCGAGGGCACCGACCCGGAGATAGTGGAAGCGGTGCGGGGCACCGGCGCCTCCAGGCTCCATTTGGTGCGCTTTGTGGTCCTTCCCGAGGGGGCAAACGCGATCCTAACGCAGCTCCTTTTTATGCTGGAATATAATATCCGGGCCTCTTCTATCCTTGGCTTCGTGGGTGCGGGGGGCGTCGGCTTCGTCATGCAGGTCTACCTCCAAACCCTGGAATACAGGCGTTTGGCAACCGTCCTTTTGCTCATCCTAGTAGTCGTTCTCATCATGGACGGTCTTAGCGCCTGGATGAGAAGGCGCTTCCTCCTCACGCCGCAATCATAAGGGATCCCCATGCCTTTTTTCACGACCAACGCCTCTCTCTTCCGGCCGCTTTTCTCCCGAGGCGGTTGCGGAAGGGGAAAGACTCCCCAGGAGCTAAAGAGCGCCGCAACCTTGCCACGCAGCGGATTCTGACTGTGGAGTTGAAATGCCGGAGGTGCAAACGCCGTATCGTCATCCCTATCTAGAGAAAGCTTTTTAACTCTTCTTATAGATCTGCTGGGCCAGGTAATTCTCGTAGCCCACTTCTTTGATCTTGTGGAGTTGGGCTTCGATCCAATCGACATGGTGTTCCTCGTCGACCACAATATGCTCTAAGAGTTCACGGCTGGCATCGTCTCCAGCCTCTAAGCAGGTCTTGATCCCCGGCTTGAGGACACCCAGGGCCGCCGTTTCCAGGCCAAGATCGTTTTCCAGTTGTTGCTTGACCGTGGGGCCAACCATGATCTTGTCATAACCGGAAAGGTTTGGTGTCCCTTCCAGAAAAAGGATCCGGTCGATCACGAGCTCTGCATGCTTCA
>JACPSE010000115.1 GCA_016193465.1 Deltaproteobacteria bacterium
ATCCATGTGAGGCCAGATAGCATAGGACTGAAAAACCATGCCAATGGGGCGTTGCTCTGGTGGAATCGAGATGCGCTTGCGCGCCGAAAATACACACTCCTCCCCAATGAAGATCTCACCGTCCTCCGCATGCTCCAACCCCGCCACGCAACGAAGCGTCGTGCTTTTTCCGGAACCACTCGGGCCCAAAAGCGTAAAAAACTCGCCGTCGGTAATCTCCAGGCTTACCTGCTGAAGCGCCTGCACCTTTCCGCTCTCTATCGAAAAAGTTTTCCCTAGATTCTCAACACGAAGCATACCACTGGTCCTCCTCCCTTAAACGTGGATAATAGGCTGTCGGGAAAATCCCGTACTCACGCGCCACAAGACAATCAAGTCACAAGGTTAGTTCTAAGTACCACAAGGGAAGGTAAAGTCAAGGCTTGCGATACCACCAGCATCCTGGATGTGACGGCACGCCAATGCTAAGAGCCGGCGCATCGCGTCACTTCCGTCTTCAGCCTCAGCAGCCTGGGCAGATAGCGTCAACTTGATCTTTCCCCCGGCCGTACTTGCCCTCATAATCTCGCCCGACCGCTGAAGGCGTCCTCAATGAGGCGGCGCGATATCAACGTCAGCATCGTTACCGCAAGGATGAGGAGGATTCCCAAAGCCGCCGCTCCAGAAAAATCCGCATTGCGATCCCAGAGGAAAAACAGCAGCACGCTGATCGTCTCTGTTTCGGGCGTGCTCAGCATCAGCGGAATGCTCAAACTCCGAAAGGCATGGGCAGACACCCAGATCATGCCCATGACAAAGGGCGGCAAAACCAGAGGCAAAGTGATCTTGGTCAGAACCGTCAAGCGCCGCGCCCCGCTCACCATTCCCGCCTCCTCCAGCTCTCTATGGATCTGAGTTAGGGCGCCATTCATGAGTCTCGTGGAAAAAGGCAAATAACCCACGAGCATGCCCGCCACCATGATCCACAAGCTCCCGTAAATGGGCAGCCATTGCATCGAGGGGTGCAAATACGTAAATACCAGACCGACCGCAACGACCGACCCCGGGAGTACATGGGGAACGAAAATCACCGCGTCCAAGAAAAACCTCCCCCGGAGGCGCGAGCGCACGACCACCCACGAGATAAAAAAAGCGATGAGCATGGTGAGGAGGGCCGTGCCGAGCCCCAAGATGAGGGTGTTGAGAACTACCCGGCCGATATTAGGCCACGCGAGAATTTCCCAATATTTCCCCAAAGTAACCAGGCCCAGCGCCTCCCACGAAGGGGGCCTGTAGCTGGGCAAAAAAGAGGCCCAAAGAAGGACCAGGAAAGGCAGTCCTATGCTTAAGAGAAAATAAAGCAGAAAAAGGACGAGCGCGGGATAGCGCCAACGTCCCAGAGAAACCCTGCGCGATTGAGTCGCCTTCCCCGTCACCGTCACATATTTTTGCGTCTCGGCCTGCTTGATGATGAAGCGGAAATAAGAGTAACAGAGGCCTATGGCGATAAAGATGAAAGGAGAAGACAGGGCGGTGGCAAGTCCCCACTCGATAGGGGTGCTGTAGAAGGCGCTGAAGAAGATGAGTGTGGGAAGGACATAGATCTGTTTTTGGAGTCCCAAGAGCAGTGGAATATCCATGTCGTTGAGGTCGCCGGCGAACTTGTAAAGGGTGGCCACGGAGAGGGCAGGAAGGAGCACGGGAACGGTCACTTTCCAGAAGGTAGTTCTTTTATTCGCCCCGGACACATGGGCCGCATCTTCGATTTCATGATTCATCAGCCGAAAAGCCCCTACGACCAGCAAGAAAACTGTCGTCAACCCCGTTATGGTGTTTACGAAAATCATCCCGCCTAATGAGTAGATATTAACCGGCCCTGAATCTAGGGAAAGGCCCGCCGTTTCCAAAAGGCGCCTTAGGACCAGGTTTAAAATGCCTACTCGAGGATTGAGCAGAAGTGTCCAACTCATGGTCAAGAGAAAAGAGGGCATGCCGACGGGAAGGAGGATCATCGTCCAGGCGAGATTTCTGAGCGGCATGTCTGTACGCTCGACGAGCCAGGCAAACAGTATCCCTATCCCCATGACCAGGACAACGCTCACACCCGCATAGAGCAAAGAATTGAGGAGCGTCACATAAGTTAGAGGATAAGTGTAGGTTAGCACGTAGTTCGCGAGCGAGAAGGGACCTGCCTCCAGCGGCGTACCGGAGCGGAAACTCACCATAACAACCATGAACAAAGGCAGGACTATAAGCCAGAACAAAACAAGGCCTGCTATACCCAACAGAATGGCTTTTATGGCCCGGTCGCCAATGCCGTTTAAAAGAGTCCTAAAGACCACGCCAGCTCCGTCCTCTACTGCCAAAGGCTGCTGCTCTATGAGAGTCGCAGTGGTTCGGCCAGGATACCCACTGACCCTAATTTCTCAAGATCGGAAACTAACGCCTCGATCTGTCGGGATCGAGATTCTCCGATGACGGGGACCGCGCAGCCATAGAATTTGCTCTGTATTTCCTCGTAGCCAGTCAAGTCCCGGGGCGGTAATAACGGCTGCTCATACACTTGACCTTTTTTAGTCTTCACCCGGACAAAGCCGCCGGCTTCAGGGGCCTTCTCAGTATAAACCGTCTTGGCAAGAAGCTCCTGGACATCGTTTCTCCTCAGGAAAGATTCTGAACAGTTGCTTAGGTTAACCTCCCCATCAATCAAGGTCGCCGCCAGGCTAAATGCAGCGCTAAACTTGCACTCCAAATCCGTACGCGGGTACAGGCATCTCAAGGACTTGGATGGGGTGCAGGTGATGGACTCGACGGCCTCCGGGGCCAATTCATATTTTGACCGCAACTGCCGCATCGCCTCAACATAGCGATGCGTGGGGCTGCAGGAGGGATAGCGCTTGACCCCAATGCCGTGCTTCACAATATGAAAATGGCTTTGCAGGCTCTTTACCGCCGCAATGACCCACTCCTCCGGCAAGTCAAAAACCGCGGTAAAGCCCCCGACGGAGGTGAAGGTTGTTGTGTCCGCCGTGAAACCCTTACTCGCCAAGGTGGCGGCCAGCACGCCGTTGCGCGCCGCGTTTCCCGCGTGCAGCGGCTTGGTCATGGTGCCGCGATTGGCAAACGCCCCGCCTGCCAGCGAAGCCGCCACGCCAAAAGCTATACAGGTGACCTGAGGACCAAGACCCAATATCTTTGCTGCCGCTGCAGTAGCGCCTATCGACCCGACAATTCCCACAGAGTGCCAGCCGCGCCCCTTTGGCCCCGGCCCCTCCCAGCCGCCGCTATCGAAATGCTCAGTGAGATGCAGACAGACCTCCCGTCCGACCAGATAGGCCAATAGCAGTTCCCGACCAGAAACACCCCTGGTTTCCCCTAAGGCCAGCGCCGCAGGCAGCGACTGCGTGCTGGCATGCCCGTGATCGTCGTAATCCAGGGCATGCGCCAGAATGCCGTTAGCCAGCGCCGCAAGCTCAGGAGAGGTCTGCAGCGACTGGCCGATGATAGTGGCAACGCCAGCAGCCCCGCTTGCCCGCACGTAATCGACAATGATGCGGCCAACCTGATGTTGCGCTCCTGCAAACATCACCCCGATCGTATCGAGGATTGCCAACTTGGCATTGGCTATCGCCTGCTGCGGCAGATCACCATACGATATGTCATGCACATACTCGGCGATGGCCAGAGTCGGATTAGAAGACATCGAGAATCTCCCCCTCTCCTAAACTTTACATGTAGTGAGTCACTTTGGCGTGTATCCCAGCTTGGGAAAGCCCCAGGCTTCGACGGCAATACGCTCCATCAACCGATCTGTCTGGTCGAAACAGCCGGGGCCGCAAAGGGATGTATTAGTACCCCTGGCTAATTTATAGGCTGCTGTCCCTTCCACTAAAACCGAGCCCCTACCAAGCTCGATGGATTCCACAACGTCTTGGCCCTCTTTCGAAGCAAGAAACTCAAGCCATAACAGCCCAGCATGGGGGCTCTTGGCATTAACATAAACGGCGCCGGGTTCGTTCAGACCAACAGGTAAAGGGTCTGGAATCACCATTTTGATCGGAAGCTTTGGGTCCTTCTTCAACATACGCTGCGGCGAGTGAAAATAAGCAGGGCACATCAGAGGAAACTCTCCGGCGATCAGGCGGGTTATGCCTGCGGTCTGGCCCCGGCCCCAAATCGGTCCGTTTTCTTTTAACCTTTTGGCAAAATCTAGCACTTTCTCCGGCCCCCACTTCGGTGTGAGACGCGCCAGGTCGAGGGGCTTTGTGTCCACATAGATCTTTCCTTTCCACTGAGGATCTAGGCAACTTTCCCATCCCGTGGGAATTCTATCTGGAGGAACAATTCTAGAGTTGTAGAGAACAATGCCCATGGATGACCCCAGCCAGGCGACCACTCCAGAATCATCGATCATCTCCGGTGGAATTTTTATCTGACCATCCCCAACCATCGCTTCCAAATCATACTTCTTAAACGGATTAAACTTCCTGTATTCGTTATAGTAGGCTTGGTGTGGGCTGAAGGCGTCCACATTCGCCCTTCCTGCTTTCATCTCAAGAAGCTGCCTCTGCTCTGCCGCAGAGCCTTGCACGTTATGCCAGGAAACATCTTTGATGAAAGGATACTTCTTCTGAAAGGCTTGGATCAATGCGGGAATAGTCAGCTCATCGTGACCCGGCGCCACAACCACTTTCGCCTCCTTCCTCGCCCCTTCCAGTATCTCTTCTTTACTCTGATAGACCATCCCCTTCCTCGCCGCCTGTTCCCTGCGTTCCCCTAGGGAGAAACTGGCAGCCCCCGAAGGCTCTGACGGCGCCAGCCCAGTGCCCAAGACGAGAAAGAACAGAATCCTCGGGACTAAAATCATGCGCCAGAATCCCATTGTTCTTTGAAATTTCATTTCTTCACCCCCTTTTGCGGCTCCGGAGATTTCGACAGGCTCTCGAAAAAGTCGCAGGCTCTTTTATAAAGGTTTTGACTCACCGCTCTGCGCTACATCCAGCCACTTACTTTGGAAATTCTTTCCCTCTTTAGTTATCCCTTCTTACCAGGAAAACCCCAAATAGCGGTAATCTTCTTCGTAAGACCGGGCGCATATTCTCCCTCATTCCACCCAGAAAAGATGGCTTTAGCCCCTGCCTTTTGAAACTCCTTTCGCGCCTCGGTCCCTTCGAGAAAAGGGGAACCCCTGCCTACCTTATCGTAGCCCCTCTGCGCTTCGGGCGACGCTAGCCAACCGGCTAAAAGCAAAGCCGCATTGGGATTCTTAGCACCCTTTAAAACCCCAAGCGCTTCATTGAGGCCAACGGGCACTTCATTAGGCCAGGCAATCCTTACTTTTGCCCCAGGGTCCCTGCGCAGCAGGCCTCGAATCGAAGAATAAGCGGTGCCGCAAATCATTGGGTACTCACCGGAAGCCAAGAGAGCTATGCTCTTTGACATCCCCCTTTCCCAGATTGGACGGTTCTCCTTAATCTTCTTTGCATACTCGATAACTCTCTGCTCTCCCCATGCCGGGTAAAGGCCAAGCAGGGTGGCTGGACGCACGTCTGCGACGAATCTACCCGTCCAATATGGATCAAGGCAGTCCTCCCACTTACGAGGAACCCGCTCGGGAGGAACTAAGGTGGGATTGTAGGCAATGACTCTGGGATAGAAAGAGCCCCCAACCATGTAACCGTGAGGGCTGATGTGTTCCTTGGGTGTCTTAGGAAAAAGCTGTTCCCATTTAAAAGGGCCTGCCAACACCCCAGCCTTTATGAACTTGCCCTGAAGCTCATAGACAACTTTCATTACGTCGTATTCCACATGACCCGACAGGGCTTCGGTGAAGATCCTCTCTCCGGAATCCACGCCCGTACTCGTTGTGTACTCTACTTTAATCGCCGGATATTTCTTTTGAAACCCATCAAGCACTATCCCTATCTCATCTCCATCCAGCGAAGCCGAGACACGCACCCTGCCCTCTTTTACCGCTAAGCGCCCCGCCTGCTCAACACTATCCCCGAACCCCGGGGAACTTGAAGCAGCCCAGACGGGGAAAACTGAAATGGCTACGAACAAGTTTAAGACGGCCAGTACTCTAAGCATGCTTCCCTCCTGTTTCCTGGAAAATAGCGGCTTATTTCCCCGCTTTGGGGAAACCCCACGCTTCTACCGCTATGCGCTGCATCAACTGGTCTGCCCGGTCGAAGCAGCCCGGACCGCACAACGATACGGTTGTTCCTGTCGATAACTTATAGGCAACCGTTCCTTCGACTAACAACGAACCTCGGCCAGGATTGACCGAATCAACAACTTCCTGGCCACGCTTTGAAGCCAGGAAATCGATCCATAAGAGCCCGGCGTGAGGTCTCTTGGCGTCGGCATAGACTGCTTCAGGCTCAAGGAAGCCGATGCCAAGAGGGTTTGGAACAACTACCTTGACGGGAAGGGTTGGGTCCTTTTTCAGCAGGCGCTGGACCGTGTGCAGGTAGGCGCCGCAGAAAAGAGAAAACTCGCCTGTCACAAGCCGCGTTATAGTCGCGGTCCCGCCGCGGCTCCAAGCCGGTTCATTTTGCTTTAGCTTTCTTGCAAAATCGAAAAGTCTCTCTTCGCCCCAACGCGGTAAAAGATGCGCCAACGTGATCGGTTTGGTATCAACAGTGAACTTTCCTTTCCACTGGGGATCGAGACAGCTCTCCCATCCGGTGGGGGCCTTGTCTGGAGGGACCGTTTTAGAATTGTAAAGAACCACTCCCACCATCGATCCAAGCCAGGCAACGACTCCGGTGTCATCGATCATCTCCAAGGGGACCTCCAGTTGACCATCTTGGGCCATCGCCTTGAGATCATACTTTTTAAAGGGATTAAACTTCCGGTACTCATTGTAGTAGGCAGCATGGGGGCTGAAGACATCAAGCGTCGTCCTCCCCGCCTTCATCTCCAGAAGCTGCCTCTGCTCTCCATCGTTCCCCTGGACAATACGCCAGTCAATCTCCTTGATGAAGGGATAATTCTTTTTGAAGGCCTGAGTCAAGGCCGTACGGGTGTCCTCATCGTGGCCTGGAGCCACCACCACTCTCCCCTCTTTCTTGGCCCCTTCCAGGATCTCCTCCCTCGTAAGATAAATCATCCCTTTCTTCGCCGCCTCCTGCTTGCGCTTCCCCGCGGCTGCCCCGGAAGACTGCGCCATTGCAACACTAAAACCCAGCAGCAACGTGACGCAAACAGGTAAAGCTATGCCCAAAAGGCACGCTATTGTCCGAACTCTCATAGGTAACCTCCTTTGGCCGTTAATCCCTTATCCCCAACCCCAGCC
>JACPSE010000116.1 GCA_016193465.1 Deltaproteobacteria bacterium
ACCAAGCCTCGGAGCCAGTTCTTGCAAGACATAAGCGCGGCTGATGCCCCGCAGAATATTGCGCCCTTCGGGAGTTATGAGAGCCCTATCTTTGACGATGAAGAAATTGTCGCCTGTGCCCTCAGCGATGAAACCATCCGGGTCCAAGAGCAATGCCCAATTACCATCGCCTTGGTAGTTCGAGACCTCTATATTCGCCATCATATAATGGAGACGGCTTCGGCTCTTAACCTTTGGGTCCAGCAACGAAGCCGGTATGGCCCGCTGAGAAGGAACAACGGTGTTGATCCCGATATCAAACAAGCGCCCCATACCCGCGACAGTCCAGCGCAGCGGAAAATCCGCAATGACGATATTAGGGCCCTTGGGCGCGCCAACGACACCCTCGTAGATTGAAAGCAGCCCCCGAGACACATCAATCATGAGCCTATGCTCATCATCTTCGGCAAAGGCAGGTTCATTGGCCTCGATCGTCCTATAGACCGCCTTCTCCATCTCCTGCACCGTGATCGTGACGGGAATCCGAACCGTCTTGATCGAGGCGTAGAGGCGGTCAAGATGCTCCCGCAACTTAAACTGAACCTTCTTAAAAGACCGGGTCATCTCGAAAACCATGTCGCCGAACATCAGGGCGGAATCGTAGATCGAGAGCCGCGCCTCTGATTCCGGGATAAACTTGCCGTTAAAATAGACAACTCTTTGAGGAGAGCTCATCTTGAACCCCTGCTCGTATTGTCATTGAGGAATGGTCCGCGGCCTAAATGGCGGTCAGCTTACGTGGATGACTCTGCCCGGCCAGTCAGATAGACGTGGTCATACCATTCGATAATGTCGGTGACGTGAAATTGAGGATTGCGCGGGTATAGATGCTGGTAAAGTTTGGCCATAAAATCGTATTGCTCCCGGGTGTTGACATCCAACACCAGATCCGGCCGCCGATACTCCCGCGGGCATGGCACCGTGCCAACCCGGTACTTTCCCGGGTCGGCCGCTCTCTGCAATCGGTAATCAAAAAAATTAAGGTGGGGGTGTTCTCTCTTTTGGGGATCACTGCATGTCCGCCATACCTCTTCCAGGGCATTGAAATTGAACACCTCCGCGCCGATACCATCCGGGTACCCGTTCCCTAAGACCTCAGCCAAATTAGAGGAGAAATCGCTCTCGCCTCTCAGATGATAGAGAACGATACGGTCGATCTCCCCGGGTTCGGGGACAGGGTTGTCGGCAGGGAGGCGCACGACCACATCCGCGTGAAACGCTTTAGCGGCCTGGTAATAGCGGTCCACAAGATCATTTTCAGAGCCACGGAACACGGCAACTTCATAACTGCGAGCGAGCCTCTCGAGGACGTCATCCTCTGGCTGCCTGGTCGTCGCCAGAACGATCTCATCGGGCAATTTGCATCTTTTGACACGTTCGATGATGCGCCCCACCAGAGGAACACCCGCCAAATCCATCATAGACTTTCCAGGCAAGCGCGTTGAGCCCATCCTGGCCTGGAGGATAAGAACGATTCTGAGTTTGCCGGACGAGTCCCTTTGGATCACCGGGCTCTCCTGAGTTTCTCCATGATCGGGATCTCTGAAGCGTAAACTCTCTTTACGCCATCCCCCAGAGCCAGGTCCAGCTCTCTAACATCCCTTACAAGCCGCTTTATTCCTTGAGGCTCCACCGAGGCTGCTTGATCACTTCCCCACATCGCCCTATCCAGGGTGATATGCCTTTCGATCACGCAGGCGCCCAGGACCGCCGCGGCAAAAGAGGTCGGAAGACCCACCTCATGCCCGGAGTAGCCCACAGGCACCCCGAATTTCTCCTTGAGGGTAAGGATTGTCCTGAGATTTAATTCTTCCGGCTTTGACGGATAAGTGCTTGTGCAATGAAGAAGGATTAGCTGCTCCTTTCCCAGAACTTGTACCGCGTGCTCGATCTGTTTGATCTCGCTCATTCCTGTCGAGAGAAGGATCGGCCTTCCATACTTTCGATGATGCCTCAGCAGACTGTCGTCTGTCAGGCATGCTGAAGCGACCTTGAAGCAGGGAGGATCAAACTTTTCCATGAAATTAACGGACTCTTCATCCCAACAGGAAGCGAACCAATGAATCCGTTTCTGCTCACAGTATCGGTCTATTTCGCGGTATTCCTTATAACCAAACTCCAAGCCCCTTTTCAGGTCCCCGTTGGTAGGGCCAAATGGGCTCTCTCTGGGTCTCGCCAATTCCTCTGGCGTATATACGGTCTCAACAGTTCGTTTTTGAAACTTAACAGCGTCACATCCGGATTCTACCGCCACGTCAATGAGCTGCTTTGCTATATCCAATGACCCGTTATGGTTAATCCCTATCTCCGCCACAATGTAGCAAGGCTGACCATCCCCGACCAGCTTCTTGCCGATTTCCACTGTCTTTTGGTGCTCCATACCGATGATCTCCTACGCCAGGTAAAGGTCACTGATCCACACACAAGCCAAACCATATTTAAACGGCTCACCATCAGGCTTGCCAAATTCTATCTCAATATCAGCGTTATAGAACTCGCCGCCTACCAGGAGATTTCAGGACTCACCCTGTCTTAACATCTTTTGCCCATTCCCGGTTTTCTCGATACCACTCCACCAATTTCACTAGACCCTCTTCGAAGCCCGTCTGTGGCACCCAGTCCAAGAGGCGCTTGGCCTTGCTGATGTCTGCCCAGGTCGCCATCACGTCAGCCGGGTGGCGCGGCTTAAATTCAACACGAGCCTCGCGATCAACCAGGCGCTCTATCAACCGAATCGCATCCTTTAAGCCAACGGGCTGATCAGAGCCCAGGTTGATCACTTCATATCCTACCGGCTTAAGTGCCGCGATGGTGCCCCTGGCGATGTCGCCCACATAGGTAAAATCTCGTGATTGCCGGCCGTCCCCATAAACGATTACCGGACGCCCCTCGCTAATCCATTGAACGAAGCGAAAGGGGCTCATATCAGGCCTGCCTGCCGGCCCATAGACGGTGAAGTAGCGCAGGACGGATACGTCAAATCCGTAAAGATAGTGATAGGAGTAGCAAAGAGCTTCGGCAGCTTTTTTGGAAGCTGCATAGGGAGAAAGGGGACCGTCGGTCGGGTCGGACTCGGAGAAAGGTCTGTCTAGTCTGTTTCGTCTATTTGGTCTATCGGGTCTGTCGAGTCTATTGGGTTGATTGGGCTGGCTCGGTGCTTGTAGGTTGGGAAGCTCGGAAGCTTGAACGCTCTCGCGCCTGCTAGCCTGCCCGCCTCCTGGCTTGCTAGCTGCATTCGGAGAGCCGTAGAGGCTAGAGGTAGAAGCCAACACGAATTTCTTTATGCCAAACTCCCGACACAATTCCAGGAGATCTCGACAGACTGACGCACGCCGGCGCGGGCGGCAAGATTGACAACAGCATCGAATGGCCCGTCTGGTTGAGAGGAACGAGTAGTAACGGCTTGTAACGAGTTGTAACGGGTTGATTCACCACTGACGATTGACGATTGACGAAATATCGCCCGAAGGGCGTCGCGGTCGCAAATATCGACGCGGTGGAATTTGAAGCCTGGCTTGCCTTCCAATTGCTCCAGCCGCCATTGTTTGAGGCGAACGTCATAAGCGTCATTGACGTTGTCAACTCCAACCACTTGGTACCCATCGGTAAGTAAAAGGTACCCATCGGTAAGTAAAAATTCGCACACTTTCCAGCCGATGAAGCCAGCGCAGCCGGTGACTAAAATACGCATAAGTCCATTTGGTCTATCTCGTTATCTGGTCTATTCCGTCAATCTCGTCATCAAACCGTGCTCTATCCATGTAGCCCTGATCTAAGGCTATGTACAAGTGGCTCTGTTTCTGGTGACATCGTAAATTTTCTTCGCCAGGTTCCTAGCCTCCCGCCAACACTCGAGCTCTTCGAACCGGGTTATCTTCACGGCTTTATTACCGCATGGCCAAAGAGACCATACAGACTAAACAGACGACTCCGCCATCTTCTAAACAGGCTTCCGCCATTCCTGCATGATCTTGTTCAGACTTGCAGGCCCCTCCCCTCTGGAAAAAAGAGGCGTCACGTTTTAGTCAAGCCAGGGAACTAGGAAGCTTGAAAGCTTTCCAGCATCCCGGCGTTTCAGCCTCGTAGCGACAGTCAGATGCGGCTGATCATCTCACTCAATAGGACCAGGCGGGTCTGGCGCCCCAGAAGCTCCAGCAAAACCGCCACCCGCTCGCTCCCTGCCATATCTCGCTCAAAGACCGCCTCCAGACCGGCAAACGGGCCCTCCTTAATCATCACAGCCTCGCCGCTACGATAAGGACGGGGCCTGATCTCCGCCACCCCGCCAGGACAGCGATCCCGAATAGCCTGGATAACGTCCTCCCCAACCTCGGCGATCCGACTGCCGAACTTCACAAAATCTTTCACGCCCGGCGCGTAGCGCGCGACTTTTCCGGATTGGACCACATCCAGGCGGCAAAAAAGGTATCCTGGGAAAAGGGGGGACAACACCCACCGGTATCTGGTCCCAATCCGGCGGCGCAAGCGGAGCCAGGGGAGAAACACTTCCAAACCCAAATCTTCGATTCGCCTTTCAACTACGGTCTCTTTCCTCGGCTTCGTGCGGAGGACATACCAACGAAGCCCCCCTTCGAGCTCAAGCGAGCACGCTTCCATCGGATGATTCCTTCCCAACGGAAGCATGCTCCCCAACCAATTCCGGAGACGAGGGCGCATTGTTCTCCAATAGATTTTTCACCGTCTTAGAAAAGTCCTCTCTCTTCAACAACTGCTCGACTTTGCCGATCCCAAGCGCCACAGCCGGGGCCTTGACGCCCAGGAGCTCTCCAATGGAACGCAAGGGGAGACTCGTCTGCCTTCTAATGAGGTACATGGCCACATGCCTTGCCAGGCCATTCTTCCGACTTCCCCGCAAAGTCCCAACCTCTTCAGGGTTTAGAGAGAAGCTAACATCACGGAGAATCTCCTCCGCCACCTTCAAAGAAGCCTCCCTGTTGTTATTTTCTTTCTCAGTCTGGAATTGAGAGGGAATATTCTCGGCGTCAAAAGAAGGACTCATGATGTGTTGAGAGTGGGGCTCAACCGGATAGCTGCTTTCTCTGAGCTTTCCGTTTTCTACGAACTCTTGATATCGCCTGCGCTGTTCCTGAAGGCGGCAGCCAAATCGGCTTAAAACAGGCTCGGTCTCAACCAAACCCGAAACCTTCCTGCCAAGATAGATGCGGTAGCTACTCCACGGATAATTTCTCTTTTTCTCGGTATTTAAAGACGACTGGAAGCAGGTCCGATGAATATAACGCGTGATCTCAGAAAGAGAGCTTTCCTTGTTCACCAGATAACTCCGGTAGCGCCCCTCAAAGAGGGTCCCGCGCCGCTTATGTCGCCGATTGAAATATGAGGTATAGCTCGTCCCGAGGCACTGCATCACTTTACTCACATTTCCCTTTGGCGTTTCTATAAGGAGGTGAACCTGACGGCTGATTAAAAGATAACCATAAACGCTGAAGCCGAATCGCCCTTGGTACCGACTCAGCAGTTCAAGATACCGCCGCCTGTCTTGCGTGTCCCGGAAAAGAGGCTGCCGGTTATTCGCCCGAACCACCACGTGATAGAGGGCGCCCTCGAATTGAACTCTCAACGAGCGGGCCATGAGGAGTTCCTCCTTCTCTTTAGGAATGTGTCTTGGGCAGACCGGAAATATCTCCCTATACCGCAAACCCGTTCTGGGCGTCAAGTAAAAAATTAAAGGTCCGACCCCAATGCCTCGAAAGAAAGCATTCAGCGGTCAGCGATCAGCCGTCAGCAAGGGCTTTAGCTGAGACCTGAAGGCTGGGAGCTGAAGGCCAAATAGGTTAAAAATAATCTTCTTGACTTTGAATAAAAATAGCGGTTCAATATTGTCATCTAGGGACCCTCTGAAGGTTTTTCTTCTTGCTTCGTCCAACAGACAGAGGGATCCCAAGATGATCCGACCGGGATTCTTAGGGAAGGGAGGTCGCGTGCAGGCCCTAAAGAGCTTCTGGTCTCTTACATGCCCAGAACAATTCTATTCCTACCCTTTTATCGCAGACCCCAAAGGCGACAATCAAAATAACCTCTCAGATAGTTCGTATGGGTAAAAAAGCATTGTCACGCCCATCGCGACCCAGTCCACGCTTTAGATTCAGCCAAATGATTTTAAAGAGCAGAATCAACTCCGAAAGGGGGGACCGCTCGAATGGACCATAATAGGGATTTCGAAACGCTCATCCTCAAGGATCGTGACCTGCACCAGGCTAAGTCATGGAGGGGAAGCCTGTTAGGCTATCTCGAGAAGGTCAAAGAAGACTCCTCGCTCGCTAAACTTGCACATGCCCGCGTCTACGACATCATCCTCAAAGCCGGAGTCCGAGAAATTCAAGAAACGGACGATCCCCGCATCAAGAAACTCTACAAAGACGAATCCATCAAAGTCTACAGCTTCTTCGCCGACGAATTTTTCGGCATCGAAAAAACTATCGCGCAAATCGTGCGCTATCTCCATGCCGCCTCTCTCAAAGGGGAAGAGAGCCGTCAGGTGCTCTATCTCATGGGCCCCGTTGGATCTGGCAAGAGCTCGCTCATTGAAAAACTGCACCGCGGATTAGAGGAAAACGAGCCTTTCTATGCCATCGAAGGATGCCCCATGTTTGAGGAGCCGCTCCACCTGATACCGCTTCACCTGCGCAAGGAATTTGAGAAGATGCTCGGCACCCACATAGAAGGAGAGCTCTGCCCGGTATGTCGCTGCCGATTAAAAGACGAGTTTCACGGGCGATACGAGGAGTTCCCGGTCTGCACGATGGAGTTTTCCAAGCGCGCCCGGGTGGGCATCGGGGTGGTTCCTCCGGTAGACCCAAATAACCAGGATACCTCCGTCCTCATCGGCAGCGAGGACATCTCCAAGCTGGACATATACTCCGAAGGAGACCCCCGGGTTCTGGAACTGAACGGCGCCCTGAACATCGGCAATCGGGGGATCGTGGAGTTTATCGAGGTTTTTAAAAACGAAATTGAGTACCTCCATTGCATGATCACGGCAACGCAGGAGAAAGTCATTCCGGCCCCCGGCAGACACGGCCTGGTTTATGTGGACACCGTTATTCTGGCCCATTCCAACGAGGCCGAGTGGCAAAAATTTAAAGCCGACCACACCAACGAGGCAATCCTCGATCGGATCGTAGTGATCAGGGTCCCTTATAACCTGCGCCTATCCGAGGAGGTGAAGATCTATCAGAAGATCATCCGCCATTCGGATTTTCACGCCCACGTCGCTCCGCATACCTTGGAGATCGCTTCGATGTTCGCCGTCCTCTCCCGCCTGGAGCCGACAAATAAATGCGACCTGATGACCAAGCTCAAGCTCTACCACGGCGAAGAGGTAGTGGAGAAAGGTCGGACCAAGAAGGTGGATGTCCAGGAACTCCGTGAGACGGCCAAGCGGGAGGGAATGGCAGGGATCTCGACCCGTTTTATCATGAAGGCCTTGGACAACGCGCTCTCGGACAACACCGAAGGAAACTGCATTAATGCCATCAACGTCCGCGAGGCCCTGATCCATATGGTCAAAGAGGCGGATCTCCCCGACGATACCCGGAAACAGTATCTCGAATTCCTGCAGGACACACTACACAAGGAGTACCTGGAGATCCTGGAAAAGGAGATCACGAGGGCATTTGTCTATTCTTATCAGGAACAGGCCGAAGCCCTATTTCAGAATTACCTGGACCACGCCGAGGCCTACGTCAATAAGGGCAAGGTCAAAGACCGGAACACGAAAGAAGAGCTCTCCCCCGACGAAGGTTTCATGAAGACCATTGAGGAACAGATCGCCATCATAGGCTCAGCGGCTGATGGCTTCCGCCAAGAAGTCATTGCCTACCTATGGGCGGCAAATCGAAGAGGGGAAAAGATCGATTACGGGAGCTATGAGCCCCTGAAGGAAGCCATTGAGAAAAAGCTGATGACCTCGGTGCGCGACTTAAGCCGCATCATCACCAAGGCCAGGACCCGCGACGAGGAACAGTCCGAAAAGTACAATACCATGGTCAAAAATCTCCTGGACAATGGTTATTGCTCTAGCTGTGTAGACGTGGTCCTCAAATATGCGGCCAACAATTTGTGGAAAGACTGAACTGGCAAATAGCAAATAGTGAATGGCGAATAGAGTTTCCGGCTATTAGCTATCTGCCATTCGCCATTAGCTAGTCATGGACACCATATTCCGTCCCTACGATCCCTCCTCCGCCCAACGGAGCGACCGCAGTGCCGGGGACCGGCTGCGCCACCGCGAGAAGGTGCGCGAAGCCATACGAGAGAACCTAGCAGACATCATCGCCGAAGAGTCAATTATCGGCAAAGATCGCAGCCGCATCATCAAAGTGCCCATCCGCGGTGTCAAAGAGTACCGCTTCGTCTACGGCGACAACGTTCCTGGCGTGGGCGAAGGACAAGGACAGGACACACAACCGGGCCAGGTGATAGGCAAAGGCCAACGGGCAGGCGCAGGCCAACAGGCCGGAGACCAACCCGGCATCGACTACTACGAAACCGACATCAACCTGGAAGAGCTGATCGACATCATGTTTGAGGATCTAGAGCTCCCCTACCTCGACAGGAAAAACCTAAGAGAGATGGAGATCGAAAAACAGTACCGGCGCAAGGGTTACCGCAAAAAGGGCATCCGGGTGCGCTTAGACAAGAGGCGAACAGCCCGCTCAAGGGTGAAGCGCAAGCAGGCTACCCTGCGTGGGGGCGCAGCCCATCTCGAGGCCGGACGCTTTCCCTTTCACAACGATGATCTCACCTATCGTCACACGGTGAGCGAGATCCGCCGCGAGTCCAACGCGGTGGTGCTCTGCATCATGGACACCTCCGGCTCTATGGACACGATGAAGAAATACCTGGCGCGCACCTTCTTCTTTCTCCTCTACCGATTCCTTTGCACCAAATATCAGAATGTCGAGATCGTCTTTATCGCGCACCACACGGAAGCGCGCGAAGTCACAGAGGAAGAGTTCTTTCACAAAGGAGAATCGGGGGGAACCTTTATCTCGTCCGGCTATCACAAGGCCCTTGAGATCATCCACCAGAGGTACCACCCTTTCCTTTGGAACATCTATGTCTTCCATTGCTCCGATGGCGACAACTTCGAGTCTGATAATCCGGCCGCTCTCCAGGCCGCCAAAGAGGTCGCCCAGATATCCAATCTCTTCGGTTATGGAGAGATTAAACCGCTCGGCTCTGGCTACTACGGCAGCAGCATGATCCAGTTTTTCTCCCAGCTTGAGGCGGACAATTTTCAAACGGTGCAGATCCAGCGCAAGGAGGACATCTGGCCTTGTTTCAAGGCCTTTCTGGCCAAAGACCGCGAGCGCGAAGACGCCGCCTAAATTGTTAATAGTTAATGGTCAATAGTGAAAAGCCAATAGGCAATGGTGAATGGCAAAGAGGCTGGCAAGCTAGGAGGCTTTCCGGCTTCAAGCCTCCAAGCCCTTCGGTTCGCTGGACTATTAACCATTGACTAAACAAGATGGCAGTTTCTTACTCCATAGCAGAACTGGAAAAGTGGGACGAGCGCATCCTCGCCCTGGTGCGCGAGTTTGGCCTGGACGCCTACCCTCAGGAGTTTGAGCTGTGCGATCACGAGCAGATGCTGGCGTGCATGGTTTATTCCGGCATGCCCTCGCATTACCCGCACTGGTCGTACGGCAAGAGCTACGAAAAGCTAAAAACGCTCTACGACTATGGAGTCAGCGGTCTTCCATACGAAATGGTCATTAATTCCAATCCTTGCATTGCCTACTTGATGCGGGATAACAGCTTGCCTCTCCAGGTGCTGACCATGGCCCATGTCTATGGCCACAACGACTTCTTCAAAAATAATTTCACTTTCAAGCCCATCCGCTCCGAATTCACCGTAGAGATTTTTAAGGCGCATGCCGATCGCGTCCGCCGGTATGTAGAGGATCCCAGCATCGGACCGGAGAAGGTCGAGCGCCTTCTGGACGCCGCTCATGCCCTCTCTCTTCAATGCCAGCGCAATCTGTCCATCCGCAAGCAGACGCCGGAGGAACAGCAACAGCGGCGCTTAGAGGAATCCAAGCCATCGGAGGATCCTTTCCAATCCATCCATCGCCGTCAGGAGTATGTCGCCCCGGACCTCAATAAAGTTCCTTTGTATCCGGAAGAGGACATCCTGATTTTCGTCCGCGACCACAACCCGTATTTCAGCGGCTGGGAGAAAGACCTCCTCACGATCGTGCACGAAGAGGCGCAGTATTTCATCCCACAGATCGAGACCAAGATCATGAATGAA
>JACPSE010000117.1 GCA_016193465.1 Deltaproteobacteria bacterium
GTACATGAAAGAAAGCGGGCTTAGCCATCTATGATCGACATCCCAGGGGTGTATTAACCTCGTATCGCCTTCCGCCAAGTGGAAATCTCCCTTGGTTTCGGTCACCTTGATCGAATGGAGGATGAACAGAGCCATCTCCCTCTTGTGGCTGCGAGCGAACTCGACCTCGCCATTTGTCAGGATAATCTGCTCGCCGTTGCCCTGCGTGCCCTTAACTTCGACATAACGCATTTGCTTGCCACGTCGGCAATGAAGATCGTATGGGCGATTTTTTGAATGATCTTCCACCACGAAACCTAAGGATGCGAAGTACGCCTTCGCCGCATCCATTGCGTACTTCTCCAACGCCAGCCGGAGCTTGGTGTTTAGACGAAAGCCCTGCCCCTTGGCCTGTTTTTTTTCGAGAATTTCGAGCGCAATCTGCTCCGCCGCATCACCGTCTTGGGCTGGGAATCCGTTGGCGGCTGAATCCTCGGCATCGTTGCTAGTCGATGCACTGTCAAACAGACATCCAGTGTTTCCTTCATTTTCGGATATTTCTTCGCATAGGCTTGCCTAATCTCCCTTAGCGCTTCAGGACTTAGGGAATGCACCGTGGGCGGGCTAAACAAATAGTGGTCAAAGTCGATGGGTTGTTTGATGCGCCAATCAACGAGGCGAGCGTGACGACGCCATATGTGCTCATCATTCCGAACTGGATTCTCGGGAGACTTTGGTGGTAGGTACCCGCTCGTCACGACTCCGATGCCCACCACACTGCTTCGTCCCTTGTTTGCAATAACAAGGTGGGACGGCTGGATCCTGTGCCCAAAGAGCCAGATGGACTTCGCGGCGCCAGCCCTGTTTCCTTCTTTGTCATGTGGGTATGCCTTCTTCAGTGCTCGCAATACCTCTTTTTCGCTCTTGAATCTTGCAAAGTCGGTTATCTGCATCCAGCCGAGGCAGATGCAGCCTTGTCTGCGAGACACTTCCCAGTCCTCGGCACCTTCACCGGGGGCAATTTTCCATGCTTGGGCCATGTGATTCAGTTAGAAGCAAAACCGCCGAACTATAGGGTCTACTGCCGCAATTCCGGCAGTGTATTAGCCGAAGCTTTCAATCCCACAAAAGCAAAACTGAAAGCAATATTCCCCATTTGCGAACAATCTGTCAAGGCTACCGATTCTCACAAACGCTGCCAATCCGGCAGTGTATGAGGATATCAGCCCGCCGCGTATCAGGCTAATCGACCGTTGTTCAAAGCCGGTCCGCAGGGCTCAAAACACCTCGGCCACCTTTGATCAAAACGTGGGTATAGACCATTGGGAGTTTTCCGCAAACAAAAAGCCCGATTCCTACAGACAAACGAATCCATCTGATAGAGAATCGGGCTCCCGTCCTCAGTCCGAAGGCAGTTTATATCATCAGGCGGGGACTTTCAGGCTGCGGCTTGCCAGTGCGAAGCATCTTCTTGAGCCGTCGAGTATAGAGGTCGCGCTTTAAGCGGCTGATGCGGTCGATGAAGAGTTTTCCATCGAGGTGATCGATCTCATGCTGCAGGGCGACAGCCAGGAGCCCTTCCGCCGCAACGTTTACTTCCTGCTCTTTCTCATTGAGCCCCACGACCTCTACCCGCTCCGCCCTTTTGACCTCAGCCGTGAAGTCCACGACGCTCAGGCACCCCTCTTCCCAAATGACCTCCCCTTCAGCGCGGCGGATCTCAGGATTGATTAGCTTAATAAGATTCCTTCCCGGATTTTCATAATCTACGTCCACGACGATAATGCGCCGCAGCGCGCCGACCTGGGGGGCTGCCAGTCCTACTCCCGGCGCCGCATACATAGTCTCCACCATGTCTTGAATCAGGCGGACGGTCTCTTCTGTAATACGTTCCACCGAAAGAGAGAGCTGCTTTAAAGTCGGATCGGGATACTTGAGGATCTTTAAAACTGCCACGGCTTAGTTTTCATAACATATTATAAGGATCTACATCAATGTAGAGACGGGCGCTTCGTGACCTGGGGAGGATCGCGCGCGCCTGGCCGGCAAACTCCAGTAAGGACATACCGCTCTTTCCCTTGAGCAAAATCTGCCAGCGATAGCGACCGCGTAGCTTTGTGATCGGCGCTGGCGCCGGCCCCAGGATCTCTATCTTCTCCTGAAACACGGCGTTCTGCTGACGCCTGATCCGTAGCTCCTCCCCCAGCCTCTTTGCCTTCGCCTCGACCTCCTCAGGGCGCGATCCCTCCAGCCGGAGGTGCACCAAGCGGCTGAAGGGGGGGTAATTTAAGGCGCGGCGAAACTCTATTTCCGAGGCAAAGAAACCTTTGTAGTCGTGGCTGATCACATGCGGAAAAGCGTAATGATCCGGAGCATAAGTCTGGATGATAACCCTTCCCGGCTCGTTTCCCCTCCCTGCTCTCCCTGCCACCTGGCTGAGAAGCTGAAAAGTTCTCTCCACTGCCCGGAAATCAGGGAGATTGAGAGAGAGATCGGCGAGAATGGCGCCTACCAGCGTCACGCCGGTTACGTCGTGTCCTTTGGTTATCATCTGCGTTCCGACGAGAACGTCAATCTCCCCTCTTCCCCATTGCCGAATCAGCCGCTCTTGGGAGCCTCGTTTGCTCGTGGTATCCCGATCCATTCGGGTGATCCGTGCCCCGGACAACATTCGGTGTAGCTCCTGTTCTATCTGCTCGGTTCCGAAGCCTATTCCTGAAAGGGTTAATTTGCCGCATTCTGGGCAGCAGTCGCTGGCAGGCCTGCGCGAGCCGCAGTGATGGCAGTAAACGACCCGCTGGCTCAGGTGAAAGGTCATGGAAACGCTGCAATGAGCGCAGCGCAGCACAAATCCGCACAGACGGCATTGGAGAAAATTGGCGAAGCCCCGGCGATTGAGGAACAGCAGGCTTTGGTATCCACGGGCAAGGTTTTCTTGGAGCGCCTCTCTCAAGCGAGGAGAAAAAAAGCTGAAGGGAAGAGCGCCACGCCCGACATCTGTCCCTTTGCTTCTTGTCTCTCGCCCTTCACCTCTGAGTTCCTGCCTGAGATCCACCACCTCCACGGGGGGAAGGGCTCTTTGCTCGACCCTTTGACTCAATTCTATCAGGCGATATCGTCCCTGCCGGCAATTTTCAAAGCTCTCGATCGAGGGTGTCGCGGAGCCCAGGATGACCGGACAGCCCATCAGCTTGCCCCGCACCACAGCCAGGTCCCTGGCGTGGTAACGCAGACCATCTTCTTGTTTGTAAGAAGTGTCATGCTCTTCGTCCACAACGATGAGACCGAGATCGGGCGCTGGGGCAAAGACGGCAGAGCGGGCCCCTACCACCACATCGACGTCGCCAGCGAGGATCTGCCACCACTGGGCCCAGCGCTCCGAGGCAGTAAGCGCGCTGTGGAGAACTCCAACCTTCCCGGGAAAGCGTTCCTGCACCCGATCCAGGAGTTGGGGAGTTAAAGAGATCTCCGGGAGGAGGACCAAGCTACGCTTGTGAGCTTTTCGGACCGCCGTCACGGCGCGGAGATAGACCTCAGTCTTGCCGCTGCCCGTCACGCCATAGAGGAGAAAGGTTTCAAAGCCGCCTTTCCCTATACGTTCTTGAATGACATCGAATGCCCCCTGCTGCTCCGGCGTTAGGGAGGGCCGGTCCGAAATGTGGGATGGCTCTTCTCGGTCTCTTGGAGGCTCTGCGATTTTTTTTCCACCTCCTTTTACTGGCCTCTCTCTAATCTCTACGGCCCCCATGGCCACCAGTCGGTTCAACGCCCGGTAGAGGCCGCCTCCCGGGAATCCGCGCGCCAGACTCTTGAGGTTTGTCCGGCCCCCTTTTTTCTTTACCTCTTCGAAAATCTTTCGTTCTATTCCCCGACCTATGGGAAACTCCCCTGGCCGGCAGTAGAGGAAGCGCTGGCCCTCAGTTCTGAGACTTGGAGGGAGGATGGTGGTTAAGACCTCGCCGAGCGGAGCAAGATAGTATTGAGAGACCCAGCGGATCAATTGCAGCAGAGAATGATCCAGGATCGGCCGCTCGTCGAGTATCGCGACTATCTCACGGACCTGCTGGAGGGAAGTTTCGGAAAGCGTGTCCACTACCACCCCTGTGACCTTTCGCTGGCCCAAGGGGACGGACACCCTCATGCCGATCTTGAGGGCGCCTGTGAGGAGAGGCGGAATTGCGTAGGTGAGGGGTTCTTTCAATGGGGAGGGAATGACCACCTGAGCGAACTTGTCCTCTCCCTTCTGCATGGATGAACTTGTACCCACTCAAAGGGATAAAAGCAATATTGTACTCTGTCGCTGGCTTCAGGGCTGTCCCTTTTTGCAACCGAATACCACGGATTGTTCATATTGGGCGGTTAAGGATCATTTTGGGTGCAGGGATAAAAGCTGTAAAGTCAATTAGTTACGTGAGTCAGGCTACCCTTGCACCCTTTTTGCATGTGCGTTGCCTGAAGGCGTAGGCATATTTCAAAGACAGTTCTATTTTTGGGATCATTGATAATTATATCTAATTATAACTAATTTCTGGATTGACAAGGGCCATCTGTTTGGTAGATAATAGTCGCACCGTAAACATGGGAATGCTTGACGTGGGGGTATGAGGATGGAGTACAGAAACAACGTAAGAAAAATCCGCGAGGCTAAAATGCTAAGCAGGGCAGAGCTGGCAAGAATAGCAGGGATATCGCCGCTGACTATTGACCGGATCGAGAGAGGCAAAAGCTGCCGTCTGGCGACCAAGCGAAAGATCCTCCTGGCGTTAGGGATGAAGATCACTCAGAAGCACAGGGTTTTCAAACAATGAACATTCCCGCTTTTTGGAAAAATATTAATCTTGCGGGCCTGAATCCTTTCCGGAAGGAAGAAGGATTTGTTGCTCTGGATATCGGCTCCAGCTCTATTAAGATGGTGGAGGCGGCCGGGGAGAAGACTGGCTACCGGCTGGTTAATGTGGGTATGTTACCCCTGCCACCCACCGCAGTCCAAAACAACATGGTGGCAGATACGGACGTCGTCGTTAAGACCATTCAGAGCCTTATCGAGACCAACGGGATCAAGGCCAAAAGGGTGATCTCAGCGGTCCCCGGCAGGGCGGTCATCATCAAAAAGATTCAGCTTCCTGCCCAGGGGCAAGAGGAGCTTGAGGCCAACGTCGAATTTGAGGCAACCAACGTGATCCCGGAAAGTCTGGAGAACGTCAATCTCGACTACCAGGTTCTGAACTACGTGGAGGACGGAAGCAAGATGGAGGTCCTGTTGGTGGCGGTCAAGAAGGAAATCATTAACAGCTACACCCAGGTGATTCAGGGAGCAGGACTGACCCCGGCCATCATGGATGTGGATTACTTCGCGATGGAAAATATGTACGAGGCCAACTACGAGATTCAGCCGGACACGGTGGTGGGCCTCATCCACATCGGTGCACGCTACACCAGTATCAACGTGCTTAAGAGCGGAGTGTCTACCTTCACTGGTGACCTCCAGGTGGGTGGAGAGGCGTTTACCGAAAGTCTCGTGCAGGCGCTGCAGGTCTCTTACGACCAGGCGGAGACAGTCAAAGTTACCGGCTCGCTGGAGGGCAAGAAGAGAGATGATCTTGAGGAGCTGTTAAAACCTAGCTGCGAGTCTGTGGCCGAAGAGATCAGCCGGACCTTAAGTCTTTACGCCGGCATGGCGGCTGAAGAGGGAATCCACAATATTTATTTGAGCGGTGGGAGCGCCAAAGTTCCGGGACTTTGCGCCCTCTTAGGAGAGAGGCTGGGGGTGCCGGTGCAGTTAGCCGAGCCCTTTCGCGGTTTCAACGTCGCTAAAAATATCGACAAGGACTATCTGGCTGAGTCGGCTCTCGTTCTGGCAGTAGGGGCCGGACTTTCCATCAGGAGGCTGGGCGACAAATGATCCGCATTAACCTTCTTCCAGTAAAGGAGATCACGGCAGAGGTAGGCCGCCGCCAAGAGGTCGTGATCGCGGGGTTATCTTTAAGTTTGACGGTGGCCCTTGTTGTGGGTCTGTATTTCTTCCAGGCCTTCCGCCTTTATGGGCTGAGGACAGAAGCGGATAGCATTAAGAAGGAGATTGCAACTCTCGATACGCAGTTGAAAGAGGTGGGAGATCTCCGGCAGAAGGTCACGGCGCTGGAACAGAAGATCAAGGTGATTGACGATTTGACTAAAAAGAAGGTGGGTCCCGTCAAGATTATGGAGAGCCTCTCTTCAGCGACGCCTTCCAGGCTTTGGCTACTTGAGTTCAAAGAAACCGGAGGCAATCTGCTCATCAATGGGCTGGCGGTGGACAACCAAACGGTTGCTGACTTCTTGAAGTCCCTTTCTACTTTCGCCTACTTCAACAATGTGGATCTAATCGAAACGACCCAGGTTGAACAGGACGGGGTCCCGCTGAAAAAATTCCAGATCAGGTGCAAGCTCCTCTATCAACCCGCTCCTCCTCCGGCTCCGGCTGGGAAGGCGGCAGCAGCCCCCACGAAGGAGGCAAAGAAAAATTGAACGAGTTAAAGGAGTTATTGAATCGCATCCTGGATCTTCCCCAGCAGCAGAAGCTTGGCATCCTGGCTGGTCTGGTCGTGGGTATCTTGCTGCTTGACTATTACTTTTTCTATTCACCCGGCTCGGACGAGATCTCCCGCCTTGCGCAGGAGATCCAGAACAACGGAAGTGAGCGCGACAAGAAGAGGAAGGAAGTGGCCAACTTGCCCAAGCTCAAGGGGCAAATGCACCAGCTCGAAGGGATGCTTAAGGAAGCCGTGGCGCAGCTCCCTGATCGCAAGGAGATCCCCGATCTTTTGAGCAGCATCTCCACGAAAGTAAAAGAGGCTGGCTTAGACATTTTGGTCTTCCGCCCGCGGGTAGAAAGCCTCCAGGAGTTCTATGCTGAGATCCCGGTGGACATCGTGGTTCGAGGCGGGTACCACAATGTGGCGACTTTCTTTGACGAGGTGGGAAGGCTGAATCGCCTGGTCAACATTGCTAATATTGAACTGAAAAACCCCAGGGCCACCGGGGATCAGGTTGTGATGGAGGCCTCGACAGTAGCTACGACCTTCCGTTTCTTGGACGAGGCCGAGCGGGCAAAAATAGCGGCTGAGAAGGCTGCTAAGGAGAAAGCGGCAAAGAAGTGAGCGATATGAAGAAATGTCTCTTAGTCTATGCCCTGTTGAGCCTTCTTCTGTCGGCGCCGGGCAGTTTCGCTCAGGACGAAAAGGAGAGCCCCTCGCAGAAGACCAAAGAGGCGATCGAAAAATTCAAAAAGGCAACTCTCGGGCAAAGTGTGGAAGCCCTGAAGGCGGCGGGGAAGGCCAAACTTCAAGAAACGCTAGCAGGCAAGGAGGCGGCAAAGACTACCAAAGCTGAAGCTGGCTCCTTGCCTGCGAAGAAGCCAGAGCAGCCTGAGAGGCCCCGTTACTCTTCGGCGGGCAAGCGTGATCCTTTCCATCCCTTATCTTTGAAGCCCAAGATTAGCCAGCGCCCGCGAGAGAATCTGTCTCCTTTGGAGCGCTATGAGATTGAACAAATTACACTGGTAGGCATCATCGGGGATGGCAAAAAATATAAAGCCATGGTGGAAGTTATGGAACCTGACAAAGTCCTCCGTGGCTACAC
>JACPSE010000035.1:0-30844 GCA_016193465.1 Deltaproteobacteria bacterium
CACCGATATCCTCGTAAGAGATCCGGCTTTCCCTCACGCCCTCTCCCTTTTGCTCCTGAATTTGGATGATGGTTTCAGGGTGGATGATCACAACCCCCTTTGGCATAGCGCTCTCAACGGTAAAGTCCTGAAAGCGCGCGCCAAAAAGGGCCGCCCGAATCCGATCGCCGGCCACGAGGGGAAGGCCGTCAAGGAGCTTTTCCACATAGGGCATGTCCCGCTCCCGGCTCAGCGCGCTGCGCCCCCCTACTGGTGTCAGGACGATTCTGCCGGCCTTGCGGGGGATAACCTTTCTTACGGAGAGCCGCTCGCCGAGCCCGGTCGCGGCGTTGCTGCGGATTAAACCGTCAATCTGAATGAGCCCCTGGCCCCTTCCCTCTTTAAAAGCAGGCATAGCCTTGGCCACGGTCGTCTTCTTACCCTGTATCTCCACAATATCACCCACCCGAGCGCCCAATCGCTCCAAGTCTTCCGGGTCAATCCGAGCAAGCCCCCTGCCCACGTCTTTACTTTCCGCTTCGGCAACCTTAAGCGAGACAACCTCAATATCTTCCCTCTCCTTCCTCTCCGGCGTGGTGGTCAAAGGTAGGTTACCTCCATATCCTGATTGAGCTTTTCATCCACCCTGTGTAAGAGACCGATGAAGAGAAGGCCGAGCTCACCCTCGCCGAGTGTCTCTCTAATCCTCTTAGCGATATAAAGGTCCCTGCAGCTAAGGGTATCCTCGACTGAGCCTGCCCGCGCCCCTGCAGGCGGGCTTACCCGATCCCTGGTCCCACCATCCCCCTCCAAGCCATCTCTCAACCTAAGATATTCCTCCACGAGGAGTTGAGCATCCTCTGTTCCCATTATCAGGGCGCCTCTCTCCACTAATTCCACAAGTAGCCGATGATTCTTGCTTCCCTGCCGCGCCAGCTCTCGGACAATCTCCAACTCCCTGCCGCATATCGGGAGGCCATCCTGATAGACTTTCAGCTTATGAAAGTCGATCTCCAGGGCCAAGACCCTTCTCCTAATCTCCTGCCATAACGCATCTATGCTTTTGATGCGCTCGCGCCAGTTGGAAAGACCAAAACGATCGATATATCTTTTCCTCAAGCTATGGGTGAGGGAGCCGAAATCAGCCTCAGAGTGGACAATAGGGACATAGATCAGTCTGCGCATAACCGCTACCAACCGAAGGGCAACCCCTTCGCCCCGAGACTTGAATGCTGTGGCTGGAGCCGAACCTGTTAGGACTGTTGTGGCAAAAAAATTGCCGTCAACATTGCGGTAAGATACTAAAGATAACGCCCCTTTTTCAACACCCTCCATCAAGGGCTACCCTTGGGCAATTTCATCCCCGAAAACGGGACAGAAGTTGTAAGGAGGCCAAGGCCCCGTCACACTGAGGGTAAGCCCGTGACCACGATATTTTTCTTCTGTCTCCTTAACGCAGCCCAGAAAGCTCCTCACATCCCTCTTTGGGACCAAAAAGGCTGCATTGAGGACCATTGCTCTCTTTTCCTCACCATCTTCTACCTGCAATGCTTTGCTCCTTACCCCCTTGACTGCGTGGGCAAGTAAATCCTCAAACGCACAGGTAGGGACGCTTCCCGCTGCTCCGCCTCACCGGCCTGCGCGGCAGGGTACCCCTTTTTTAAGGCCTCCTCAAGCCGGCTCCCATTGATATATCCCTTGACTCCCCACTCCTCCCTATCTCCAATATCCGAGAAAAAACGGATAAATTTCGCATGATGAATCTTTAGAAGTTCGTCTATCCTATCTGTGGCAGCAAAGATGGTGCAGAACCGAATAGGCATAACAGGATAAACTGCCATGATTTCTTCGATAATACGCTCGTGGGCTAAAACCCGGGGGGCAACCCATTCAAGATCCCCCATCCTCTGCTCCAATGCCCTCAGGCCGAATTCCTGTAAAGGGACCAAGGATAACGCGGCATGAATGTCACCTTTGGATAAGGTGAAAACTCTATGATCCCCATCGATTCCGACAAGCTCAGGAATACCGTTCTCCCCGCAGTAAAGGCAATAGAGATAAAGCCCTAGCCCTTCTTCTTGCATATCCTTATCTCTAGAATCCCGTTGCGATAAGAGCGGGTTAGCCCGTCTGGGGTGATCGGAACCTCAAGCAATACTTCCTTATAATATTTTTGCTCTCCGGTTTCGGCAGCGATAGTAAGGATATCGTCCCGTAGCTCCACGGTGATATCCTTCTCGTTGATACCTGGCAGCTCGGCCACCACAACCACAGCCTCCTTTTCATCAAAGAGATCCACCATCGGCTCGCGCACCTCCTCAACCACCGGTCCCTTTCCCTTCTCTCTCCTCACATTCCCGAAAGGCTCTACCCTTGGCTGTCCCTCCCCTCCCAATCTCACCGAAAAACCATATACAGCTTTCATGCCTTTTCTCTGCCCCAGCTCAACCTCCCCCTCCCGTCGTACCTCTGTTTGCCCCTTCTCCACCATATCGGAGAGGAGATCCAGAAAGGAACCAACAGTCCTAAAGAGCCCCCCTACCCCTTCTTCAGTCTTCATGCTCTTCTTGTCCTTTCCTCTTCCTTTGGCCATAGAGTCACCGTAAAACTGCAATATTTGTACCACTGGCTATAGGCGAACACTTTTTTGATGTGTCCCATTTCGGGAAATCTTTTCGCAGGGATACACTACTTAGAGAAAGCAGCGAAGTGCGAAAGGAAATAGTCCGAAGGCGTTGGGGAGTCCTCACCCCACAATGGGGAAGCGACTCCTCACATCTTTACACTTCTCATACGGAGGGTATAACGAAACGCCCAAGCTCACTTCCCACCAAGAAGCGCGTCAATCTTGGCCTTAAGATCGTCAAAAGAAAAGGGTTTTGGGAGGTAGTCATTGCAGCCTGCGCGCAAACACCTATCGCGGTCTTCCGGCGCATCGAGGGCTGTTACAGCTATTATTGGCGTGTTTGCTGTTTTCGACCGGTCCCTCATCCTGCTGACAAAATCAAACCCGTCCACGAACGGCATAGCCATATCCACAACCATGAGATCAAAATCGTTCGCCTCGACCATCGTTATCGCCTCTCTGCCGTTTCGGGCCTCCACGACCTCAAAACCCCACCGTTCCATCATTAATACGAGGACTGAGCGCGTATCAGGATGATCCTCGACTACCAGGACCTTCTTTTTCATTGTAGCTCTCCCTTGTCACCAAACCGCGGGTTGACAGGGACTCGGACCCGGAACAAGGACCCCTCACCTTTTTTGCTTTCTACGCCGACCTCGCCCTTTAAATCATTCACAAGCCGTTTCACGATATATAGGCCCAATCCGATACCCGCTCCGGGCTGCGTGTGTGATCTGTCCTTTTGCCAGAACATGTCGAAAATGAAGGGCATCTCTTCTTCGTCAATGCCTATGCCTGTGTCCCGAACGCTAAACTCGATTCTCTGGTTTTCGGAATCAAAATCCGCGCGGACCGTTATCAGCCCCTTTTCGGTAAATTTAATGGCATTCCCCACAAGGTTCTGAAGAACGATTCTCAGCTTATCCCTGTCGCTGACAAGGACAGGTATCCCTGGCAACCCATTGAACTCCAGGACGACATTACCGGCTCCAGGCATACGCCCAGCCATCCTTTCCACTTCTCCTAAAAGGCCGGGAACATCAATCTCCTCCCATCGAACAGGGACCCTCCCTGCCTCAAGTCGATTTAAATTCAGGATGCTCACAATAAGGTCAAAAAGATATAGCCCGTTCTGCCTCATCCTATCTAATACCCTCTTCTGGCTACTTTCCATGCTGCCCAAGGCTCCGTCCAAAAGCGCCTCAATATAACCCATAATCGCTTGCAGAGGGGTGCGAAGCTCGTGCGAGACAGTGGCAACGAACTCGGCTTTGAGTCGATTTGCCTCCAGGGCCTTCTCATAATTCACTCGAAGCTCCTCCGCTTGCTCCCGAAGGTCATTTGTCTGGGCATGCACGACATGTGCCATCTTCTCGGCAAACTCCTTTTCCATCAGCGCATGACGTCGTTCCCGCTTTACCTTCTCTGTCAGGTGGCCGTAGAAGAGCGCAGCAGTAAAAATGAAGGGAACGCGGATCAAGGATGATGAGGTCCAGATCGATTTATCCTGGCCCGGGATCACAAAAAGGGCCAGATCAAATGCGCTTAACAATACGGCAGCAAATACTATAAGGATAAGATCCTCCCCGATGGCTGCCAGGAACAGAACGAAAAAATAGAGAAAAAAAATGTCGTTCCCAAAGCCGCCTTTATACCAAAGCCCCGCCGCTATCCAGCCTATATCAGCGCATATGATAAGTCCCACAGTCAATGGACTCAGCAGGAGACTCTGCCGGAGGTGGGAGAGGAGTAGGTTGGATGCGAGCGCCCCGGCAATCAGGGTGATAACCATGACAGGTGCCGTGGTCTCACCCTCGAAGAGAAGCAGATAGGCTGCCGCGATTATGAGGACATACCGGAGTAAGATGAAATAGCGTCCCTCGCCTTCATTTCGGGACAAAGGTGCATTCCAGTCCGGTTGGGTAGCAAGAGCCCATGCTGGTTTAAAGCCCATTGAGAGAAAAAATCACTTCCCTCGCAGTTCCCGGGCGACTTCCTTGGCAAAATAGGTGAGAATCATATCGGCGCCGGCGCGCTTGATGGAATAGAGAACCTCCATCATGATTCTCCGCTCATCGATCCAGCCATTTTTTCCGGCGGCCTTGATCATAGAGTACTCCCCGCTCACATTATAAGCGGCAACCGGATAGCCAAATTTTTGCTTCACGCGATAGACGATGTCCAGATAGGCCATAGCCGGCTTCACCATCACGATATCCGCGCCTTCACGAATATCCATCTCGACCTCTCTTAAAGCCTCTCCCGCGTTTGCCGGGTCCATCTGATACGAGCGACGGTCACCGAATTGGGGGGTAGACTCGGCGGCTTCACGGAAGGGGCCGTAGAAGCCGGATGCGTATTTTGCGGCATAGGCCATAATAGCAACCTGTTGAAAACCATTTTGGTCTAGAATCCGGCGTATGGCCCCTACCCTTCCATCCATCATGTCCGAAGGCGCAACGATGTCCGCCCCAGCCCTGGCGTGCGAAAGCGCCTCTTTAGCAAGCAGCTCGAGGGTGCTGTCGTTATCCACATCGCCGTTCTTGACCGCCCCGCAGTGACCGTGATCCGTATACTCACACAGGCAAACATCCGTAATCACCAACAAGCCGGGCACCTTCTTTTTTATCTCGCGGAGCGCCTTCTGCACCACTCCTCTGTCCGAGTAAGCCTCTGAACCCAGAGGATCCTTATGTTCAGGGATACCAAAGAGGATCACTGCGGGAATCCCCAGCGAGCTGACCTCTTGGCACTCCTGCACCGCTCGATCCGCCGAGAGCTGAGCAACGCCAGGCATCGAGGAGACAGGCTGAGCCTGGTCCCTTCCAGGCCCGACAAAAAGAGGGTAAATGAGATTCCTTGGGCCGAGGGATGTCTCGCGCACCATCTCCCGCAGCCGCTCATTTCTCCTAAGCCTTCTCGGACGATAAATAGGAAATTCCATAGAACCTCCACTAATAGGCACCAGGCAACAGTCGGAACTCGGACCCTATTGTCTACTGCCTATTGCCTCTCAAAATATTCCGCAATCGTCCTTGTCAATCCCGGAATCGTGTAGTCTTGTGAGACCACGTCCACTCTGATGGCCAGCTCTTCCGCTGTTTTCTGCGTGATCGGACCGATGCAGGCAACGGCAACGCCGGACAAAAGCCCGGTCAGATTCTCGGAGGAGAAAAGGGCGGCAAAATTGCTGACTGTGCTGGAGCTGGTGAAGGTTATCATGTCGATCCCGTTACCCCGCACCAACTCCTCAAGGCGGCCCGCTTTGCCCTTTGCCGCGACTGTCCGATAAGCCTCGATCACATCCACCTCCGCGCCCCATTGTCGCAGCGTGTTCGGCAGGACATCGCGCGCCTGAGCGGCTCGCGGTAAAAGAATGCGCTTCCCCCGCACCTCGTCGGGTTTCAGCTCACCGAGTATCGCCTCTGCCCGGAACTCCTGCGGCACCAAATCGGCACGGAGGCCAACGGATTCCAGTCCCTTGGCTGTCTCCGGCCCAATGGCCGCAACCTTGATTCCCTTGAGATCCTGGAGCTGACGCTGGAGCTGTTGCCAACGCGCGAAGAAATGCGCCACGCCGTTCACGCTGGTAAAGATGATCCAGTGATAGCTGTGGATCTCCCGAATCGACTGGTCCAGAGGATCGTAGCTTGTCGGCGGCAAAATCTCTATAGTCGGGAACTCGACTACCTCCGCACCCAGACCCTCAAGGGCGCGCGCAAAAGCGCTTGCCTGGGAGCGGGCTCGGGTAATGACGATCCGCCGCCCAGAAAGCGGCTTCCTGTTTGACGACGGGCTCGGTTCAGTCTTAGCCATGGGCCAAACCCTTTTCGTTTGAGCCGAGAACCTCCTCGCCGCCGTCTTTCAAGAGCCTTTCCGCAAGCTCCTGCCCTAACCTCTCGGCATCCTTCTCGGAACCCGTGATCTCCCCTCGGTACAATCTGCGACCGTCCACATCGCAAATCATGCCTATTAGCCGAACCTGGTTATTATCCGTCCACGCGCGCGCGCCGACAGGTATCTGACACCCTCCACCCAGGCACCTTAGAAAACTCCTTTCCGCCAAGACCTGCAAGGCAGTCGGCGGGTGGTGAAAGAATGCGACCTGATCAATCAGCGGCTCCCCCTCTCGACTCTCCAGGCCCAGCGCGCCCTGGCCAACCGCGCTCAGGCAAATTTTCGCAGAGAGATATTCGCTTACCCGGTTCTCGCATCCTATCCTCTTAAGACCCGCTGCCGCCATCACGAGAGCATCCACTTCGCCCCGTTCTAACTTCTTAAGCCGCGTATCTATGTTCCCACGAATCGGCATAACGGATAGGTCCGGCCGAAAATGCAGGATTTGCGCCTGCCGACGCAAACTCCCTGTGCCGATTTTTGCCCCTGGTGGCGCATCCTTCAATGACTTAAAATTCGAACTCACCAGCGCATCGCGCGCATCCTCCCGCTCAGGGATAGCCGCCAATCTCAGCCCCGCAGGAATCTCCGTGGGGAGATCCTTCATCGAATGGACTGCCAGATCGATCTCTTTCCGCAGCAGCGCCTCTTCGATCTCTTTTACAAAAATGCCTTTTCCGCCGATCGCCTTGATCGGTGTGCTGAGGAAACGATCACCCTTGGTCTTGATGGTAATAGTCTCCACTCTGATCCCAGGGTATCTTTCTTCCAGCTTCCGCCTCACCCAGCCCGCCTGAGCCAAGGCCAGCGAGCTGCCACGCGTGCCGATGCGGATATCGTTCATCTTTCCCTACCTCGACCGAGGCTGAGGGGCTGCTTGAGCAAAGATTGACTCCGAGCCGTTAAAAGTCTCTGGAAGCCGACGATTTCACATAAGAGTGAGGAGGCCTGCCGGGCAAGCCGAAAGCACCGAGACTGAACGATTCGAAGAAAGCAGAGGCCCATTGCTTTCGGCGCGAGAGGCGGGCCTCCGAACGGACCTTCCCGACGAGGAGGCACTGAAGCGAGGGGAGACCCGAGGCCTGCCATTACTTCTCCTCCAAATCAAAAAGCTTTTTAAGCGCGTCGATATAAAAAGCCTCATCCTGTTCTTCGGACTGCTTTTTTAGACGCGTGATTGGCGCGTGGAGTATCTTGCTCACCATGGCGGAGGTCATGTCCTCCAACGCCTGCCTTTCCTTTTCCGAAAGCCCCTTCAGGCTCGTGCTCAGAGACTTCTCCAACTCCCCGCGCCGGATCTCCTCCATTTTCTGCCGCAGCGCCACGATGGTCGGCACCTGGTCCAGCGAGTCCAGCCAGCGCAAGAACCCCGCCACCTCTTCGTCCACGATCTCCTCGGCCTTTTGCGCCTCGTTGGATCTCTCTTGCAGGTTCTGCTGTGCAATCCCTTTAAGGTCGTCAATGTTATAGAGGTAAACGTCGCCAAGTTCGTTTATTCTCGGATCGAAGTTGCGCGGGTCGCCCAGGTCGATAAAGAACATGGGCTTATGTTTTCTCTCTTTCAACACCTTCTCAACGGTCTCCCGCTGGAGGAGAGCTTCCGGCGACGATGTGCAGCCAACAACCAAATCGGCGATTTTAAGGTAGCGGTGGAAATCCTCAAAGCGGAGAGGGGTGCCACGAAACTGATCCGCCAATTCTACGGCTCGCTCGAAGGTGCGATTGGTTACCATCAGACTGCTGACGCCGGCTCGCTGGAGCTGCCGGGCCACGAGACCACCCGTTTCCCCGGCCCCAATAAGCATAACGCTCTTGTCGTCGAGTGGATCGAATATCTGCTTGGCCAGATCCACGGCCACCGAGCCAACCGAGACGGCTCCGCTGCCGATAGCGGTCTCAGTACGGACCCTCTTAGCAACAGAGAAGGAACGATGAAAGAGCCTATGCAGAATCGCGCCAATGGTCCCTGCTTCGTGAGCGGCGACATAGTATTCCTTAAGCTGGCCCAATATCTGCGGCTCCCCCACCACCATCGAATCCAGACTCGCGGCCACACGAAACAGATGCCGCACGGCCGGATCGCCCGAGTACTCGTACAGATGCCCCTCCAGCCCGCGCTGGCCCTTGACTGATTCCTGCTCCGCGAGAAAATTCCTAATTTCCCTAAACGCCGCTTCCTCGTCCGCGGAGGCGGCAACTACTTCCACTCGATTGCATGTGGAGAGAATAACGCCCTCTTCCACGGAGGGAAGAGAACGCAGGCGCCGGAGCGATTCCGTCAACACTGTTCGGTCGAAGGCAACCCTTTCGCGCACCTCCACCGGAGCGGTGTCGTGATTTAGGCCAACGATTAGAATCTTTTCTTCACGCATGACCTACTCGAACGTGCCCCTGTGCCGGCTGGGAAAAACCGAGCCCCCCCAGAGGAAATACCCTAGCACCACGGCAAAACCCACAATGGTGAGAAGCGCCGCCTTTCTCCCTCTCCAACCGGCAGCAGCTCGCCCCTGAAGCAAGCCGCCATAAAGGAGCCATGTGATCGCTGAAGTGATCTGGCGTGGGTCCCAAGACCAGTAGTTACCCCATTGAACTCGAGCCAAGATGCTTCCTGAAATGATACCCAAGGTCATGAGGGGAAATCCCCATACTAAGAAGATATAGTTAAGCCGATCCAGCCTCTCCAGGGATGGAAAACGCTTCTGGAGCACGGTCGTCTTCTTGTTTTTCACTTGATATTCTTGAAGCAGATACATAAGGCTCACCGCGAAAGCCAAGGCGAAAACAGCATTTCCCAAAAAAGCCAGGGTGACGTGCACCGGAAGCCAGTAGGTCTTCAGTCCGGCTGGGAGTTCTCCGATGCCAGCACCGGACGCAAAAGCGCCAAGGGTCATCAAAAAAGCCAGAGGGGCAACGAAGCAGCCAAGGACAGTCACGCGGTATTTCAACTGGACCAAAAGATAAACCGCCACCATGAGCCAGCTATAGAGAGAGAGGGCCTCGCGGAATTGCGTTACTGCGGGGTAGCCTCCGGATTGAAAAAAATGGACACCCAGAGCGGCGGTATGCGCCAGAAAGCCGCCGAGGAGCAACAGCGGCGAGAGCCGGGGGAAAAGATCCCTGAGCAGCACCAGGTAGATGACAAAGCTTCCCGTAGCCAAGAGATAAAAGACCGCTGTTATTTTAAGTAGCGTGACATCCATCACAATCCCCCCCAAGCTGGTCACATAAGGTCCCACATGCAAGGCGCGCCAGAAAACCGCCAACACAAGCCCCTAGAGAACCTTTTAGCAGCGCAGACAAGGCGCAGCCAAGCAAATGGGGTGTTTCCAAAGCGCTATTATAGCCTAACCTCTAGCTTACTCAAATTCCAGCCCCCTGCTACGGCACTGAAGAGGGAGCAATTATCGTTTGGGAATCCTGAGGTCCCGCCCAGCGGCAATCAGATGGGCACTTGCGAGCCTGTTGGCATGTTGGATTTCGTGAACAGTAATCCGATAGGCTTTTGCGATCTGAGAGAGAGTCTCTCCCGGCGCCACGCGGTGACGTGTCCAAGAACCGCCGTTCTCGTCAACGGACGCCGACTTGGATGTCATAACAGAGGGCTCCGCCACTCGCCGGTAAGCAGCCAAAAGAAGCTCCAGCTTTTCCGCGGGAACCTTGACCCGGTAACCCCTCGGGATATCCCTAATCTTGGGGCTTAAGGCCGGGTTCCAATCTAAGAACTCACTACGCGCGATGTCTGTAGGCTTCAGTAAGGCGCCAAGGGAAACGGACCGCTTCAACTCTATCTCTTCCAACAGGAGAGGAGGATGGTATTCGAGATTGGGGAAAAATTCCTCGCTCTTCTTCACCACCTCCAGAGCCGCCAGAAACTCCGCATAAAAACTCTTTGAGGCAAACCCGAACGAGGGGCCCTGGTAGCGCCGAATGATTTCCATCAGGTCTCTCGATCCCACCTCCGCAATCGCGCGGAGGATTCCCTCTCTACCGTGGTTATAAGCGGTGATTGCCAACGGCCAGTTGCCAAAGACCTCGTAGTTTTGCCTCAAAAAACGGGCCGCCGCCCGGGTGGACTCCACCGGGTCTCTCCTCTCATCCACCGCGGAAGTAACGCGGAGAAATTTCTTCCCGGTCGAAGGCATAAACTGCCACAACCCCAGAGCCCCGGCACGGGAACGGGCGCGGATATCGAACGACGATTCCACGAGCGGCAAATAGGCAAGTTCGGTCGGAAGCCCTTGCTCTGAGAAAATCCGCTGCATCTGCTCCAGGTATCTGCGCGACAGCTTGAGACCCGAGGCAAAGCGCTCTTTGACTCCCCGCTGGACCCGTATCTTTTTGTCTTCCCCTTCCTGGCCGCGCTCCCGTAATATTCTCCCTCTCTCTTCTTCGATCAGCCGGCGTGCTGGATTGTCCTCTCCCACGTCCAACACCTTATAAATCTTCATCGGCTCCAGGGGATCGTGAAAGATCGCCTCGGAACTGCCGTAGCGGGTAAAGACAACTTTCCAGAACTCCACTGCCTCCTCAAGCCCGGGAAGCAAGGGCAGTGGATTCTCGTCGGCAAAAACTTCTTTGCCTGCAAAAAGGTTGGGAAAGGAGAAAAGTAGCAACAGCCAAAGGACGGCTAATAGTCTCAAAAGAACAGTCATGGCGCCTCGCTGAGAAATGTTTGATCCATTCTAGCAAAAGATATATCCTGCTGTCAAAATTCTCCAGGCGCAAAGTGAAGTTTCAACTCTCTTCTTCCGCCATCTCCGTCTGGGCATGGGCATCGCTGGTGGCCTGCCTTCCTTCTCCGCAACCCAGCCGGCCGCCAGGTTATCTGGTCATCGCTCTCGAGAGCAGCCCCGCTCACATCGATCCCCGTTACGCCACCGACGCCAACTCCGCGCGCATCGCGTCCCTGGTTTTCAACTCGCTTGTGCGCACGGACGAACACTCCCGCTTCCGACCGGAGCTGGCCGAAAGCTGGCAACCTCTCGACGAAACCACTTACCTGTTCCATCTTAAAAAAGGGGTTGCCTTTCACGACGGCAGGCCCCTGACATCCGAAGATGTCAGATTCACATACCAATCCGTCCTCGACCCGAAGAACCGCTCCCACTGGCGAGGGCCGCTGCAGCTACTGAAGGCGGTGGAGCCCATAGGTCCTTATGAGATCCGTTTTCGCCTGTCGACGCCTTATGCCCCGTTTCTGGAGAACTGCACGCTCGGCATCGTTCCCGCAGGCACTCCTGTCTACGCCGCCGCGCAGAAAAACGGCCTTATAGGGTCGGGACCTTTCTCCCTTGAGGAATTTTCGCCGGGGGAAAGAATCGTCTTGAAAGCCCATTCATCCTATTGGGAAGGACGCCCCTCGATTTCCGGACTTGTATTCAAAATCATCCCGGACGCTATTGTCCGCTCTCTCGAGTTCAAAAAAGGAACGGTTGATTTTATCCAGAACGAGGTTGAGCCGGACATGCTTCCTTGGTTTGAAAAAAACACCGATGCCTCCATCGCGACCCGTCAAGGAACCATTTTTCAGTACATCGGCATGAACCTCGATCATCCTGTCTTGAAGGTCCGAGAGGTGCGCCAGGCGATTGCCTACGCGATAGATCGGGAGTTGATTATCCGCCATCTCTTGAAGGGGTTGGCAACGCCCGCCACAGGATTGCTTTCTCCCTCCCACTGGGCCTACGAACCGTCTGTCGCACGCTTCCCCCACGACCCGGAACAGGCAAAGAGATTACTGGACGACGCGGGCTTTCCGGACCCGGACGGCGATGGCCCGCTGCCCCGCTTCAAGCTTTCTTACAAGACGACGACCCTCGATCTGCGAAGAAGGATTGCCGAGGCGCTCAAGGAACAGCTCGGCCGGGTGGGCATCGAGCTGGAGGTGCGCGCCTACGAGTGGGGAACCTTTTACGGGGATGTCAAAAAAGGGAACTTCCACCTGTACTCGCTTTCCTGGGTGGGGATTGCGGATCCCGATATCTATTTGAATCTCTTCCACTCGAACAGCATTTCTCCAAATGGCAATAACCGAGGCCGATATCGCAATCCCGAAATCGACCGGTTGCTGGAGAAAGGGAGGAAAAGCTTGGACCTCGAAGAGCGCAGGCGAATATACAGCGGCGTGCAAAAAATCCTGGCCTTCGACCTCCCGACCATCCCCCTATGGTGGGCAAAAAATGTCGTGGTCATGAAACGAAATATCAAAGGCTTTGTCCCCTATCCAGACGGCGACTTGATCTCGCTAAAAAATATCTCTTTCACCCCCGCCCATCCTTCATCGTGAAGCGTTATCTCATCAACCGTCTGCTGTTATTTTTCCCGACCCTGCTGGGCTCTCTAACGCTGGTTTTCTTCCTCATCCACCTTGTCCCGGGAGACCCGGTGGAGGTCATGCTGGGAGAGACGGCGAACAGCGCGGATAAAGAGGCATTGCGTCGAGCTCTGGGTTTGGATTTGCCAATTTGGACGCAATACCTCCGCTTCCTCGCGGCCCTGGTTCAGGGAGATTTCGGGCGCTCTCTCTACGAGCAGGCCGGCGTCGCGGAGCTGATCCTTGCCCGTTTTCCGGCCACCCTCGGTCTCACCTTGAGCGCCATGGGAGTCGCTCTTTCCATGGCCTTTCCTCTGGGAATCCTGGCCGCGTTCAAAAAAAATAGCTGGCTGGATCGCGCCTCTCTCCTTTTTTCATTGCTGGGCCTTGCAATGCCCAATTTTTGGCTGGGCCCGATCTTGATGATCGTCTTTTCAATTGAGCTGGGCTGGCTTCCGGTCTCCGGGCGCGGGGGGCCAATACATCTCATTCTCCCCTCCTTCACCCTGGGCATGGTCATGGCCGCCATCCTCATCCGCATGATCCGCGCAAGCCTCCTGGAGACCATTCATGAAGATTACATCCAGACAGCCCGCGCCAAGGGGTTGAGCGAAGCAAGTATCTGGCTGAAACACGCGCTGCGCAACTCTCTCCTCTCCGTCATTACTATCGTGGGGCTTCAGTTCGGAGCCCTCCTTGCCGGCTCCATCATTACGGAGACCATCTTCGCCTGGCCGGGGATCGGGCGCCTTACCATCCAGGCTATCCAGACGCGGGACTACCCGCTGGTGCAGGGGTGTATCCTGGCAATCTCCACATCGTATCTGGTAATAAACCTTTTGACCGACATCCTTTATCACCTTGTCGATCCTCGCGTGAGTTATGGGAGATAAGATCTTGTTCTCCGTCGGCGCCATGATCCTCATTTTGCTTTTGGGCGTGGCCCTGCTCGCGCCTATGCTTGCCCCATACGATCCGGCGCTCCAGAACTTGGAAAACGATCTCCTTACTTCTTCCAAAGAGCACCCTTTAGGAACCGACAAATTGGGGCGCGACATCTTGAGCCGGATCATTCACGGCGCCCGCATCTCGGTCCTCGTTGGCGTAAGCACGGTAGGCGTCTCGCTGTTGATTGGTCTCTTGGTAGGTTCGCTCTCGGGCTACTTCGGGGGCTGGGTGGACCAGTTCCTCATGCGCCTCGTTGACATTCTCATGGCCTTTCCTGGATTTCTTTTAGCCATAGCATTTACCGCGGTTTTGGGTCCTGGCCTGCACCACGTCATCTTGGCCCTCTGCTTGATCGGATGGACTGGCTATGCGCGACTCGTGCGGGGAGAAATCATTGCCATCAGGGAAAGAGAGTTCATCCATGCCGCCCAGGCCCTCGGTGGCAATCCAGCCCGCATTATCCTTCGGCACATGCTGCCGAACCTCCTCCCCCTTCTGCTGATCCAGGGAACTTTTGGCATGGCGGCGGCGATCATCGCCGAAGGTAGTTTGAGTTTTCTAGGATTGGGAGCGCAACCCCCTACTCCCTCCTGGGGCTCAATGCTGAATGAAGGAAGACAGTTTCTCTTGGTCGCGCCCCACTTAACCACCTTCCCCGGCCTCGCTATTATGCTGACGGTGCTGGGGCTGAATCTCGTGGGCGACGGGCTACAAGACCGGCTGGAGAAAAAGGGGAAATAACGACAGGAGCGGCCCGAAAAGGCTTTGATGGATTTTAGGACAGACCCTTTCAGCCTTGGATCTGCTGCAAGACCAAAAAGAACAAAGATTGAAATAAGTTTGTGATGGAAACCGGCTTGTCGCTAATCCCGGCATCCCACCAGCCGTCGGGGATCTTTTCATTCTTACTGATCTCAGCCACTTCCAACTTCCGAGCTTTCAATTGAGCTATAGGCCGCCGCTCGGACTGGAAAAAGACGCGCCCCGGCGCGCCGCAAATCAGGTACACGAAATATTGCAGCGGCACAACAACAATAACCCAAATGAGAATAACGCCGCTGAGAATCGGCACAAAGACTACTGTAATGAATAGGTCAAACGGGAAACGCCGTTCGGACTTGTCTTTCCTGCTTTTTAAGTGCGTGCCAAGCACATAAATCGGCAAACCGACTAATTGCAGGCAAGAACCAAAATAGTCCCACGGATGGGCGGAAATCAACCCGGTGTGCTTGTTTATATCACCCCAAACCATGAGGACAATCGCAGTGACCAACCCGATGAGCGGACCCTGGTTCATGTACCATTGCAAATGATTCGTGTTGAAGAAAGTCGCAAATAGCCAATGATCCACCCCAGCGAGCACAAGCAGGATAAAAAGCCCAACCAATACTGTCATATCATTATTACCACTTAACCTTTCCTTCGACGGTTAGCACCAGGATGATGTTATCGATTCGATCAACGAGCGACTTTTGGTCGGTCCCTGCAGCGGGACTGTAGAGTTGGGATGACAAATGGATCGACCATTCTCCGGAAGGATCGTCGGACGGTAGTGACTCGCTGTACAGCGACAGGCACGAACCCGGAATAACCTCGGATGGACCTGGACCCGGGTCACCCGGCTTCAGCCAACCTACGGCGACGTTGTCGCCTCCAAATCCTTCCTTGTGCAGAACCTCGAAGTAGTACTTTTTGTCTGCTTCAAGAGCGACCGGAGTTGATTCCTGCCCGGACTCTCCGGGTTTATTCCATTCCCGGGACGAAGTCCAAGTGGAGACATAAGCTCTTTTCTGCAGCACGGGGGCGGCGGGCTCAGGAACTGTTGACAAGTGGAATTCACCTTGGTCATCGGAAGCCAACCAAAACGTGTAAGCACCGGTAGTCGGTGCTTTAAGATATCCCCGGACTCGGCTGACATAGTACTCGCCTAGATTTGTGCCCCCTTCGAGACTTGACAGGAATTCAAAATCGTCGGGCGGCCTGGTATCGAGATCGGAAGGAATGTCGGATATCGCGCCCCCCGGAATATTATGCCAGAATTCCCGCACCGCACCGTTCGTACGAGTTGAGAGGACAGCATAGGTATCTTTGCACTGGATTGGAACGAGACCATTGATCGGGCCGCCTTTTGAAAGACCGATCCCGCTCAGCAGATCGTGCCTCAAAGCATAGGTAGCGCCATTGTCAACACCTTTCAGATCCCCTACGACGATCACGGTCACATGCGCCAGTCGAACATCGGTCAGATTAGGTGGGAAGAGCGAATCCGGAACATTGAGGTTGATGGGCTGCACATCAATGGTGCCGTCGGGTTTTCGTTTGGGATTCTTCAAGTGATACCATTGGTCCGGAAAAGTCTGCCGCAGATCAAGGTAAGTGCTTGCGCTGGAGTGGTCACCCAGGCGCTCCTTGACCTGCCTGGCGTACTCTTCGCTATGCAGTGCTGTATATTCGATGGTGAAGAGCACGTCGATGATCGTGTCAAAGTTGAACCGGTTCGTTGCACGGGACAGTTCAAAGGTCCATTCAGTCTCCACGCCGAGCCCTTCGAAGGGCAGGAACATCGGGTCGTTATAGTCGAGCACAAATAACCCGCTCTCGTTATACGCGGCATCCAGCGCAATGATCTCCCCGTACGTGCGCATCGCGCGCTTCTTCACGAACCCTCCGTTTTCATTAACGACCACGCTCGACTCGCCACCGTTGGTGAGCATGGCATGGATGCCGTCTATAGGAGGCACAAGCGCGAGCACGGAAACTTTGACGCTCTTGATCAGCCTCAGATAGTGCCCTGGAAAATCCCAGTCAAACCAATCCATCAAAGTGTTGAAGGTAATCTTGCCGGTCTCTCTGAGCTCGATCAGCTCGGTGGGCATAAGGCGTGCCAGAGAAACCGTCTTGCTGATCTGCAAGCGTCGGCGATCCTTCTGGAGTTTATTGTCGTCTAATTGCGTGAGCGCGGTGAGCAACCGCTCGGCCCCAAGGAGGCCGGCACTCTTCTGTTCATCGGTCAGGTTCTGAGCGCTGAGCGTGCTCGTATCTACGGACCAATAGTCATCGGTGATGATATTGATCGGCTCCTGACGCTCGAACTCGAGAGAGCGTTGCGCAAGCAGTGCGGTGGATGTAGCAATCTCCATAACGATCCGATATTGCTGGATCAAGACATCGCGCATCCATTCATACAGCTCTAAATTACTGAACTTCGTTTTCAGAAAATTGAGGACCTGCACGGCGTGGGTACGCTGGAGGTCGGCGATCTGCTTATCCTGGTCGGCGATATGGATGCGGTCCTGCGCTAGCGTCACCTGCAGGTCGGCGATGGTTTGGTCGATGTTTGCTAGGTCATACTGAAGCTTCCAATCTTCCCAACGCCGCTGGAAGCTGGCGATCGTTAACGCGAGGCTACCGAAGGTTCCGGCTGCCCCACCGGCAGCCTGCAGCGCACTCGCCAGGTGCTGCCCACCGACCAGGAGTGCCCCCGGGCCAGCTGTCACCATCCCACCGGCCATCGTGGCCATTCCGCCAGCAAAGAGCGCCCATCCCGGCAGCGTGCCCACGCCGGTCATACTCGCAGCGGCGCCAATCGCCGACGCTGCGCCTCCCGCAGCCGTGATCGTGCCCCCAATGCCTGCGACCGCCATCGCCGGTAGTACCATACCGCCGTACACCAGCGCAGCCAATCCCTGTAGCCCGCCGCTTACCGCCATCAAGCCCATGCCGGCGAACTCGGCCTCTGAGATCCCACCTACACCGAAGCCCAAAAAACCACCGCTGTAGCCGGTGTCGAGACGCTTATCCCAGAAGACACGCTGCACGGTAGCCCGCGATTTCTGCTGGCCGGCCACCAGCTTGGCGTTGTTAGCTTCTATCTTCGCAAGATCTTTCAGGGTAACCGTCGCCTCGGCCACGGCGATGGCGTGTTCCGCCTGGAGCCGCTCGAACGCGGCCGCGTCTTCCTTTTCGATAGCTTGGAGCAGGGCTGCGCCAAGCTGCTGCGCAAAGCCGGCTTGCTGCCGCGCCTTCTCCGCCAGATAGCTGTAGCGATATCGAGGCGGTTCAATGAAGTCCGTCGGACTCCACAGCCCCGATGGAAACCCGTAAAGATTACCCAAGCCATTTCCGCCTGCGAGTTGGGGCGTCCAATCTCCGGCAATGTTGAGATCGGCATACAATTTCGCCAGGTTGGACAGAATGTGAAAACTAAAGGCCTTCAGCAGCGGATTGGGCGGGATGGAAAAGGCAATGGAGCGCGTTTCGGGCGCGCCTGATATGGGTGAGTACAGCAAAACGCGGTTGCCACGACTCGCACCGAGGAACTGAGGCAAACTCTTTTCGATTACGGCGTTTTCTATCGTTTCGATGCGCTCCCGACCCTTGCGGTAAGCGGTTTCCAGCCGCTCGTCAGTGCGCATTCGCCGCGCTGCCGCAACGGCGTTTGTTACCGCCGCTTTCGCTCGGCGTGATACCCGCATGACGGACTCTCCACTATCTGTTATTTCACGAATGATTCGTTCGGTTTCCTCAATGAGCTTCCTAAAATCGATCCCGTATAGATCGTTGAAGTCGGGGATAACGACTGCGACATCCAACCCGAAGTTCTTTTGAATCTCGATCCGCAAACTATCGAGCCCCTTATGGCACAAGTTGTAAAGCTCGGGGGCTTTCAAGATGCGCTCGGCCAGCAGATACAATTCCCGCGCCCGGTTGAGCGACTCCGGCCCGGAGCGGGCGAACTCGTGGTCAGCCCAATCGAGGAGGTTCTTGACCATCATCAGGATGGTGTGACGGAGATAGACCCCTCCCCGCTGCGCCGCAGTCGCATAGGGATCCAGAGGATCGGCCAGCCAATGTTCCGGGCGAGAGAACTCGCCTGTAAAGTAAGTGTCGAAAGGGAAACCGTACTTCGCCTTTTGTCCGAAGGGATCGTAGAGTTTGCGATACCAGTCGTGCGCTGATACATAGTCGCCGGCACGGTTCAATGCCCAGCCTGCGAACAATGGAAAATAGAGGTAGCGCTCCTCAAAGTAGATCTGGCGGAGAAAGCGGGGAATATTCTCACCAGCGGGAGCCGATAACGCGCTCCGCAATCCGCGCTCCATGCGCGCCTGACCCGCCGATACGGTATGGAACGTCTGGTCGAGATCCGGAGTTTCGTCTGGAACTGCAACTGCACCAACCATGATCGACCCGCTCCGAGTACGACAGACCAGATAGAATGCTGTAGATTGCTGACTAGTAGCCAGGATGAAGTCATTGTCATAGAAGTGAGGGTCGTAGCCGTACCCCGGCTCTTGGATATCATCCAGCTCGCCGACCTGGAGTGGACTCAGAGTAAACTCGCTAACCCAGAGTTCTCCCGTGATGTTATGTATATCGACACGACCAACGGAATTCCCCCTGAGCTGGAAGTGCTGGTCTTTGACGAGGAAAACACGCATTGAGCCAAGATTTGAGAAGGGCTCCCAGTCGTCTCTCCATTCGACTTGATCCTTCCACACAACGATTATCTTGTGATGCCAGTCACTACCCTGTTTCACGTCGACCCGCAGGACTGGGCGGAGCTCGCCGACGCCAGGAGGAGCACCAGCAACGTTATAGAATAATCGGTTCTCAAGCTGGCCACTGGGGAGCATCCCATACTCCGGAGCAGGATCGAGAGAGGGGTGGTCCAAGTCGACTTCCGCAAAGCTTTCGTCATCAAGATCACCGTCGTCAGAAATCCAACGGAACTCGCACTTTCGAGGAGTGCCTTTTTTGTAGCAAGCTGCGACGATTCGCGTCTCCTCGCCTGTCGAGTAAAGCGCAGTACCCCATGGCACAAGATCGTCCTTGCCGAGTGGTCGCCAGCCGGCCCAGTGCTGGATCGGCAGCGGGCTCTGGTTGATCCAGAGGTTACCACCCCCGCCCGCAGTGAGGTAGATTGTCTGGCCGATCACGTGCGCTCCGACAGGCTTTAGATTTCCTATTATCTCGAGGTGCTTGTCATATTCATTCAGCGCACTTTCCACGCTTTCTCGACCCATCGGTTGCGAAACAGAGGAGATGGCGTTCCGAAACCCATCCGTCATTGACTGGCGAAAGCTAGGGAGGGCGATCACGTTCTCGGGATACACCAGAGTGTACATGGCCGCCGCCCAAGTTGCATACTCTCCCAGCCATGTCCAGGTTGCCTCGTCGAACTCATACTCTTCCGCAAACAAGGATGCCACGTCCGTGGTTGGATGCTCCTTGATCTCGCGGGTGCGAACCGCCAAGACAAAGGACTGGAGTGATTGAATAACCTGCGTAATCCGATTAGTCATTTGCGACGGCGCGCTGCGCAAATCGATGAAGAGCAGGTTTTCCAATTGACCGGCTCGGTTGCTCGATTCTTTGATCAACTCCTCTCGATAAATAGCCAAAAACGAAGAGAAAACAGTACGGAGGAGATTCTCAAGCTCTGCCATTGCGCTGTCCCGCTGGCGTTTGATTCGATCCTGTTCGATAAGATACTCCCGCTCAGCTTCCTGATCCCCCGCGCTTGGCGATTCGGCAGGTGGGTATACGACTTCAAGAACATTGCGGTAACCGTCCCGGATGCCATCAATAGTCCGTTGGAAAACTGCCAGAGTCGGGCTACCTGAAGACAGGTCCGTCTCAATGCCGGAGAGGTTTTTGCGATCGATGCCCGAAAGACTTAGGACCGTTTCAATGCCTCGTTTATAGATGTCCGCACATCGAGCGCTCGCCTGAAGACTACGGGCTGATCCCAAGTGTTTTTCCAAGACGTCGATGGCAAGATGGATTTGAGGTACCGGCTGAAAACCCTGATCACAATCCAGCGCGTCGATTTCCTGATAGAAAAGGCCTTCCAGTGTATCGGACGGAATGTTCCAGTTGTCGTAAATAAAGCCTAGCAGGTCAAAGATATAAGCTATAGGGCTGAATACATTGAAGCAAGCGTCTCCGTCGCCGCACGAATCGGCCTCTTCGATATCTAGGGCATCCTCAGGGGGAAGATCTTCACTGACATCCGGATACCAAGTCGCATCCCTACTGAGCAAGCGCTGATAGCGGATCGAAGCCTCGCGGGTTTGGCTGTTCACAACCTGTGCCGTGTAATACAGTTGGCCCAACGCCTGACGCTCCGTATCGTTCACTCCGCTCAGCATTTTCTCGAGGCGCTGCTTTGGCAGGCGTCCAAGGCGGCTCAAGGAAGTGAGACCGCTATCCGCCAGGCGTTTTCCCAGCTCAATGCTGCCTGACGCTGCGGCAAACTTCGCGGTAGCGAGCAGCTTCCTCTGTTCGCCGGCCGGCAACCCAGCTTCTTTCAGCGCCTTCATCCCTTTCGGGCTAAAAAGGTCTTTGATTTCCGTGAGATCACTGCGCTGGAGCGCTTCGCGTAGCCGAGGCTGTGCATGGGCCGCCTGAAGCACATCGGCAAGAGACACCGGCGGGGGTTTCGGCGCAGTCCGGACGGCATCGGTTCGACCGGGCGCGTCAGAGGCTCGACCGACCTCGATTGTAATCGTCTGCTCCCCCGCCTTCACATTCCACAACACCGAATCTTCGGTGCTTTTAATCAACTCACCATCACGGAAAACCTTGAAAAAGAGATCCGGCTTCCGATCCAGGAAGAGTTCTTGGAAATAGGACCCCGTGAACTCGATTTGGAAAGCGCCTTGTGCGTCGGTCACAGCGCTGCCGACCAGATCGTCGAAGATCAGGTCCTTGTCCCACGCCTCGACGCGCAGGCCGGCAATCCCATGAGCCTTGATGTCAATCACCCGGCCCGAAATGGAAAAGTTCTTTTTTTCCGGTCCCGCTTTCTTTTGTGTCTTCTTTGTCTTCGCCATGGCTGCACACCCTTTCGTCTGAAGCTACACCCTCTCTCCTCTAGACTCTTCCATATTCCCCTCAAAACGGCTTATAGGCCCACGCTGCATCAGGTCCAGCACCTGGCTAAGCCATACAGGGTCTTCCCTGCTGCCTTCGTCACCGTGCCGTGAGACAAGAAATAAGATGTCGGTAAAAAACCTCGCCTTGGAATCACAATAAGAGACCTCAGTTTCTCACTCTAGCTCAGCCCAACCTGACGTCGTCTCCCAGGCCTCACCGGCACTCACTGAGTTCGCTTTGGAATGGGATTCTCAACGTACTTATTAATACCTTCTCTTACCAAACCTTCAGGGAAGTATTTTTGTTTCCAGCCAGTACCATACGACTCAGGCAACCCCATTCCCTGATTGATCTCCGGAAAATCGCTCGGGAGAGGGATAGCGCCACAGGAAGTGAGCGCTGCATGGGCGCATGAACAGCAATTGAATCTTTTGAGGTCAAATTCCACGTATGCGCAGCCCTCCTGATACATTCTTTTTACGCATTCAGGGTCAACATTATATGTTGCTGTGCACACGGTTCCTGGGGTCGATAATCTGAAAGGAGGATAATCAGCTCCGAAAGGCATCTTCACTTGATATTCCACGCTTTCTCCAATCATGTTTGGTGCAGCATCCGCTGGCCCGGCAACGTGTGGATCATACGTACTCGTATTACGAGGATTGATAGCTCGCGGCGTCATTTTGTCGTCTCTCGAGTGGTACCACACAAAACAATGGCGCGCTTCAAAAATGTTCTGCGGATGAAAATCTCGATGACACAGGGTAACCGAACCTTCCTTTTGACTTTCATCGGGCAAACACATATTTAGTTCACGTGGGTCACTCGCCGGCTTTAACCTCAACAGACCTCCAATCTCCAAATGGTCGGCTGTTTCTTCTGTTAACGACTCCCATTCTCCTCCTGGTTTTTTTACCTGTACTCGTCGAATAGCTTCTCCTCTATCTGTTGAGCCTGTCATCGCGGCCAGAAATTTTGTCGCCCATGTCCCTTCAGTAATTACCGCTTCGCCGGACTCATTAACATAAGCGGAGTATCGTGGGTGATTTTGCACTAGAATTGAACCTTCTATTTCGGGACCAACAACAGTAGTTGTCTGAGGATCTGGTTTCGCATTGTTTGCCTGCATTCCTTTATTGTCACTGAAGCAAATGGGATTATTCATGGTAAATACGTACACATTGGGGCCATCCACTGTTCCCGCCGGATCGCAACTGACCCACCTCCCCAGCCAGGGGGCATAGTATCTTGCACCGTAATAATACAGGCCCGTCTCGTCGTCGCGCTCCTTTCCGCTGTAACGGTAGCGCTTGGCGCTCACTTCCTGGCGGTCTTTGCCTGCAATAAACGACGTCTCTCCGTACGGATAGTACTCCTCATAGGAAATGATGCTCGTATTGGAACTATCATCGACTTCCAGGACCGACGACCCGAGGTGATTGCCGAGCTGGTAGCGAACGCGCGTGGTTTCGTTTGAGCGTCCGGGGTTCTCGGTCTCGACCAGGGCAATGCGCTTTTTGTCGTCCAGGACATGGAGCGTGTGGCGCTCGAGCTGTGTCCCCGACCCGTTTGATTTTCGGTAGATTTCGTAACCCCCCAAGTAGATATGCTCTTCCGTTACGCCGTTCTTCGCGATGAATTTGCGCACTCTTTGCCCGGCGGCATCGTATTGATAGTAGGCTTTGCCTCCTGCTGTGTTTAGCTCGGCCTCGACGAGTTGATTTTTGAAGTCCCATTCCAAATTGTGCAGATTACCGTCGATCTTGAGCAGATTGCCGTTCGGGTCGTGCTCGAAGTCCGGAACGGACGTTGGTAATGGAAGATTATTCGAAGGCCTGCTAAAGGTAATGCGATTGCTTTTCGGGGTCGAACCGTCCATTTCGAAGAACTGATTCCGGGTCCATAATGCCGCCATGCCGGAAAGCATTGCGGGATCGGTTGCGACTCCCCGGTAATGGGACATTTTCTCTAAATTGCCGCCGCGATTGTACTGGTAAGCCTCGGTGTACATCTGCAACGCTTGAGCATCCGTCATCGGCGGGGGAAGCGGGAGGAACCGGCTTTGTTTGAAGGCCGTCAAGTCGCGCGAGTGGTTGAACCCGATCGCCTTGTGCTCACGTCCTGTGGCGAGGATCAGGCGATAAACGGGATCGTAGGTGTAGTCGCTGACGGCATCGATCTGGGTCTGGCCGTGCCAGATTGTCGGAATAGCGTCATCTTCTATTTGGCTGATGTTCCCTACGGGATCGTAGGTATATTCCAAATCCTGGATGATTTCCGGTGTCGTGTCGTATTTTCTCGCGGTCGTCAGCCTCGTGAGTCGGAATGTGTCTGGATCATACTCGTAGACGGTCTGGACTTTGTTGCCGTAGACGATACTCGTGCGCTGGCCTTTCTCGTTGTAGTCGATGTTTTCAACAAAGACTTGACGCCTATCCCCTCGAACCAGGACAACCAAGCCATTCAATAAGTTAGCCTCGTTGTAGGCAAGAACGGCGATACTACCATCAGGTGCGATGTTTTTTGTTACACGATTCAAGGCGTCGTACTCTGTCTGAATTGCATAACCGTTTCCCGGCTCTAAAAGACTCTGCGCATAACTCTCGTTAAAGGTGGTGGATGCTGCTTGGGACCACCCCACCCGGTCCTTAGGAACACTCAAGAGTCGCCGTCTTATTCTCTTGAGGTTGCCTTTGAAGTCATATTCATCATTACTGACCAGACCGGCCCCATCATAAACTTTCCAGACCTTGCCACGATGGTTCTTATCCAAGCTCGGGTCTGTTATGGACTCCCCGTAAATCGTCTTTTCCACCATGTGCTCACCGCTACCGTCAGGCTTTACCCATACTTCGATCAGACGCCGTAGCGCGTCATAGGTGGTTCGAATCTCGTTTGTATTCGAATCCCAGGCGTATATCGGCTTGCCGGTCACGTCATACAAAGTGTGTTGAAGACCCGCATCCTTGCTGTCGATGGAAACTTTGCGCCCGGCAATTTCAAACTTATGGGTGAACGCCTGTATCCCCCGTGGATCGGTAATGCTGAGGTTATTGCCCTCGATGTCGAGTTTAAGGCGGGTCGAGAGTTTTTCTGCTTTATTATCCACAATTGTCAGAAATTTCCGTCCCAGAGTATCGAGGTGCACGACGGTCGGGGTTTTGGTATGGTCTGCGGTCCTTTCGGCCGCTTTTTTTTCGGCCGGCCTCGAAGAGTCGTTGATTCGCTCTCGGTACCATGTTTTGGGATCGCTGCCTCCATGGTCTAAGCGATACCGAGCGTCGTAGGATTCGAAATAAGCTCCTACATATCCGCCGATATCCGTATCGGTGCGCGGGTCGAGAAGAACCGTATCATTGGAATCCCAGTTCTCCTGCTCCGACGGATCGAAAACCACCTTCTCATAGGTATGATTCGGATGGACCGTGGCAACGACGCGCTCCAGCGGATCGTAGAACAGCGTGGAACTCACCCCGACTTGCTTGCCGAAGCGAAAGTCATGGGTATTGTCGAAGAACGGCTCGTACTTCTGGATGGGCTTACCCTTGTTGTTGAAAATCGTCCACCCGCTCCCGACCCAGCGCACGTTGGGAGTTGTGTCCACTTCAGAGAGGTTGCCCGCCGCATCCTCTACCTGGACCTTGCCTGGCTCGGCCTGAATTTTCTTCTGGATTTCGCGGCCGAAGCCGTCCGAGTAGCTGTAGGATATTTGCCAGCGCGTGCTCGGATCGCGATGCTTTTCCCGGGCCTCGGTTTTGACGAACGCCGGCTGGGCGAAGAGATCGTAATCGAGGCGGGTCGTGGGGTCGTCGTGGACGGAAATCTCCGCCAAGGTGTCATCGAAACGGTCGCCCTCGTTTTCTCCCTCTTTGCCCATCACGAAGGTCATAACGACCATTCCGAGCGCGTCGAATCGGACCGCGGAGCGGTTTCCGTTAGGATCGGTGATTAGATACGGCTGGAGCACGCGGTAGTTGTTCAGGGCCTCGACTTTGTTATGCAACGGGTCTGAGACACTTTCTATCAACAAACAATATTTGTCATAAACGGTAGTGGAGACGTTGCCAAAGGGATCGCAGGACTTCTCCGGCAAGCAGAATTTATCCTTGTTAAAAGACTGCTGACCGGAGGGGCTCCACCAATAGCCATCCTCGTTATGATAGCCGCCGTCCAGGGCCATCATGGAAGCAGTCACCCGTAACTTACTATCCGAGTAACGGCCATAAATGTGTTCCAGCAGATGATCGGTAAAAGCAGCCTGGTAGCTCTCATAAGGCAGACCGAGGGATTCGATGTCACCAAGCGCCAGGCGATTTGCCAGGGTGCGCACAGGTACCCGCGCAGCGTCGATATCCATTTCCCCAGCGGCTGCGTCTTTGCGGAAATACGTTCGGGTCCACTCGATGATACGTTTTTGCAGACTCGCCCCGCTACCCGGTTGCTCATAAGGTAGGTAATCTGTGCCTGGAGAACCTGGAGCCACAGACGTGACCAACGCCGAGTTAAAGCCCGCCTCAGTCAACTGCGGCTGCCCGGTGACCCAGGTGACTCCTGTAACTTCGTAAACACGCCTCTGGCACGGAATGCCCACATAGTAAAAGTCAGGCATGCTTGGCTTATTGATGAAGTCCGAGTGAGTATACAAGATTTTTAACTCTCCCTGTTCAGAAAGCTCAGCAGGGACCGTCCTTCTGGGATAGCCGATGGAGACACTGTCCGTAACGTTGCCGAAATCATCTACTTTGAGTGTGATCTCATGGCCGACCCGCGGGTCAGCCGGGTTTCGCTCGTAGTGGTAGCTCAGGCTCTCTTTTTTGGTCGTCAGGTAGACCGCATGATTGTTGCCGTTCTTCGGCTGTAACAGTTTTACCTGATAGCGGTTTTCAGTAACCAAGTAGGGATGCGCGGCCTTGTCCGTACCGTCTCTGCCATAGACCTCCGTGCGCAGAACCGACCCCCTGAGCGCCCGGTAGGCCTCGTGCGGAGTCTCGCGCGTATCCACTTCGTGGTCGTTGAGCTTAAATGCCTGCAAATCCTTTCCGTAGAACTCTTTCCGGAATTCTTTTGTCAGCTCCTTGTAGTCAAAAGGAGCGCCAGACGCGGAAGGCCGATCCTCGTCGAAATAGATGCCGGTGTGAAACCAGCTCCGGGTCTCGATCGGGGGCACATGATAGGCCTTCTTGTTGTTGTCGAATAAATCACTCCCATCATGAAGGCTCGATCCGGTAAAGTTCTCGAAGGTCTCCGTGTCGAATTGGTCAACCCGGCCGAAGCCGCGGAACTCGCGCTCGCGCCCGTCATAATATCCGTGGTGGTATTTGTACGTCGTTACGAGCTTGGTCTTGCTGATGTGATCGATGACCTCGACCTTGTCCACCACCTGCACCGGGAATGGCAGTTTAGTCACCCAAGGCGTGCCGTTGGCCTCATCTTCGAGAAAGTATTTAGTCGAGGGGGCATAGCTCACCTTGGTGGTGGCCCCCATGTTATTGCTCATCTCGGTCAAGAGATAGGGTTTGACGCCGCCGCAGAAATCGAGCGCCTTGTAGTTCCCGCCGGGCTGAAAATTGTAGTCGTAGCTCCAAAGCAGGGTTGCGGTTCCGGTTCCGTAGAAATCGACAAACTGTATGGAGTCCATGTCGCTTACAACTGGAGTTCCATGAATCGTCTGCTGATGGCTCCAACGGTTGCCTGACTGGTTGAACCAGAAATGGACCCGGTCGAAATCCACATAGATGAGATCGGCACAGCCCGAGCCGTCCAGGTCGACCAGGAAGAGACGCTTGGGATCGAAGTTCAGTTCTAAATGTGGAGCATTGGCCATGGTGATCCGTTTACCGAATTCTCCGTAACCCAGATTGGGCCAGTAATCGATCCGGCCGTTGTGAACGAGCACGATGTCGTTAAGGCCGTCGCCGGTCATGTCAACCAGACGGACCCTGCCTGAGGGATCATTGAAATAGACGTCTGGAAACTCGTCCAGGTTGTGTATCCGCTCAACGATTTGGGCTTGGCCGTAGCCTTCCTCTCCAAGACACTCGAACCATAGAAAATGATGGTCGGCCGTCATCAGCGCATCGGTCCGGCCATCCCCGGTAAGATCCACCATGCGAATATTGGGATCGGACAAACTGATGCTCGGGAATTTTTCGAAAGCCTTGAACGTCTTCCAGCCACCGTCAGGCGTCGCCTCGAAGAATCCGGCGAGAGGCGAGGCCTCGACCAGAAGATCCGCCATGCCGTCTCCTGCGATATCGCCGAAGGCTACTCCCGGCTGCGCGGGCGAGACGCTCGGAATGAGCCCATGTTGGGGGTGGGCTTCCTCGAGTCTTCCGCTACCCAAGTTCCGCCAGTATCGATATCCGCCGGGAACGGTTTCCAGCACGTCGGGCAGGCCGTCGCCGAAGAGGTCGACCAGCGCGAAGTTCGGATCTCTGAGACTCCACGGCGGCAGATTGCTTCCTCGCGCCTCGATAGATTGATAGCGCTGCTCGTGGGGTCGGAATTCGGAGTACTTGAAAGCGACAGGGGGCATCTCGGCGGACTCATAAATCGCGCCTTTTCTTACGTAGCCTTTGACGCGCACCTCGGAGAGGAAGGAAAGGTTTATCTGCGGATCATTCTCGTATTCAAAGTCCGTTGAGCGGACAAGCGTCGGGCCACCCAACTCTTTGAAGTGATGAAACATTAAAACCCGGCGGCAGAGTCGTAAGGTCCGTATTTCAAATCCAGCCCGAAAGCTCGAAAAGGGATCTTTGCGGATAGCGACGGCATTATCTATGGCAGAATTCGAGGGATCAGGACCGAAAAGTTCCTGTTGTCCTATATCCGGGTGGGGATCTTTGGTAGGTACATCCCAATCGCCGTAATCAAAAACAACTTCGAACGCATATCGCCGCCCTTGCCGCTCATGTCCGATTTGAGTCCCATTAGGATATAAGACGGCATTCCCACTATCATCCACGAGGGGATCTGGTAGGTTCCCGTAGTAAACTCTCCGAATGTAGAGCTGGCAGTAGCTTCGATTTTCCTCGTAAATGGTGTTCAGATCTAGATTTGGATCGTCCTTAGCATATTCGTACAAAATGTGATTGCCTTTGGCATCAAACGTCTCTTGGAGAAGCCATTCATAAACGTGCGACTGGAGCCCGGGATTACTGAGGCGTGCTTTTTCAATCTTGGGATCGGCAATCCGCGCCTCGGATGTCCGGCCGTAAATGCTGGTGACGTTTTCTTTGGTGGTGGCGCGCCAATGGACATCCCCGTCCTTCGACCATTTTTCAATCCGGGCGAACAGACCCTCAGTCCGAGGACGGTATCGCGTAATCGTAAACCCGTTGCGGGGAGGCACAGCTTCCGTGGTTGGGACAAGGTCCTCTGCCCCGGACATCACAAAGACATCTTCGTCCGTATACTTGGGCAAGCCCTTCTCTGTCTTTCGGGTAATGCGGGGGATCGAAAGCTGCCAGCCTAATCCGAAGGGGCCGTTGCCATTCCCTGTGCTGTATTGGAGAGATAATTTCGGTCCAAAACCGCTACGACCAGGGGAAGTAGCAATAGGAATCGAGTAGTTGCCTGTGCCGGTAAAGAGGTTCGGCTGAAAGGTCTCACCGATCCCTTTAATGGCGCCACCGCCTTTGGGGAGAGAGATCACTTGGCTTGAAGTGCCCGATTTGTCGCTCATCTGCACACTTTACGACAGCAGCGCTTTCTACGGTGCCAGCATTTCGTCTCCAAAAGGACACAACTTAGTACCACAAGGAAACGAAAGTCAAATCAATTTTTTGGTCTCGAAAATCTCCCACGTGAGGTCTAGGAGCTCTGAGATAAGGCCGAAGAAAGGGCCACGACGAAGAGGTTGCCATCATGGGATTAGAGTGATAGAAAATCGCATATTCTTTTGAGGGAGCAAAATTCTATGAAACTCTATTCCTGTCACACCTGACCCTACGCCCACAGGACAAGGATTGTCCTGGCGGAGAAGAACATCCCGTATGACCTGGTCGAGGTGGACCTCAAGAACAAACCCAGGGAGCTCCTGGAGCTGAATCCTTACGCAAAGGTGCCCGTCCTGGTTGACGGCGATGCGGTGATTTACGAATCCGCCATCATCAACGAATACCTGGAAGAAAAGTATCCCCAAGTCCGCCTTATGCCGCAAGGACTGGCCCAACGGGGCATGGCAAGAATCTGGATCGACTTTTGTAACACGCGCATCCACGGCGCAGCCCATGAGGTCGTGCACGGGAAGGAGCCGGAAAAGGCTAGGGAAAAACTCTCGGAGCATTTTCGCACCCTGGACCGCGCGATGGCCAGTCGGGAATATCTTGTCGGAGAGTATTCTCTCGCTGACATCACGTTTATCCCGGTTTTTACGCGACAGCAACGATACGGCGTGCCCATAGATGAGAGCACGCCCCACCTCAAAAGCTGGGTGGAGCGTCTCCTCGCCCGTCCTGCGGTGCGTTCGACCCTTTAACTGTTGCCCTTAAAATGGAAACACTATCCAGAAAAGAACGGCGCAAGGCCGAACGGCAGGCCAAAAGAGAACAGAGCCAAAAAGAGAAAGAAAAGCACGAACGGGCCGCCAAGCTGCAGAAGGCTGTCCTTTACCTTGTCGGACTATTGCTTCTAGCCGGTGTTGGCTATTGGGCCTACGGCCTGTGGGCAAGTGGTCCGGTGGGCGAGTTCGTGCCCAGCCTGGGAAATCGGCATATCGCTCCCATGGAGATGGGCCTCACCCAATATAACAGCGAACCACCCACCTCGGGCCCCCATTTCGCAGCCATTGCCCGTTGGGGCATCCATGAAAGCCCGATTCCGAAGGAACTCCAGGTTCACAATCTAGAAGACGGTGGAGTCTTGGTCCAGTACAACTGCCCCCTGACCGACGAAGAGTGTAAAATATTGATCGAGAAGCTGGCTCAGATCGTTAGACGCTATGACCACGCGATCCTCGCCCCCTATCCGGGGATAAGTCACAAGATCGCTCTCACTGCATGGTCCCGCATTGATAAGTTCAATGAGTTCGATGAGAAAAGGATCGTGAGGTTCATTGAGGCTTACATCAACATCGATCACCATCCGGCAAAATAGCCGGGGATATCGGCTTGACGGCCCTGTGAAAGTTCGGGATCGGGGTTAGTTCCTCAACCAACAACTTGATCTCTTTGAACACGAGTCTCCCCGCCGCCTTGACC
>JACPSE010000035.1:30851-32027 GCA_016193465.1 Deltaproteobacteria bacterium
CCGCCGCCTTGACCTCTTCCCTAACAACCTCATATAATCTCATTTGGTTGGCAGACAGGAAGAGTTTCTAATGGCCAAAAATCCCTTAGGGATAAATGGACCGAGGGAGGTGATAGCAATGACCAGTCGTTATGAGGTTGGAGGCGTGCTTGAAGATAGCCGGGTGATACGCCTGAATGAGGCTCTTCCGTGCAAGCAAGGGCCGGTAAAGGTTGTCATTGAGACGCTCCAGCCGGAAGGGACTCAGTTACCGGAGCGGAACCGCGTGGCCTTGGAGGCCCTGGATCGCCTTTTAGCAGAGCCCGATGAGCTATCCTCGGAGAAGTGGATGGAATTGGAAAAAATCATCCAGGAGCATCCGCTAAGAATTCGAAACGGCTCGCCGTCCTAGAATGCCGTATCTCTTAGACACGAACGTTGTAACGCAGCTCCTGAAGCGTACTCCACAGGTGGTCGAAAGGTACCGACGCGCGCTAGAGCGAGGGGAACAAGTCTATCTTAGCGCTGTCGTCTACTACGAGGTCAAGCGAGGACTTCTCCACGTCCAGGCCGCTAAACAGCTTCGCCAGTTAGACGAGGACTTCAGGAATGTTCTCCAGTGGGTACCGGTGTCGGACACCGCATGGGATCAGGCCGCTTATTTATGGGCAGAATGTCGTCGGCAGGGAAAACCGCATGACGATGACGGGGACCTCCTCATCGCAGCCCAAGCACGTCTATTAGCGGCAGCCGTGGTGACCCGGAATACCAGGGATTTCATCGACTTTCAGATAAGCACGGAAAACTGGGAGGACTAAAACTTCCTCAGGCGCTTCAAGCTAACTATCCGCTTTCGTAAAGGCATCATTGAGCTTGTTAAGGAACGAGGTTAGCTATCCTTTTTTCCTGGACACGACGCGCTAGAGCAGCCCTGGGGCACGGATGCGCGGATGACCGAGTACGGCGGAAACGTAGAAGAGATAATCACCTTAGGCGAGTCAGACACACGCCCCCAATGGCAAAACCAAAGTTACCCCCAAGTAGGGTCGAGGACTGGCGCGGTGTCTCTTAGGTGAAGCCTATCTGTTGCCGTCTCTTTCGTCCGACGGTGCCTCACTAGCTTCACCGTAAACCCGTTTCCAGCCCCCGCCGCTTCAAACCGGACGTGACCCTTTCGGTCATCCGGCTTTCCTGAGC
>JACPSE010000118.1 GCA_016193465.1 Deltaproteobacteria bacterium
CATTAAGCGTGTCCGTAACATAACTCTTGGACCTTTGCTCCACGCTTACCTTTTCCATCAAACTGATTACCCTACCAGTAGTTAATTCTAATGATATGCCATATTTATCCTTAAACGCCTTACTTACCTCTACACCTGCTTTCCCTCTAAAATAGGAAGTAGAAAGATTCACCACGCCTTCCCTTTTAGCCGCCTCCACCACCTTTTGCCAGGCTGCCTCCCCGGCGCTTATGGCTGGCGCCGGCGCCCCGATAGCTAATGCAAGAATTGCCGTCAAACAAACTATTACGAATACCTTCATATCTCTTTCCTCCTTTCTTAACTCTTAACTATTATTGCTTGAGTAGTGGAGCCGATCAGCTCACACCCAACCAGGTAAAGAATACAGTCCTTGGCCTTCTCAATGACTTCCACGGGAATATCTTCGTAGCGCAGACCCGCTGCAAAATAAGCAAGTTTCCGTGTAACGCCCTCATGCTGTTCAATAACCTTTGACGGCATCACATCCCTTTTCCCGCTGAAGACTTTTTCAGCAGAATCGTTATTTCATGAATGTCCTCTATCTTCTCCAGATTGTAGACCCGTTCACCAAGTTTCTCAGCAGAGGGACGGGGTATTACACCTCCGGCCATAGACAGAAACTGTTTCTGGACTTCGCTCTCGGTCAGGGGATTCTCAAATGTGCCCTTGGGTGCAATGACGGTCTCAGCAAAGTTGCCACGTGGGGTGGCCACCTCTACAGTTGCGGCTCGTTGTGTGGGCCAGTACTTGTCTAACTCGGCGTCCACCTCTAAGCTAATCACTTTCCTAATTCTATCTATTACTGGGTTATTCACCCACTCCATGGTAAATTGCTCCGGCAGGACTTGATCAGCAAAGAGCGCTGTCGCAATACCGTGCTGGAAACTGAGCATGGCCTCCAAGCTGGTCTGCGGGGCCGGAATATTAAAACGCGTTGGCACAGTGCGGAACGACCCGACACGGATGGCCTTGATTTCTTCCGGTCTGACATCGTACTTGTGCTTAATAGAAAAGGCGGCATCAATAGACGAGTGCATGTCACCACAACATGAATAGGGCTTTAAGCTGCACCTCTCCAGTTCATAAGACACTCCCAAACCTTCGTAGATGCGTTCCACCTTTGGAGCACCACCAACCATCTCAAAAAAGCTATGCGCTAGCGGGTCTGCCTCAGGATTACCCTCAAGAATACTCAGCCCACCGGTGACCCCTTTCTGAGCGAGAAGTGCGGACAAAACACCAGCCATTGCCGCCTTTCCTACATTAAAGTATTTTGCGTCGCTTCTATAGCTGAATGTAGGTGAGAAAGCCTGAGCGCCAGCAAGACCCAATGCATGACCCAGTTGGTTTCCACGGAGATTTAGCACTTTTGCAGCTGCGGCCACGGCGCCAAAAGTGCCAGCTGTCCCAAAATACCATCCCCGCTCATATCTTGAAGGCATGATAGCGCTGCCTATGCGGCATCCAGCCTCATAGCCCACCACCACCGCATTCAGGAAAGTCATGCCGTTGGCATGTATCCTCTCGGCCATCGCTAATGCCGCTGGGACAATCATTGGACCAGGGTGGAGTCCAGACTCGGTGTGGCGATCGCCGAGTTCAAAGGCATCACCCTGGAAACCGTTGATCAGAGAAGCAAATACTGCATTCGCCGCGAAGCTGGCTCCTGCAATAGTGGCTTCACATGCCCCGCCGAGTTCCTCGCAAAGGCTTCTTGTCTTGTTGATGGCGTCATTATTGCTTCCCAACAACATGCATCCCAATGTATTTAGTATGTGCTGCTTAGCTAATGAGATTACGTGCAATGGTATGTTCTCAAACGCGTGATTCCCTACAAACTCAACCAACTTATTTGTGATACCAATTTCCATAACTAATTCTCCCTTCTTTCAACATATGATTCCTATTTTTATATTGAGTGACAAGCGCCTCCTAACATATCCTGCGTCTCCATTCCCCAAGGGGTCCCCTGCTTCACTCCACAACGACACCATATTTTGCCAAAACACCTTTAAGCCAGACGAGAACTTTAGGGTCCAACTGCAGGGGGTCAGTCCATACCTTGTACTCCTTAGAAAGAGCCACGGTCAATAGGCGTGTCAAGGAGATCAGGCGGCCTTGGAGCTCTTACCAAAAGCGCTCTCAATTCCGTTACCTCACTTGTCTGCCTCTTAAAGAAATCCAGCACCTTGGAACCAACCCGCTCCTCCAGATTCCTCACCCCGTGGCCGCCTGACTTCTATTGTTCCCAGGCTTAGGGTGAACCGGCGTGGCTTGCCGTCTCTTCTAAGCATTCGTAAAAACTTTCCTTTGACTCTTTCCCCTCACTGTGTTTTTCTACCATCGGCGTTTCCTTTCTCTGCCTATCCCATCGTAGGCAGCTTACAGGTCTGGTTAGCCCGAAAGGTTACGCCGCCTTTTTCCTATTTGCACACTTTTTGACTATAGCTCAATTCAAAACTTTTCGATGGAGAGAGTGAAAACGAGCAAAAATGAAGGGAAACGAGGCAGACCGAGCGTCAAAATAGACCGCTTGCCGCCGCAGGACGTGCATCTACTTATTTTGTCAAGAAGAATATTGTGCAAGAAGTAACAAAAAATACAAAACAGAAGGAGCGAAAGTATGGCCCGAGAAGGTTTTACTCGCCAAGTATCGGAGTTCGTGGCTGCCCTCCGCTATGAGGATCTGCCGCCCTCCGTCGTAGCCAAGGCTAAGGAGTGTATTTTGGATCAGATGGGCGTGCAGATCATGGGGTCCACCCTGGAGTGGAACAAGCTGGTGGGCGACTTCGTACGTGACTATGCTGGCAAGCCCGAAAGCACTGTAGTTAACTACGGATACCGAGTTCCCGCTTATGATGCGGCGCTCTCTAACGCTACCTTCGGGCAAGGGTGTGAGCTGGATGACTACGGCAATGGCGGTCACGGTGGTGCGGCCACCGTTCCTGTAGGCCTGGCCCTCTCTGAGACCCAGCCGATGACCGGCCGGTCGCTGATTAACGCCGTGGTAGCGGGCTACGAGGTCATGTACCGCGTCGGCCAACTCGCGGCTGAAGGTATGAGACGACGGGGTTTCCACAGTGACAGTGTGCTCGGTTTCTTCGGCGCCGCTGCCACGGCAGCCAAAGCGCTTGCCTTAACTCCTGTTCAGACGCTACACAGTCTGGCCATCGTTGGCAGCCACGCCTGCGGCACGCTGGAATTCGACCAAAGCGGGGGTGAGGTGAAGCGGCTCCATGCGGGGTTGGGGGCCCGCGGGGGCATACAATCAGCACTGCTGGCCGAGCGTGGTCTTACCGGGCCATCCATGATTCTGGAAGGCAGGAGAGGTATCTGCCGGACGTTTGCCGACTATGAGGGCGATTTTGACCCTGCACTACGCGGCCTGGGGCAGGATTTCTTGATGCCTATGGTATCCTTCAAGATTTATCCTTGCCTAGGACGCATTGCCTCCTCTATCGACGCCGTTGTGCAGCTAACGAAGGAGCACGCCATCCTGCCCCAGGACATCGCGTCGATTGATATCCAGGTGAATGAGAACACGCTACTCCACGGCGGGTTCATCCGTCAGCCAAAAGATGTCTGTGGCGCGCAGGTGAGTCTGGCCTTCTGCGTGGCGCTGCGACTGGCGAGGGGCAGCAACGACCTGGCTCTCTATCTGGACCCCCAGGTCTGGGTTGATCCAGTGGTTTTGGCGCTCATCGAGAAGATCCAGGTACGGGCTGACCCTGAGGCCCGGGGTGAACGGCTGCGTTCGGCTCGCGTAGCAGTGCGGCTGGCAAGTGGACGGCGAGTCGAGGCTCATCAAGTCTATCCCAAGGGCTCGCCCAACGACCCTCTGAGCTGGAGCGAACTGGCTGATAAGTTCACCCGGCTGGCCTCGACCGCGCTGGCCCCAGACCAGATCTGCCAAGTGCTGGGCATGGTCGAACGCCTGGAGAGCCTTCAGGACGTCTCTTCCCTGATGCCTTTGCTGGTCTCGAAGCGTACGCAACCTCATCACCGAAGCAGTTCGGCGGAGGTTGGCGCGAAATAAGGAGACAAAAAGCGGGCATCTCGGCCTATTTGAGCATTTGACGACTAAGACTTCCAAAGTTTAATCGAATTGGCATCTAGTTGTACGAAAGCGGCTTCGCCCGGCTTCGCGCGCACGGATGGAGAGGAGAAGGCCTCAATGATCTGGCTTCCGAGAATTAATTGATACTCCATGTGGTCACCGTAATAGGCAGCCGTCTTGACACTGCACCTCCAGACGTTGGTTTCCGTCCCGGATGCAGCTTGGTGAATTGTGATATCCTGTGGCCTAATGCTAGCGATAACAGAATCTCCCGTCCTTATGTCATCTACAGCTTGACACTCAATTCTAGCCTGATCGGCATCGGTAGCCGTGAGCACACACTGGCCACTCACTATCTCTAAGACCTTAGCTGGAATATGGTTGACCTTGCCAATGAAGTCGACTACAAATTTGGTTTGCGGGTTCTCATAAATCTGGCTGGGGCTCGCCAACTGCTCGATCCTACCCCCATTCATCACCGCTACTCGATCTGATAATACCATCGCCTCCGCCTGGTCATGCGTGACGTAAATCGTAGTTATCCCAACCCTCTGCTGAAGAGCTTTGAGCTCGATTCTCATTTGCTCGCGCAGCTTAGCGTCGAGGTTGGACAGTGGCTCATCCAAGAGAAGGATCTCGGGTTCAAAAACCAGAGCCCGGGCTAACGCCACCCGCTGCTGCTGGCCACCGCTCAGGAGAGTGCCTGGCCTATCCTCCAACCGATAAAGACCTACCAGATCCAGGATATGGCTCACCTTTTCCTTGATAACAGCCCTGGAGAGGCCGCGCAGTTTTAGGCCATAACCCACGTTCTCGAACACAGTCATGTGCGGCCACACGGCATAGGACTGGAACACCATGCCCATTCCCCTTTTCTCAGGAGGTATGAATATCTTCGCCTCGGCCGAAGCTAGAACCCTGTCTCTCGCGGAGATCTCGCCCGTCTCCGGCTGCTCCAGCCCGGCTATCAATCTAAGGGTGGTGCTCTTCCCACACCCGCTGGGGCCAAGGAGAGTGAACATCTCCCCCGATTCCACACTAAAGCTGATATGATCCACCGCTGTCACTGGACCATACGTTTTGGTTACGTTTGTAATCTCTAGATAAGGCATGGCTCACGACCTTCCTTAAACACTCTTGGGGCTGATTCGTCTAAGGGGAAAAAGCAGTCTCAACCTTCCCCGGCCGAAAATTTTTCCGCTACTTGGCGCTTTGCTCACTACCCAAAGCCACACCCAAGGAAAATATAAACACTCGTCCACAAGCTAGTGAGCCTCTCTGGTCAACCTTACCAGGAGAAATTACCTCTTAAGGCCCAACAACTTTGCCAGGTATTGTTCTGAATAATGCTTGTCTGAAAGAAGCACCAATTCAGACGTTTCTATTAGTAGTGGCCCTGTAAAGCGAAAAGGCATCACCGAAGGTATGTCATTCCTCACGCCATCCAGCCCAAGGGCTTTAGTGGCCACAAGCTGGCCCTCTTTGGAAAGCAACCAGTTAATGAACACTTTGGTGGCATTGGGATGCGGCCCATTTTTGGTGGCTGCCCACCTCGTTACCCGAAACATAGTTCCTTCCTTGAGATCCAGCGGCTTGATCGGTGCTCCGCCTAAAAAGGGTCTCATCGCATCGACGGCTGAAACCGGTCCGACTATAGCAAACTCGCCCCGGACCAGCTTGTCCACGGCTTCTCTGGAACCACCGGGCCCGCCGAGCGCGGCACTCTTATACAACTTGATGAAATAATCCTCAGCCAAAACTTTGGCCCTGACGAAGACCATCATGTTGCTGTCGGGGGCTGAGGCATATAGAGGGTTGTTTAGAAACATCTTCCCCTTCCACTTAGGGTCGAGCAGGTCATAAAACGACTTTGGCTCCTGTTCTGGTTTCACTAAATTAGTGTTAATCCAGAAGCCATTATGTGTTCGCATCACTGTTAGTAATTGTGCCTCAGGTGGGTCCTCTATGGGGGACCGGACAAACTTATCTTTTTCCTTGAGCACAGGGAGAGCCTCAGCCACACTCTCGAGGAGCCCGTCATTCTTTAATGTGATTATGCCAGCCCCTGAGGCATCAAAGGCGTCCGCAACATAACTCTTGGACTTCTGCTCCATCCTTACCCTTTCTACCATAATCGGTACCCTGCCAGTAGTTATTTCTAATTGTACGCCATATTTATCCTTAAACGCCTTAGTTACCTGTACCCCTGCTGTCCCAGTAAACGGATAACTATAATAATTCACTACCCCCTCCCTTTGAGCCGCCTCCACCACCTTTTGCCAAGCCGCCCCCTCAGCGCTTATAGCTGGCGCCGGCGCCCCACTGGCTAATGCAAGAATTGCCGTCAAACAAAATATTACGAATACCTGCATATCTCTTTCTTCCTTTCTCTCCTATTATGGACCGGGTCAATATCCCTGTGCCTCTGGATCCGACATTCAGACATGAAATCTGTGTTTCACTGATCTTCCCCTATCTCCCCGAAACCCATTACCGTTACAATCTCGCCTTGCAATTACTACCTTCTTGGAAAACTCCGTAACATGAAACACCGTCACCCTCTTAAACCGTACTAGGAATCTGAAACTTGGTCTTTACAAGAAGACCGATCAGGGCTGTGACAATTACTATTGCAATTAGAATAAGCCCTGCTGCCATACCGGTCCCATAGTCCATCCCCGACCAGTATTCGAACGCAAGAACGGAAAGGGTCCGGCTCTTGGGAGTATAGAGGAGAAGGACTGTGCTCAGGTTTCTAACCGCTATAGAAAACAGCAAAAGCCAGGCAGCCACAAACCCCGGTGCAATCAAGGGGGCGACGACACGGCGGATTGTGTACAGCCAGGAACCACCCATCACCCGGGAGCATTCTTCAAGTTCGTTCCCCAACTGTATTAAAGCTCCATTCATCGCCCTCACTCCCAGGGGCATTCCCCGAACTACCAGCGCCAAGACCATGAGCCATAAAGTCCCATAAATACGTATACCAAAATAATGATTGAGCACGGTGCCTATCCCACCTACATAAGCCCAAAGAAAGCAAAGACCGATCATTAATCCGGGAATCCCCCAAGGAAGCCAGGAGATAAAATCCAGTGCCTTTCGGCCGGCAAATGTAGTCCTGACCACAAGGTAGCTGATAAAGAAAAATAAAATCATGCCTGCACTGGCTGCACCAAGACCCAGGAGCAAAGTATTCTTTAGGGACTGTAGTAGGCGTGGATCGGCCAACATGGTCTCCCAGTGGCGGGACGTAAACGGCTCCTGAACAAAGACACCGAAAACCTTCATGAAAGTGCCCATGACCAGAACCCCCAGGGGCAGGATAGTGCTGAACAAGATGTAAGCGATTGCCAGCCCAAGTGTCACATATCTCCCACGCCGCAACTGAGTAGGTCGCGTGGCGAAACCCCGGCCAGTGACAGTAACATACTGCTTTCCCGCCAACATCCTGTGTTGGAGATAGATGAGGCCAAAAAGCACAACTGTGAACGCTGTAGTCAGGGGCATTGCTACCGCGTAGTCAGCTGGGCTGTAACCGAGCAACGCCCACACCTTGGTGGTGTAGACAACGATGCCTTTCTGATAGCCGAGTAATAGTTCTACCTCGAAGGACTCCAACAGGTGAACGAACACCACCACAAACGCCGCCAGGATGCTAGGCATGAGTACCGGCAGTGTAATGTTGAATAACGTGCGGCGTTCACTGGCGCCACACATCCGAGAAGACTCCTCTAAAGCTGCATCCATCCCCTGGAAGGCCGGGGTGACAAGGAAAAAAACAACTGATGCCCAGTGAGCTGATGACACCCAAATGATCCCCCAATAGGAGTAAATATTTATAAAGTCCTCTTTGATGGGCAAGAGCCATACCAGGATCTGGTTAAGTAGGCCAACCTTCGGGGCGCCTAGCAAGACCCACGCCATAACCATAGGCAAATAAGGGCAGAAGAACTGGAGCCAGACCAGAATCTCTATGGCCCGCTTCCCTGGGGTATTGGTTCTGGTCACTACCCACGCTAAGAACACTCCTATAGCGACAGATAACAAAGTACGTACCGCTGCCAACCAGATGGTAGTCCACAGGGTTTTAAACGTCTCCCAGTCACTATAAGCTTTTTTATAGCCCAGGAGGGAAAAGGAAGCAGGCTCGCCCGGTGCTGCCCCCCCCATAAAGCTGCCGTAAAACACCATGAAGAGGGGATAAAGAACGAAAAAACCAACCAGAGCTAGCAGCAAACTCCCCATTATCGTACCAGGTCGCAATCTCACAGCCTAGCTCCTTTTCCACCGATTACCGAAGCCACACCCAAGGAGAGTATAAACACTCGTCCACAAGCTAGTGAGCCTCTCTGGTCAACCTTACCAGGAGAAATTACCTCTTAAGGCCCAACAATTTTGCCAGGTATTGTTCTGAATAACGCTTCTCTGAAAGAAGCATCAATTCAGACGTTTCTGTTAGTAGTCGCCCTGTAAAGCGAAAAGGCATCACCGAAGGTATGTCATTCCTCACGCCATCCAGCCCAACGGCTTTAGTGACCACAAGCTGGCCCTCTTTGGAAAGCAACCAGTTAATTAATACTTTGGTGGCATTGGGATGCGGCCCATTTTTGATGGCTGCTATCCTCGCTACCCGAAACATAGTTCCCTCCTTGAGATCCAGCGGTTTGATCGGCGCTCCGGCTAAAAACGGCCTCATCGCATCGACGCCTGCAACCGGCCCGACTATAGCAAACTCGCCCCGGACCACCTTGTCCGCGGCTTCTTTGGAACCACCGGGCCCGCCGAGCATGCCACTCTTATACAACTTGATGAAATAATCCTCAGTCAAAACACTGGCACTGACGAAGACCACCATGTTGCTGTCTGGGGCTGAGGTATATAGAGGGTTCTCTAGGTATAGCTTTCCCTTCCACTTAGGGTCAAGCAGGTCATTATACGACTTTGGCTCCTCTTCTGGTTTCACTAAATTGGTGTTACTCCAGAACCCATGACTCAATCGTATCACTGCCAGGAACTGTGGATCCTCTATGGGGGAGAAGAGAAACTTATCTTTTTCCTTGAGCACAGGGAGAGCCTCAGCCACACTCTCGAGGTACCCCTCCTTCTTTACGATATTTAAGCTAGGTCCAGCACCACCAAGCGCGTCCGTAACATAACTCTTGGACCTTTGCTCCACGCTTACCTTTTCTATCATACTGACTGCCCTACCAGTAGTTAATTCTAATGATATGCCATATTTATCCTTAAACGCCTTACTTACCTCTACACCTGCTTTCCCACTAAAAGTGGAAGTAGAAAGATTCACCACCCCTTCCCTTTTTGCCGCCTCCACCACCTTTTGCCAGGCTGCCTCCTCAGCGCTTATGGCTGGCGCCGGCGCCCCAATGGCTAATGCAACAATTGCCGTCAAACAAACTATTACGAATACCTTCATATCTCTTTCCTCCTTCTTTAACTATTATCGCTTGAGTAAATGTCACACCTTTTTCCTCCTTAAATCGCCTCGGCTAGCACTCTAGAAATACTTTCAGAATCGGTCAGATCTGCATCAACCCTACTCGCAACTTTGTGACATTCGCTGGTACCGCTTTAAGACACACGATAATTCTCAAATCCTTACCCCTCTGCTTAAATCCTTCGGAAATTCGGGCGCTCCAGGACGATCATTACCCTGAGTTTTCCCTCCTTCTTTGCCAGCGCTACGATCTCATCGTGAGTGGTAAAAAAGATGTAACCCTTGGCCTCAGCATCAGCGTCTGTCATAGGATTCATAGGATGCCCCTTAGGCTGGAGAACCTCACAGCGATATTTCTCCCCTTTCTTGGTGATGATCTCTGCGATACCTGGACTCTTCCCATAAGCCTAAGTGTTGAAAAGAGATTTGTGGCACTAAGCACTAATGCTTCACCAGCAGGGGGACCACCTGAGAGATGTCTTGCACCTCCTCCAGGCGATTCACCGTCTCTATGACCCGCCCCATACCCTGCTCGTCCAGCACCGCCGAGGCCAGGCTGCGGAACTTGGCTTCAAGCTCTTCCCGAGTAAAAGGGTTCTGCAGCGAACCCTTGCGATATAGCTCCTCCGCCTCCATCACTCCTCCATCCGCTAGCCTCACCTGCATCCGCACCCCATACCGTGCAGCGCCGACCATTGTGGGGTCGGGGTGCATGTGGACCTTCTTGCCCACAGCCATAATCTGGGGGTCCTTCCACAGACTGGGGTCCATATAGTCCCGAAGCTCGTTCCTCCCCTTCACCAGCCGCAGGCCCAGGCTGAAGGCCATGCTAAACTGGGCCGAGAGGGTGTCTGTGGGCTCGTAGATAGAACCCACGTGCGTTAGATAACTCCTGTTGACCCAGAGGTTTATCTCCTCTACCTGGTCCGGCTGAAGCTTGTGCTCCTGCATCAGGCGCTCCATGGCCTGGAAGGAGGTGTGCATACCTGCTTCCGTGGGAAAGGGCTTAAAGATGCACCCCTGGACTGCATACCAATTATCACCCAGGCTCTCAAGGATCATCTCCACCACTTGGGAATCCGTGACACCGCCAAAGACCCGGCATATCCCGTGGAGCCCCTCCAGGATGGTGTGGGGCCCCGTCAGCCCCCGCTGGGCCAGCAGTGCCGCCATCATGCCCCCACGCACCGCGATGGAGGCGTGCACCCGCTTCACCTCCCCGCCACTCTGGTCGTACTCATGCGTGCCCGAAGAGTGGCTCCCCGCAATGGACAGGGCGTGGACCATCTGCTCTCCGTTTAGCCCCAGGAGTTTCCCCGACACAGCCACTGAGGCGAAGGGTCCTAGTACGCTTTCGCCGTGAAAGCCTTTATCCCCAGGCTTCATGATCCGCCCCAGCCGGGCCTGCACCTCATAGCCTGCGGTAATCGCCAGCAGTAGGTCTCGCCCGCTGCGATGGCCCCGCTCCCCCAGGGCGATGGCCGGCGGCACCGTCAAAGAGCCCGGATGGCCGGCGCCTGAGTACCCGGAATCGTCCATCTCACAGGAATGGCCAAAGTTGGCATTGACAAAAGCCGCATCGGGGGCTGAGACCCTGGTACCGTAACGCACAATGGTGCTCTCCGCCCTGCCCCCCAGCTCCCGGACTACCTCATAGGAAGGCTGGGTCCAGGGGAGAGTGGAGCCCATGAGCATGATGCCCAACTGGTCCAGCACCGCCTTCTTAGCTGCCTGGATGGTCGCTTGGGGCAGCTCCTCGTACTTCAGGTTGACAATGTATTGCGCCAGTTCCCGGGTTACCGCTCTCTGGGCCATAATTCCTCAATTCCTCCTTGTGCCGCTAGCTCTGCTTCGACCTTTTCTCTCCCAATGATGGCATCTACGAATACTCTGCGGTCGTTACGGACACCGAACAGTGAGAGGCTAAAGAGTTGCTCCTCTTTATTTCTGGTCGCAACGGCCAGGAAAACTCCCTCAGTGATCTGAGGGGCGATTTTGCTTTTGGTTATGTATTGGCTGGGAACAGGGGACCAAAGTCCTTTATTTGACTTTCAATAGAGCAACAAAACAGCTCTATGATCGAATTGCCAATGCATTAAATAACCCAATCCTTAAAAAAGCAGCCTGATTTTTCGCTCAATTGGGGTCTCACATATTTCCTTGGGATTAGAGCCTGGAATTCCCTCACCACAAATCATTTCGCTTTAAGTTTTTCATCCACTATCGGGAAACCGAGGGCTTCAACTATCTTCGCCTGATATCCCTCAAACTTGGTGTGATGATCCCAGTCTATCGCGGATACCTCCTTTCCCCGGACCGCCTGTGCTATTGCAGAGCCAGGAGTAAACACCGAGGCCGTAAGGGGCTCGTATTTATCTAATATCTCCTGACCCTCAGTAGACGTGAGAAACTCCAACCATAAGAGAGCGGCGTGGGGGTGATCGGCCGTATTGAGGATACCGTTGACATGGTCAATGGCCATGGTGGGGACAGGGTCAACGACCTTGTAGCTAAAGTTCCCTGTCCGGTCCTTGGCCTTAACCCTCGTAACCACACCTAAAGTAGAATCAATGCCGAGGGAATACTCTCCGACAGCTATTGCGAGGGTAACTCTGTTGGCGCCTCTACCCCACACGGGCTGCTGGGCGGCTAGCTTCCGGGCGAAATCCAACGTTCTTTCCAGCCCCCATGCAGGCACCAGGCCAGCTAACGTCAAGGGCCGAAGATCCGCGACGAATTTCTTTCCCTTGAACTCAGGTTTCAGAAGGTCCTCAAATTTAGCGGGGACCTTATCGTCCGAGATAAGCTTCCTGTTGTAGGGTACGACTCTTATGTCGCTTGTAGGAGCTACTGCGTTCCTCTCAACGGGATGTATCATTTTGGGATGGATTTTAAGCACGCCACGCTCGGCCATGCCCAGGACATCATGCTTCATTAAATAAGCCATATACTCTTTGGCAAGGTCGGGTGGTATGTGGACAAGGTCCCACCCCTTAGCTTGTCCTGCCTGCAGCTCGTGAAGAATCCTCTGGTAATTGTCGCGGCCGCTGATGTCCTCAATATAAATATCAGTTATAAAAGGATACTTTTGCTTAAATCCATTAATCAACGGTTTGAAATTCTGGTTCCCCAGGCTGGTCATTACCCTGAGTTTTCCCTCCTTCTTTGCCATGGCTACAATCTCATCGTGAGTGGTAAAAAAGATGTAACCCTTGGCCTCAGCCTCTTTCTTCGCTTGCTGTAGGGTGGGACTAGCTGCATCCGCATGCGTGGGGGCCAAGATTAAGAATACAAAAAGAGTGAAGGAACCAACGATCTTGTTAAGAATTGTAATCCTCATGGCCTGCCTCCTTTGGGATGAGTTCATGATTTTGGAAGAATCTGCTCAGGGGCAACTAGTAATTTGGCCAACTTGCCGATATCATCGAGCTTCTCTAAATTGTAGACAGTATCAACGATCTGCCTCATCTGTTTCTCATCCATGAACTTTCCCGCCATGCTGCGGAATTTCTCCTCGACGTCGGCGTCTGTCATGGGATTCATAGGATGCCCCTTGGGCCGGAGAACCTCACAGCGATATTTTTGGCCCTTCTTGGTGGTGATTTCTACAATAGCTGGAGAGTTGAATTCCTCCTCCTTTAGCTTAGGGTCTTCCTCTATGAAAACCTTATCAAACAGCTCCCTTACCCTAGGATCTCGCAGCTTCTCGTCTGACCACTGCTCAGGTCCTACTGCCCGGTCCAGAATAGCAACCGCCGTAGTATAATAAGAACTGTGGTCCGCCGTATATTGAGTTTTGGGATACCGACGTGTTGCAGGATCGGCCCCTATGCTCTGGTAGATATGCGAAGAGGTCTTAATCCTAACCTCCGCTACATCTTCAGCTTTTATGTCGTGCTCCTTAACCAAGGTCAAAGTCGCGTCTAAATGGCCTTGCATACATCCATTGGCGGCAAATCTCTTGATCCAGGTATATAGGATCGTCCAGTCTTTTCTCGGCTGCCTCAACTTCTCCAAGTCCATCTGACCCCCCACCACAACTTCATTAATGCCGTGATGTCCCTCAAAGACATTAAGCGGGCCCTTAAAGCCTTTCTGCGCCAATAAGGCGCCAAGGATACCGCTATAAGCGCCAGACGGAAACTTCAGATCCCTGGCCATGGTCATCTCCTCTTTCGGCGAAACCAAGATACCCAGAGGTAGAGTGAAGCACCCTGCGATGGCCAGAGCGTTTGCCATCTGCTCCTCGTTGAGCCCAAGGAGCCTACCCGCCATTAAGCCCATTACGCAGGGGGCTCTAATAGCCTCGGAACACCAACCTCGGTGCGTGACCCCATCTATCCCTCCGTGAGAATCAGAGACTCTAATCAAGAGTTCGTAGGCCAAAGCGATGGCTGTTATGATCTCCTGACCAGTAGAGTGCTGCCGCTCACCCACAGCTAAGATTGGGGGGATCGACTCGCTGTTGTGCCCCGTTTGGATCGTTGCCTCCTTTGTAGGGAAGGTTCTATCCATATAGTTACGGCAGCGAACCATTGCGCCATTCGCCAAAGTGGCATACAGACACGAGGTCTTGAGTCCGCTGATGAAAACCGTTGATTCGGGTGGCTCTTTCATCTCCTTAATCAGGCTCTGAATGATCCGGCTCGGCTCACTCAGATAGCCGGCAAAGCCCACACCCACTGTATCCAGCACACAACGCTTAACTTGACGAATCACCTCCAGTGGCAGTTCGCGGAAGGTCAACCCCTTAGCCTCACACGCTAATTGCTCAGATATTGTCTTTGTCATTTCTGATCTCCCTCATTTGATTGGCCTGGGTTTCACGAAATTCATAACCCACCGCCAAGCCCTGTTAACACAAAAAATCAAAATGTCAACCTTCTTTTCTATTTTCCATGTAACATATATAATATAACTTCCAATGAAAGGAGGGTGATATTTATGGCAATATTAGCAGAATGCCCATACTGCCACAGAAAACAACCCGGAAGGGGAAAGTATTGATGCCTCAAGGTCTTGAGCTGGTTCTTGCGGCCGGTGAGGATTCAGGATTATTCTTGTTGCCTGCAATATTCAGAGTATCTTGTCTAGCAGGGCAATATCTTCTGTAGTCAGCTTCCAACCAACTGCGGCCACGTTGAGTCTTACTTGCTCTACGCTCGTGGCTCCAGGGATAACCGAACCCACCCAAGGGTGGGAGAGCAACCAAGCTAGCGCAAGCTCCCCAACGCTGTGGCCGCGCTCCTTTGCAAAGGCTTCTAGTTTGGCTAACTTATCGAAGTTTGCATCCGTGAACATATTTGGACGATCACTCTGCCCCTCATGCCGCGGTCCGGGGGCCGAAAGGCGTGCGCCTGCGGGCCTCTCCTGACCACGGCGATATTTGCCAGTAAGGAAACCAGCAGCCAGTGGCCTCAGTGGTATGACCCCAACACCGTAGGCCTGGCAGCAGGGAATCAGCTCTCGCTCGATAGCACGATCCATCAGGCTATACGAGGATTGCACGACGATGAAGGGCTCCAGGTTGTGGGCCTTAGAAGTCCACAGGGCCTCACAAAGCTGCCAGCCAGCAAAGTTAGAGCAACCTATGTAACGCACCTTCCCAACTCGAACCAGATCGTCCAGAGCCCGCAGGGTTTCCTCGATCGAAGTCTCTGGATCGGGAAAGTGCATGTAATAGAGATCAATGTACTCGGTTTCTAGCCGCTTCAAACTGACTTCCACTGCCTTCATTATGTTATTGCGTGATCCAGGTTGTTCACTGGGGCCAATGCCTCTGTTCCGGAACTTGGTGGCAATAACAACCTGGGAGCGTTTTCCCTTTAAAGCTTTGCCCAGCAGTACCTCCGCTCGCCCTTCAGCGGCGGTGTCGGAAGTATCAATAAAGTTTATGCCCAACTCTAGCGCATGATTAACTATGTCAATGGGCGTTTTTTCATCAGCTGTGCTAGGCCATGAACTACCACCGCTACCCAAGCCAATCTCTGAGGCCTTTAGCCCCGATTTCCCGAGTCTGCGATATTCCATAAACAATCCTCTCCTTTGTCTTGCTCCCATCATAGCCTACCTTTGCGGTAGGCACCAACGAGGTTCTTGCTGCCTTATTTTGGTGGTGGATCCATCGTCCGCAGCGTCACGCAGAACACCGACCTTAGAGGCTCCAAAATTTCTGGCCTTTCTACATACCGCTCCCCCATCCACATCTGCTTGCCCGGCCGTGACTCCTCCATCTCACCACATTCCCTAGCCTGCTCCAATCCATAATTGGGTGGAAGGCTCTCCGCCTTAGCCTCGATTAAGCCAACAGCTACAGGCTGAGTGTGATGATAAGAATTTGGAGCTATAATCAAAAAGTGTGGAAATGAAAATTAGGTAGGCGTCCCCAAATTGACACTTACTCCGAGTTTTCCCTCCTTCTTTGCCTTGGCCACAATCTCGTCGTGAGTGGCAAAAAAGATGTAACCCTTGGCCTCAGCTTCTTGCTTGACTTGCACCAGGGTGGGACTCGCCGCAACCGCAGGCGCGGGAGCCAGCATGAACAATTTTACCAACTCACGATATCATCCGGCTTCTCCAAGTTGTAAGATCTGCTTCATTCGTTTTTCATTCATGAACTTCCCAACCATATTTAAGCTACCCCGTCAAGAGGACAGTTCTAAAGTAGAACTTTTGGCCTTCAATAGCCTCTCTCGATACTCTGCCTGCTGGCGGTTTCCAGGCAGGGCTGGACATGTGCTCCGGCTTGGGGTATTGGAGGTTTAAATTAACCGGGCACAGGAAGGGTCAAAAATGATCTCTTTTTTTCTTCACATGAAAACAAAATTGCCAGGACGACTGCTCCGCCTGATCATTGTTTTCCTGACCCTGCATGTACCCTCCCTGGCCCATCCGCAATTAATAAAGAGCAACTTTGCTACGAGCGTCTCAGGCGAGAGCGTAACTGTAGTGTGGGTGGCCAACGAGCAGGGTCTCTTC
>JACPSE010000091.1 GCA_016193465.1 Deltaproteobacteria bacterium
AACATGTTCAAAAAGGTGGCTGCCGATTTTGTCAAGGCCGAGGCGCCCCCGCATGTCGTCACCCAGTGGTACCGTAACAAGACGACTTTCCTGCCCGATCTATACCGCAAGGCGGCCGGTCTGGGATGGTTAGGCATGGTGATCCCTGAGCAGTACGGCGGCGCTTCCGCTTCTTTCACCGACTGTGCCGTGGTGTTCGAAGAACTGGGCCGCGGGCCGCTTCCCGGCCCCTTTTTCTCCTCCGGCGTGCTCAGTGCGCTGATGGTTTTGGAAGGCGCTTCCGAGGCACAGAAAAAATCCTTGCTCCCCTCGATATCCAGCGGTCAATCCATCGTCGTCGTCGCGATCACAGATAAGGGAGCGCACTGGGGACCTGAGTCGGTTGAGACGCGACTCACCAAAACCAGCGGCGGCTTCGTGCTTGACGGCACAAAGCGCTTCGTGTACGACGCGGAAGGCGCAACCAGCTTCATCTCAGCCGCGCGAACGGAGAATGGCGAGATAGCGCTCGCCCTGGTGGATCGAAAGAGCCCGGGAGTATCAATCACGCCCAAGGTTGGCTTCATGGTGTCGGTTGCCGAGGTGCGGTTTGATAAGGTGCAGGTGCCGGCCGCTAACATGTTAGGTGAGGCCGGTTCGGGCTGGCGGATTCTCGATGGTGCTCTGGAAAAGGCGCTCCCCATCCTGTGCGCGTACCAGGTCGGGGCGTGCCAGGAGATCTTTGACTTCACCGCCGAATATACCCGAACCCGGGTGGTTTTCGGCCAGCCGATTGGCCGCTTTCAACGCGTGCAAGACCATTATGTGGACTTGTCGGTTCACCTTGACGCAGCCCGCTGGGTGACTTACGAGACGCTGTGGAAGCTCGATTCAGGCCTGCCGGCCGCGGCGAGCGCGCATGAGGCGAAGGCAGTGGCAGCCGAGGCATACTACCAGGTCTGCAACTTCGCGCACATGGTCTTCGCCGGACCGGGCACAGATTACGGCCATCCCTTGATGGCCCACAGCGTCCTGGCTCACACGCTGTACCAGTACTTGGGCACGCCGTTGCACCACAAGCGTAGGATGATGGATGTCTTGTACCCGAGAGCGAACAGGTAGCCAGTGAAGGTGACTTCATCATGCAACTGAGTCGTCGCGAACTGCTCAAAGCTGGAATCGCAGCGGGGGCCTCGATCTTCCTGCCCTCTGCCGGCCTGCTCGCGCAGGCGGTCCCATTGATTCAACGCAAAATTCCGTCGACTGGTGAAAGCCTGCCGATCATCGGCCTCGGAACGGCGCGCCGGTACGAGGCAATCACCACCGAAGCCGAGCGCGCTCCACTGAGGGAGACCTTGCGCCGGTTCAAGGCGCTGGGGGGCAGGGTCATCGACAGTTCGCCGACCTACGGCGTTGCCGAGAGGGTGGTAGGCGATCTCGTGGCCGAGCTCAAGATCCGTGATTCGCTGTTCATCGCCACCAAGGTGAGCACGCGCGGCCGGGAGGCAGGCCTCGAGCAACTCGAGCAGTCGTTCAAGCGATTGCAGATGCAGAAGATCGATCTCATCGCCGTGCACAACCTGCGCGACACCCAGATACAGCTCGGTACGCTCCGCGAGTGGAAGCAGGCGGGTCGCATCCGCTACCTCGGGATCACGACGTCTTCAGAGAAGCAGTACCGGGAGTTCGGGCAGACGATGAAGGCCGAGGCGCTGGATTTCATCCAGGTGGACTACGCGCTCGACAACCGGGAAGCCGACAAGCGGATTCTGCCCCTGGCAGCCGATCGCGGGATGGCGGTGATGATCAACCTTCCGTTCGGTCGAGGCCGGCTCTTTAACGCGGTCCAGGGCCAGAAGCTGCCGCAGTGGGCGAGCGATTTCGACTGCAAGACGTGGGCCCAGTTCTTTCTCAAGTACATTGTGTCGCATCCGGCCGTCACGTGCGCCGTGCCCGGCATGGCGAAGGCGGAGTACGTGGCGGACAATCTGGAAGCCGCCCGGGGCCGGCTGCCGGACCTCGCCATGCGCCGCCGCATGGAGAGCTTCATCGACGGGCTGTAGGCCACGGTCGTGGACGCAGATGGCGTGGCGCACCGGCTGCTCCGCCGAGTGATCGAGGTGCGGTCTGACGAGGCGCGGGTGCTCGGCTGGTCATGGCTGTATATCTTCTCCGTGCTATCCTCTTATTATATCATTCGCCCCATCCGCGACGAGATGGGGATCGCCGGAGGCGTCGAAAACCTGCCGTGGCTTTTCACCGGGACCCTCGTCGGCATGATGGTCGCGAATCCGCCGTTCGCGGCGCTCGTCAGGAAGCTGCCGCGCGCGCGCTTCATTTCCGTCGCCTACCGCTTTTTCATAGCCAACCTGCTGTTGTTCTTCCTCTTGCTCAAAGTGGCGACCCCGGAGCAGAGCATCTGGGTCGGCCGCATCTTCTTTATCTGGACCTCTGTCTTTAACCTGTTCGTGGTCTCCGTGTTCTGGGCCTTGATGGTCGATGTCTTCGACTCCGAGCAGGGGAAGCGGCTCTTTGGCTTTATTGCGGCCGGGGCGACGCTTGGGAGCATCCTCGGATCGAGCCTGACGGCTACGCTTGCGCGCCAGGTGAGCTCGACCTACCTGCTACTCGGGTCGGTTGTCCTGCTTGAGGTCGCGGTATTCAGCGTCCGGCGTCTGTCCCGTCTTTCGGAAGGTCTGCTCCTGACGCCGGGAGCGCGCTCCGATGAGGCCCCGATCGGGGGAAAAGTGCTCTCGGGGATGACCCACGCCTTCAAATCGGCCTACCTTCTAAACATCAGTATCTACATGCTGCTGTACACGATCACTTCCACCTTCCTCTACTTCGAGCAGGCCGCTATCGTCAACCGCAGCTTCGCCGATCGCGCGGCGCGCACCGCGTTCTTTGCCGAGGTCGACCTACTGGTCAACGTCCTCACGCTGGCAACCCAACTTTTCCTGACGGAGCGTATTCTCCGGCTCCTTGGCATGGCGCTGACACTGACGGTGCTTCCGGCCCTCAGCGTGTTGGGCTTCGTCACGCTTGGTCTGGCGCCGACGGTAGCGATCATTGTCACGTTCCAGGTCCTACGGCGGTCGGGCAATTTTGCCGTCGCGCGGCCGACGCGCGAGGTGCTGTTTACGGTTATTCCGCGCGAGGATAAGTACAAGGCGAAGAGCTTCATCGATACCGTCATCTATCGAAGCGGCGATCAGATTGGCGCCTGGTCGTATGCGCTGTTGTCTTTCCTGGGATTGGGAATGACCGGGATCGCGTTCGTGGCCGTCCCGATCTCCGCCGCGTGGCTGCTGAATGGCCTGTGGCTGGGCCGGAAGCAGGAAGCGATGGCGGCGTCCACGGCGGAGTCCGATGCGCCGATTTCCACAATCCGTTAACTGTCGCCTCATGCCTGTTGCCTTCAGTTCTCTTGGAATGTTTTCTCGACGCACCAATTGGGACCGTCAACGTAACCGGCTCGCTGAGCTGCTGGAGGCCCGACGCGAAGAGGGCAGGCCGGTCTATGACCTCACCCTTGCCAACCCGACAGAGCTCGGGATCGAGTACCCGGCGGGTGAGCTCCTCTCCGCACTCTCGAACCCCCAGGCGCTGCGCTACCAGCCTGACCCGAAGGGTCTTCTTTCGGGGCGCGAAGCCGTTTGCCAGTACTACCGAGAGAAGGGTATCCGTGTTGACCCGTCCCGCATCTTCCTCACCGCCGGCACCAGCGAAGCGTACTCGCTCATCTTCAAACTCCTTTGCAACGCGGGTGAAAGCGTCGTCGTTCCCAAGCCATCGTATCCCCTCCTCGATTATCTCGCCCAAGTCAGTGACGTAAACCTCGGGCGCTACCATCTCCACTACGACCACGAGTGGCACCTCAACGTAGACCACGAGAGCGCGAAAGGAGCGAAAGCCATTGTGGTTGTGAATCCTCACAACCCAACCGGTGCCTTTCTCAAGAGGCGGGAACATCGGGACATCGTGAGGATCGCGCAAGAGAACCGTCTGGCCCTGATTGCCGATGAGGTGTTCATTGATTATCCGCTGGTGGAGGACGACAGACGGTTTGGATCAACGGCAGGAGACGCCGAAGCGCTTACGTTCACGCTCAACGGTCTCTCCAAGCTGGCAGGACTGCCGCAAATGAAGCTGGGATGGATTGTGCTGGCTGGTCCGCCGTCTCTGGTGACCGAGGCTATGGAGAGACTCGAGATTCTATGCGACACCTTCCTGTCGGTGAACTCGCCGGTGCAGTTGGCGCTGCCGGAATTGATGCGGACGGCCGGGCGCGTTCGTTCGCAGATCCTTCAGCGGGTGAAGTCGAACTGCGAGACATTGCGGAAGGCAACGCTTGACTCTCCCTGCTCCGTGCTCAACGTTGAAGGGGGATGGTATGCTATTCTGCGCGTCCCGCAAATCAGGAGCGACGAGGAATGGGCGATCCAGTTGCTCGAGCAAACCGGCGTCTATCTTTTCCCTGGGTACTTCTTTGATTTCGTCGGACACAAATACTTGGTCGTGAGCTTATTGCCCGACGAACAGACATTTACCTATTCCGTCCACAGCCTGGTCAGTATCATCGAACAGAGTCGCTAAACCAGCATGATTCACGACCACGGGCCACGTTTTTTTAACCCTTTGCCTACTGCCTGCTGCCTGACTTCTGCATGTCCCCTTCGTTGAAATTCGGTATCTCAAGGCGTATGCCTGGAGCAGTTTGGGTGGGCATTTGGACTACCTGGGGAGAAGGTCTTGAAGCGATATACGAGGAGGCGCTTGACCATAGAGAGCAGCTTGTGTTATTGCGCCTCCTACGCGTCCGGGCTTTTGGGGAGCTGGTCGCGGAGGATTTTGCAAGGTTTTTTCAACATCCTGTAAAGGAACAACACTGAGGGGTTTGAAGGGAGAAAGATATGCTAGCTTTTCGTCACCATGTTTTTGTGTGCACTAACCGCAGGCCTGACGATAACGACTGCTGCGCCGCCAAAGGGTCCGAGCAGGTACTCGAAAAATTTCGCGCCGAGGTCCGATCCCGTAATCTCCAGGGAGAGGTCCAGGTTACACCTTGCGGCTCCATCGGAACCTGCGGCCACGGACCCAACTTAGTTATTTATCCGGATGGGACCTGGTATTCCAGGGTGAGTGTGAATGATGTCGCGGAGATCGTGGAGCAACACCTGATTGGAGGCAAGCTGGTCGAGCGGCTCGCTTGGCTGGACAGGGACCTCCTGCGCCAAACGATTGCCGAGCACCGAGCGAAAGCCCAGGGCCGAAAGGGCGCCTAGCCCCCGGGGTCAAGCTAAAGGAAGAGTGTTGAAAAACCCTTAAGCCTCAGGAAGAGAGGCGTTATTCTCGGATAGTTTCCCGTACAAAGGAGCATGGCTTCGCACCACGAAGTGGTCCTGGTTCACAGTTCGGACTTGCATCTAAGCGCCGCGCCCATCTTGGGCTCGTCCCGTCCCTCCGATCCGTTGTCAGTTCTCCGCAAGGTTCTGCTGGCTGCTACGGCGGCGCGCGCAGATCTCCTGGTCCTGGCCGGGGACACCTTCGAGCACAATCGCCAACCGTCTGCGTTTATTGATCGCGCCGGGCGAACCATGGGCGAGTTCGGCGCGCCGATCGTGATTCTGCCCGGCAACCACGATCCGCTGACACCCGACTCGGTCTATCGGCGTTCCGAGCTGGCGGCCACATCGAACGTGTGTGTACTCGGCCTTACCGTTGAGGAAGCGGTGGCTTTGCCCGGGCTCGGGCTCGAGGTCTGGGGCAGGGCACACCGAGACTACTCGGATATGGCGCCGCTGTCGAGGCCACGTTCGCGTTCGACGCGTTGGCAGCTCGCTACCGCGCACGGCCACTATGTCGAAGGAGCGGAGGAGCCGGGCCGCCTTCTCGGCTCCTGGCTGATCCGCCGTGAAGAGCTCATCGCGACCGGCGCTGATTATGTCGCCTTGGGACATTGGAATCGCGCGGCGCGTGTCGGCGACCAGCAGATCAACGCCTACTATTCCGGCTCCCCAGATTACGCCGGCACGGTCAACGTCGTTCGGCTGCGGCGCGACGGCACGGTCGAAGTGACACGAGCCCCTTTGCAATAAACAGGTTGTTCCCCCAGAGGGAAATGGGCTTTCCCTAAAAGTTTTGAGTCTTTGATGTTGAGTTTTTAGGTAAGTAACTCACAATTCAAAATTTTCCAAAGCCGTGAGATGTCGGAGAGTAAGCCCAAAAAGCTCTCTCGACCCTGGTCCTCCAAAAAAATGTCCCGGCGGGAAAGGCCACGGTTCATGACATGGTAGTAGGCCCCTGGGTACTCGATGCGCAGTGGACGAGCCATGAAGCCCGTCTAGTCGATATTCATGGGTGTGTCAAGAGCCAAGAGCGGATTTGGGCTACCCCATTCCCGCTATTCCCGTGCTGCAAAAGCGATTCGTGAAGTGGTTAGCCGCCCGTCACGGTCAGGATAAAAATCGCCAGGATCGCCGCCGCAGAGGTGAGACACCAGTTACAAATCCCCTTAAGAATAAGAAACTGGACGTAGGTGAGATAGAGTGAGACCAGAGTGCCGATGAAGGAGAGAAAGGCTACAGTGAACGATGTCAGCTTGGGCCAAGGCTCCAACCCCAGATGGCGAAGCGAAGTCATCACGAATATGAAAAGGAAAAGCCAGAAGCCGATAGCGCTGTTGTGCACTCCTAGCAGGCGGGAGTAAGGACTGCGAATGACCCGGTCGCAGTCCCGGGTCCAGCAGGCCACCGGCCGGTTCGATCTCTGGCTGCGCCAGACATAACCACTGACCGCAAGCCCCAGCAGACTGAGCAGGTAGAACCACAAGCTCGGAGAGGCCATCGCATAGCCTTCCTAGGTTTTCTTCGCCTCTTCGAGTTTGACCTTGACGATTTTTCGTCCTTCCATGTCCACGATGGTCAGCCGATAAGTGTCATGTTCGACTCTCTCGCCGCCGCGGGGAATACGCCTTAATTTGGCCAGGACGAAGCCGGCGAGCGTGAGGTACTCCGGTGATTCCTCAAAAGGGAGCCCGTAGTCCGACTTGAGGTCTTTGAGCAGCGCGGAGCCCTGAATGACCATAGAACCGTCTGGAAGTCGCTCCACCGGCCCGTGCTCCTCACGATCGTACTCGTCGCGGATCTCGCCGACAATCTCTTCTAACAGATCCTCCAGCGTGGCCAGCCCTTCCACTTCGCCGAACTCATTCACCACTATGGCCATAGCGATCCTTCTTCTCTGGAGCTCCTTGAGGAGCTGGCTGATGGGCAAGGAGCTGGGGACGAAGAAAGGCGTCTGAAGGTGGTCGCGCACACGAAAATCTCCCTTGTCCAGCACGGCGCGAAAGATATCCTTGTTGTAAAGGACGCCGATGATCTGGTCCATCTCCCCTTCATAGACCGGGATACGCGAGAAACCGCTTTCGACGAAACTTTTTTGAATCTCGTCGGGAGGCGCGCTGACATCAACGGCATGGATTTCGGTTCTGGGCACCATGACAGCCTTTACCGGCGTGTCAACGAATTCAAAAACGCTATGGATCAGCTCCTTCTCGGTTTCATTAAAGATGCCCTTCGCGGCCCCTTCGCGGATCAGCGACTTCACTTCCTCCTCAGACACGAAGCTTGCTCCCCCGGCGTTCTTGCCGCCAAAAAACCAGAGGACAGCGTTGCTTGAGGCGGTGAGAATTTTCACCAGAAAGGAGGTGAGATGAGAGAAAGAGTCAATAGGACGAGCCACCAGGAGCGCGATCCTATCCGAGAAACGCAGGGCAAGGGACTTGGGAACAAGCTCGCCCACCACAAGCGAGAGATAGGCGATGGGAAGCACGACCAATGTTATGGCGATCGATTCCCCCCAACTGGTTGCCAAAGGGAAGGGTAGGGATTCAATCTGAGGCTTCAGAAACTGAATGGCGGCAGCGCCGCCGATCGCGGAGGCGAGGGTTCCCACTACGGTGACACCGATCTGAACGGTGGCGAGGAAGCGGTCGGGGTCGTCCTTCAACCGGGCGACAGCGGCCGCCGAACGCACCCCTTTTTCCACCAGGGACTCGATCCGGGTTTTGCGAGTGGCAATGATGGCTATCTCGGAGGCGGAAAAAAAGCCATTCGCCAGGATAAGGCAAAAGATCAAGACTATCTCAAACCAAAAGCTTTCGATGAACATAATGCCTCCTATAGTTGGCGGCTTTCCTAGGAGCAGGGCGCATGCGCAGAATGATAGCGGTCTTTTTCCCGCTCAACAAAGGCTCTTGACCAGGGTGGCTTCAGCGCTCGGAAGCGGCTCGGACATCTGCAAGAAATCTATTCCTGGCGGGAGAAAAAGGCAAGAGACCTTTTCTACCATCGCCTCTTTAGAGTAGGATCAGGCAGAAGGAGGACGCGTGACAGAGGAAAAAGGGGAGAGATCGACCTTACAGGGGACCGTTACCAAGATTGTCTATCAGGACCCTCAGGGCCGCTACACAGTGGCCCGTTTGGAGGTGGATAGGTCTCAAACAGTTACCGTCGTAGGAGAGATCTATCCCGTTAGCGAAGGCGAAGAGATCAAGGTCGGCGGCCAATGGAGAGTCCATCCCCGTTATGGTCTTCAGTTCCAGGCGGAGTGGTGGGAAAAAGTGGAGCCGGCCACGCTGGAAGGGATTGAGAGGTATCTGGGCTCCGGTCTGATCAGGGGCATCGGACCTACTTACGCGCGGCGTCTTGTCTCGGCCTTCGGCCTCGATACCTTGCGGGTCCTCTCGGAGGAGCCCCAGCGCATTTTAGAAGTGCAGGGGATTGGCAAAATCCGCGCGCAGAGGATCCTGCATGCCTGGGAGGAGCAGAAGGGCATGCGGGATGTGATGGTCTTCCTGCAAGGCCATGGCGTGGGGAGCTCGCTGGCGCTCAGGATCTACCGCGCCTTCGGTGCAGAGACGGTAGTGAAGGTGAAGGAGAATCCTTACTGTCTGGCACAGGAGATCTACGGAGTTGGCTTTGTCTTGGCGGATCGCATCGCCCGCTCTATGGGTATCGGCAGCGATTCTCCGCTGAGAGTTCAGGCAGGGCTGCTCCATGTGCTGAGAAAATTCTCTGACGAGGGTCACTGTTTTGTCCCCCAGGCTCTGGTAAAAAGCAACGCCAGCGCCCTTTTGGGCGTGGAAGCAGAGGCTACGGAAAGCGCCGTCAAGAAGCTCTCAAGGGAGGGCGAGATTGTTTTAGAAGAGGCTGGCGACGAAGGGGCGACCAGGGTTTATCCCCAAGAGCTCTACCATGCCGAAAGTCGGGTCGCCTCGGCCATCCGCAACCTCCTATCCACCCCCTCCGGTTTAAAGGAGAAAAGGTTTCAGGGTTTCAGGGATAAAGGGGAGCAGGCAATGGGACATCTTTTTAACCCTTTAACTCTTGAACCCTTAAACTCTTCAACCTTTGTGTTGGAGGAGGAGCAGCGCGAGGCGATACTGCAGGCGCTCCAGCGCAAGGTCTTGGTGATCACGGGCGGACCGGGCACAGGCAAGACGACCCTCCTGATCTCGCTTTTGGCCATCCTTCGCGCCTCCAGGGTCTCGTTTGCTTTGGCCGCTCCTACTGGAAGGGCCGCCAAGCGCATGAGTGAGATGGCAGGAGAAGAGGCCAAAACAATCCACCGCCTGCTCGAATACAGTCCGCGCGAGCGCAGGTTCCAGCGCGGGGAAAACAGTCCTGTGGACGCCGAGGTGGTGATTGTTGATGAGGCGTCGATGCTGGATCTCCCGCTTATGGATCACCTGCTGAGGGCGGTGGAGCCTCACAGCCATCTTGTTTTTCTGGGAGATGTCGATCAGCTCCCTTCCGTGGGACCGGGGAGCGTTCTTCGAGACCTGATTGGATCTGGAGTTGTGCCCGTTGTTGTTTTGCGGCGCATCTTTCGCCAGAGCCGGGAAAGCTTCATTGTCGTCAACGCGCATCGGATCCTTCAGGGGCAGCCCCTGCTGTTCGGCGATGACCGGGACAAGCGCGATTTTGTTTTTGTTCCCCGAGAAAACGAGGAAGAAATCCTGGAAACGGTTAAAACGTTAGTGAAAAAGGGATTGAGAGATAACGAGATTCAAGTGCTGACCCCGGTCCACCGAGGACTCTTGGGGACTGTCCATCTCAATCGGGAGCTGCAGAAACTTGTGAACCCGAACGAAGAATGCATCGAGCGGGGAGAGATACTTTTCCGGCTCGGCGACAAGGTGATGCAGCTTCGGAATAACTACGACAAGGCGGTGTTCAACGGCGACCTGGGAAGGATCGTGCGGATCGATAAAGACGGGGAGGAGCTGCAAGTCGATTTTGACGGCAGAGCAGTTCCTTACCCGTTCGACGAGCTCGATGAGCTGAGTCTCGCTTATGCCATTTCCATTCATAAGAGCCAGGGGAGCGAGTATCCAGCAGTCGTGGTCCCTCTCCACACATCTCACTACGTCATGCTGCACCGCAGTATTCTCTACACCGCCGTCACGCGCGGCAAGGAGATGGTGATACTGGTCGGGAGCAAACGGGCGCTCTCCATCGCCCTCAGAAACGTCCGCGTGGAGCGGAGGTACACCGGATTGAAAGAGAAGCTGATCACTTAGGATGTCAAAGCCGGGCGGCAAGCAACTCTCCGCACGGAGTCCGATTCGTAATCTAAACTTTGGGTTGACAATATTGTCACAGCTATAATATAATTTGGCTATGCGATTTGGCGAGCGGCTTCGAGAGTTGAGAAAAAAGAAAGGACTAGGGCTTAAAACCTTATCCAAAGCGGTCAGGGTCGATCATTCCTACCTCTCTAGAATTGAAGGGGGACACGTTCAGCCGTCTGAGCAGATCATTCGCAGGCTCGCGCAAGCACTGGACCACGACGAGGCCGAGTTCATGGTCTTGGCCGACCGAATCCCGCCAACTTGGCGATCAGCAATCAAGAAAGCTCCTCATGAAGCCACATTTCTCATCCGTGAGTCTTTAGAGGAATATGGGATAGGCACTGTCGGCAAAAAAATCCGCTCAGATGGAGACAACGCAGCTGGTGTTCCGACTCGATCAGCGATTTCCGCCAAATCCAGGCGCAAGTCCCCTGATGGTATTTCTACCAATGATCTCCTTTTGAGTGCGCATCTAGGAACTAATGATGAGTTGTTTCCCAAGATCCTGTCGTTGTATGTCGCTCCAGGCAGCACCGTAGCAGATGTTACATATGGCAAGGGGGTTTTCTGGAAGCAGGTGCCAAAGACTCTCTACCGTGTCGTAGCAACTGATATCGAGACTGGGATTGACTGCAGGTCGTTACCCTACGAAGATGCCTCAGTCAACTGCGTAGTTCTAGATCCTCCCTATATGCATACACCAGGTGGGACGGCTCATGTAGGGCACCAGAACTATGAGAACTACTACAAGAATAACAGCGCAAGGAATGGCTCTGACAAAAAGTACCACGAGGCTGTTCTGGACGTGTACTTCACAGCTGGCAGTGAGGCCTGGCGGGTCTTAAAAAGCGAAGGTATTTTCATTGTTAAGTGCGCTGATGAGGTTTGCGCGAATCAGCAGCGACTGACACATGTGGAACTCATTAACGAGTACACAAAGAAAGGCTTTGTTATGGAGGACCTTTTTGTTCTTGTTAGACAAAATCGCCCAGGAGTGAGTCGGGTCATCAAACAGGTACACGCGCGCAAGAACCATTCATACTTTCTTGTGCTCCGCAAATCGTCTGGCAAAAGTAGGTGGCTAGGCCCGAGAAACTCATCGGCTGGCCGCTAGCTCGTTAACTTCCTCAAAAAACTTAGCGAAAGCCTGAATCGGCATCGGCGGGTTTCCTTCGGTAAGTTCCGCGTACCGAGCGGGAATATCGAAGTAGTAGAACCGATGCATGGACGCGATGAAACGATAGTAGAGGACCCATTGCTTTGGAACGCAAATTTCCACGACTTCCCTGCGTTTGTGGTCCAACTTGGTTTCTGTGAGACAGACGAGGATGCCTTTGAACGAACCAAAGCCATGAACTCCGTCTAGCACTCTTTGGTGGGCGAAAACTTGAATGACTCTCTCCCTGGTTGAGGTCTTTACGGGGACGTGAAATTTCGATTTGGCTGGGCCAAGATCAAAAATAAAATCGGTAGGAAGCGTGCTGGCCTCATCCTCAAGATGCAAAACCTCAACCTGCGTGCGTGGGTTTACACCGAAGGAGCGCGCGAACAAATGGCCGATCAAGCACTCGAAGAACGTTGCCGGGGTTTTTTGGTCCCTAGTCTTTAGCAAGTCTGAAGCGCAGCAGTAGGCTATAGCGATGGTGTAAAGAAGCCGGGAACGATCGGCTGGTGCCAGCTTAATCAATGCCCCCTCCACGAGGTGGTTAAGTTGACGCCGGATATTTGGGTTAAATAGTTCTTCGTTTACAGCACGGCTGAGCTTATCGCTTCCTTTGACCGTAAAGGAAAAGTACCTCTTCCCGTGCACCTTTGAAGCCAGCGGTACTTGCTTGCAGCTCGATAAAAAGTGAAGAGCATCTGATGTTAAATCCGTGAGCAGTTTTGCCACATTGGGAGCTTTCGCATCACTGCGAACCAATTCTTTGAGGCGCTCATAGCCTTCAGATAGGTTTGAGACAATTCGGACTGTTCGAGATCGGGCCACCGAAAATCCCCAATGGGCCATCACCAACGAGCTTTAAGGCCTTCCGATAGCTGATGGTTGCCTGGTAAGTCCTGCGGAGGTTATCTGATGACAGACCATGATGTCAACGATGCGATGTCGACACGGGTAGGACAGGAATCCCGCCGACGCGTCGCTTTGGAGTCATGACATGGCGTGGGAAATCCGCTTAGCAATTTCCATAGCAGCGGCAATTCGAATGACCTTCACCGAGTTCAAACCCTTAACGCGGAGAAAATCTCCCATATCCTTGCCGAAAAGCCCTAGGAACGAATCGAACCTAGCGAGCAGGTCTTTTGCAATGACCTTCGGCGGGCGGCCGCGGATTCCTGAGCCGATAATCTCTGCGAGCAGATCTGCGTCGCTAGGTCCGTCGGGTTGCGGTTCAGGTTGAGGGGGAGGTCGTAAGGAAGTAAACAGGTCCTCTTCGGTTTTGGGAGCGATCTTTGGCGGTCTATTGATTTTGTAGAGCCGTCGGCCAAGTTCGATAGCTGCTAGAATACGCGCTGCCTTTGTGCGGCCTAGCCCAGGGATTTTCGCCAGGTCGTCAATTGTTGCTCCCCGGTGGATGCCGTAAAGCCCCACGTACTCGTCGAGGATTGCGTTCGCGATGGTAAGGGCAGGCCGCCCCGCAACCCCTGAACCGATTAAGATTGCCAGCAACTCATCCTGTTTCAGTGCATGGGAGCCTAACTCAATCAGTTTTCCACCGGGATGGTGCCAAGTTTGCGGCCTTTCTGCGGGCTGTTCTGATGGTGAGCTGAGAATGCTTTGTCGAGCCACGGCCTTATATTATCTGCGGTTTATCCAAAGGGCAAGATTTATTTAAAGAATCAAGACGGTAAAATTTCTAAAGAGCATTAAACAGTTGACCAAGTCCTTTTGGACGCTCACTGACACCCAGCCTTTTCAAAGCAGCCCACAGGGCAGCTTGATTGCTGGTGACCACAGGCTTTTTGAGATCCCGCTCCAGCTCTTCGATCACCTCGATCATAGTCGTATTCGTGCAGCTCAAGAGATAACCATCGGCCTCGGAGCGGGCGTTTTGAACTGTGATCTCTTTCCAGCGCTCGGGCGTGACGTTGATATAGTCATTGCCGCCGGGAAGTCCCAGCCCAAGATCGTAAATTACCTCAAAGCCGGCCTCGCGTAGAAATTGAACCTCCTGTTGGTTCGTTTTCTCGACATAAGGGCTGATGAGGACGATCCTTTTGAGGCGAAGCAGCTTCAGGGCCTCCGTGATCGCCTGGCCGGTCGTGACCACGGCACAACCGCTCGCCTTTTGGATCACATCGAGTACGTCCGCCTCGCCCTTAAGCCCCTCTTCCATGGAGCTTGCCGTGCAGTTGAAGACGATGACTCCAGGGTTAGTGTCAGAAAGAGCTGCGGCGGCCTCGGCGATAGACTCTTTAAGTTCGCTGAGCGGCTTATGCCACTTGCCCGTCATGCGCAGCCGTGTGGTGTGAACTCCTATACCGGGAGGAGCATACTTCTGAAATTGCGGTTCTGCCAGGCGATTACCGGAGGGAATGATGAGGCCAATGCGAGCTTGACTATTCATAGCCCACGCGGAGAACTCAGGTTGTAAAGCCTTTCGGCGTTTCTGTACAACACTGCGGCCTTGTCTTCGGCTGTCAGCTCTTCGCTTTCCAGGATCTCGCTGATCTCCTTTTTGCAGAACTCGTTATTCACCTCATGGGGAAAATCGGAAGAGTAAACAAAAGGGCTATTACCTACTCTGCTGATGGCATGGGCAATATCAGGCTCGCTTCCCTCGCAGCCCACGAAAATCCGGCCTTCCCGGATGTGCCGCTGGATGTATTCGCTGACTCTTTCCCCTTGGTTGAGTCTGAAGAATTCGCCTCTAAGGTCGTGCTGGATGTGGGTCTCGTAGGAGCGATCGAATCTTTCCAGGCACATGAGGAGCCAGGCCACGCCGCCCTCCATAAAGCCGAGCCTGACATTCGGGAACTTGTCGCAAATACCGTTGAAGATGATGCCGGCAAAAGAGATCATCTGCCCAAAAGGATGGCCCAGGGCATGCACCGGCGCATAGGGACTCATGTCATCCAGGCCCAGGTTCTCGTGGGCCCCTCCATGGATACCAATGCAGCAGCCGAGCCTATTGGCCTCTTCGTAGATGGGCCAGTAACGTTTGTGGCCCAGATGGGACTGGATACCCGTCGAAGGAAGCATCGCGCCGCACATGCCCAGCTCTTTTACGGCCCTTCTCAGCTCCCTGACGGCTGCGTCGGGCTCTTGCAGGGGAATCAGGGCCATGCCCTTAAAGCGGGGACTGCGTTGAAGATAAGTCTGGTAAAGCCAGTCGTTGTATGCCCGGGCGAGGTCGATGGCCCAATCGCGGCTTACGATCTTGCCGAACGAGAGGCCGCCCGTGGTGTAAAGGACGGAGCTCTCTATCCCCACATCTTTTAAGAACTCCAGCCAGTCATCGGGACCCGCTCGGCGAAATGCGCCTGGGGGAAAATCGTGGAGGTTCGCCGAATGGAGGTGATCGAGCGGCGGAAAGGGATCGAAAAAGGTATGGGTCTGGTACTTGTCCCGGTAAGGTCTCGGCATAAGCTCAACGATAGCCTTCGGATCTTCAACGACATGCCCGTCACCGTCGATAATGATTTGAGGATTGATGGCCATTAAAACCCCCCCCTTTAGCCGAATAAGGCACCAACCGGTGCCAGCTTGTCAAGGCTTCTTGCCTTTACCGTCCCGCTGGTAGCAGGGAGAAATCCAAGAGCTTCTGAGGATTGAGGTCAAAAGGCACAGGCCGCTCTTGGCGGAGCAAAACAAGTGCGAGAAGGATCACGGTGGAAATATTCTTTCGCTTCATGCCTTACCTCGTGAGGGCCTTTAGGGAGTCGACAAAAACAAACGGATGATACATCAAAACGTCCTGGGCCATCAAATAGTCGCGCCGTGGGGATCTTGAGGCCCTTTTGGCCGGGCGGTTGACCCTCGGTGTCTTATAAGCTATTCATGCACAGATGAATGTGGGCGCGGTTCTCAAGGGCTGTGTTGCCGGAAAAACGCTCTCCAGACGCGGGGCCATTGCTCTTTCATCGGCTCAGGGGGAAGAACTCGCGCGCCTCCTTGCGGCTGCCTCAGACTTGCGCGACCGCCACAAAGGCAAGACCATAACCTTCTCACCCAAGCTCTTTATTCCGCTCACCAACTTGTGCCGGGATTTCTGCGGCTATTGCACCTTTCGCAAGGCCCCGGACGAGCCGGACGCTAATACGATGACGTTGGACGAGGTTCTCCAGGTCGCGCATCAGGGAAAGCGCCTTGGCTGCACAGAGGTCCTCTTCAGTCTGGGCGATAAGCCTGAGGCGATCTATCCTGAAATGAGACAATTTCTCGATCAGTTGGGGCTTCGACGCACGCTCGACTATCTCTACAACGCCTGCAAGCTGGTTCTGGAGGAAACCGGATTACTCCCCCACTCAAACCCAGGGCTGATGGGGAAGAAGGATTTGGAAAGGCTTAAAGCAGTGAATATCAGTCTCGGTCTCATGCTGGAGAATGTCAGCGAGCGCCTCATGCTGCCGTCCGGTCCCCATTTTGATGCGCCGGATAAGAAGCCTTCGCTCCGCTTAAAGACCATCGAAGAGGCGGGGAAGCTAGGCATCCCCTTTACGACCGGAATCCTCATAGGCATCGGCGAAAACTGGGAAGAGAGGATTGACTCTCTCCTGGCCATTCGCGAGCTGCATGAGCGCTACGGCCACATCCAAGAGGTCATCATTCAAAATTTTCGCGCCAAAGCTGAGATCCCCATGCGCGATCATCCGGAGCCGTCGGTTGACGAGATGCTCAAGACTATCGCCCTGGCGCGCCTCATCCTGGGCGGCGATATGAATATCCAGGCCCCGCCGAATCTGGCGCCGGAGAGTTATCCGCTCTATCTTCATGCGGGGATTAATGATTGGGGTGGAGTCTCTCCCCTGACACCCGATTACATAAATCCCGAAGCCCCATGGCCAGCGCTAATGATCTTAAGCCAAAAGACAGCCGAGGCTGGCTTCAGACTCAAGCCCCGGCTTGCCGTCTATCCTGAGTTTGTTCACCAAGGCGGCAAATTTATTCCAGCCTCCCTTTTCCCCTATGTGGAGCGGTTATGCGGCGAGGACGGGTTACTTAAGAACGATTTTCTCCGCAGGCTGGTGACCTTTCAAAGGCCAGAAGGTTTAAAGGTTCAAGAGTTGCAGGGTTAAAGGGTTAACGAGCACGATGAAAAGTTCAAATGACAAAGGGTTGAAGGAATTAAGGGTTGATGGATGCTCGTAGTTCTCACAGGAGGAACAGGGGGCGCGAAGCTAGTTCAAGGCTTGAGCCTGGAGATTAATCCCGAAGATCTGGTCATCGTCTGCAACACCGGCGATGACTTCGTCCTGCACGGCCTCCAAATATCTCCTGATCTGGATACGATCACTTACACCCTGGCCGGGATCGGTGACGCGGAGAGAGGATGGGGGATCAAAGACGATACCTTTGCGGCCTTGGAGATGTTGGGGAGATATGGAGGGGAGACCTGGTTTAAACTTGGGGATAGAGACCTCGCAACTCATATCACCCGGTCGCGGCTTTTGCGCGAAGGGGTATCGCTTTCGGAGATCACCGACCGGATTCGCCGGGTGCTCGGCGTTAAGGCGACGATCATCCCGATGTCCGATGATAGGGTTGAGACCCGATTAGTAACAGCGGCAGGGGAGATCTCTTTTCAAGAATATTTCGTCAAGAGGCATTGGAAAGATGAAGTCAAAGAGGTCTCATTCGCCGGAGCGGAGAGGAGTCAGCCAGCCCCAGGCGTGCTCGATGCGATTCGGAGGGCCGAGGCCGTGATTGTTTGCCCGAGCAATCCGGTAACCAGCATCGCTCCTATTTTGGCCGTGCCGGGAATCAGAAAAGTCTTGCAAGCAACGCAGTCACCTGTAGTGGCTATAAGCCCCATCGTCCAGAGACTGGCGCTGAGCGGCCCGGCGCACAGGTTGATGGCGGCTGCGGGCCATGAAGCTTCCGCTGCCGGCGTGGCAAAAGCCTACGCCGATTTTCTCGATACGATAATAATCGCGCCTGAGGACAAGGATCTCAAAGAGAGAATCGAAGCGATGGGAGTTGAGACAGTGGTATCTTCGATCCGCATGGACTCGCTGGACGATAAAAGACGAGTCGCGCGCGAGGTGTTAGCCTCGTTGAAATAGATGTAACGAAGATGAACGTTGCTGCGCTTATTCCTGCAAAGGGCTTTACCAACGCCAAGCAAAGGCTCTCTCCGCTCCTGGGTGTGGTGGAGCGGGAGCTCTTGGCGGAGGCGATGCTGCGCGATGTCCTGGGTCAGGTGGTTCTCACCCGGGGGTTAGACGGGGTCTACGTAGTTACGGAGGATTCCAAAGTTTCCGAGATCGCCTCCTTCCTGGGGATCCATGTGATACGCGAAGAGAGTGAAAGAGGTGAGACCGAAGCAGTGGTCTTTGCCCTGTCAAAGATAAGCCAGGTCGGGATTCACAGCGTCCTCGTTATCCCCGGAGACATCCCCTTGGTCCGCTCAAGCGACATCGAGCTGCTCCTGGAGCAGATTTCTGGCCACGATAGAGATATCCCCTTTGCGCTCTTGACGCCATCGCATGACCGGATGGGAACCAACGCACTTTTGCTCTCTCCTCCTGGTGTGATTAAGCTCCGCTTCGGTTATGACAGCTTCTCTTACCATCTGGGTCAGGTTGAGGCGGCAGGGCTGCCACCAAGGGTCCTGGAGAATGAGATGATCGCTCTCGATATTGACGAGCCCAAGGATCTGGAGCGTTTCATGGAGTTCGCGGCTCGTGTTCGTGGGTCGTGTTCGCCGGACGAGCACGATAACCGAGCACGAGCACGGATAGCTGCAGGCAATACCTACGAGAGGGCTTTTAAGATGGGGGTGTTCGGCGCGCTGGAGAACGCCAAGCGGTCGGGAAGATTATGAGGCGGCTCGAAGTCATAGGCCTCGAGAATCTGGGCGAGGTGCGGCGAGGCGACTCTATCGCCAGGCTCATCCTTAAGGGTTGTTCCCACAACAACGTGGCTCTGACCGAAGGAGATATCCTGGTGGTGGCTCATAAAATAGTTTCCAAGTCAGAGGGGCGGATCGTGCGTCTGGCTGAGATACAACCCTCGGCTCACGCCCTGGAACTATCCCGCGAGCTGAACGATAAGGATCCCCGGCTGCTGCAGATCATTTTGAGCGAGAGCCGACGCATTATTAGAAAGGGAGGCGGGACCATCATCGTCGAGAGCCACCACGGTTTTGTCTGCGCCAACGCTGGCGTGGATCTATCCAATGTTGGTCTGGGCATGGTCGCGCTTTTGCCCCAGGATCCTGATCGCTCGGCAAGAGAGATCCGTGAAGAGATCCAGAAGCTCAGCGGCGTAGCTATAGGGGTGATTATCAGTGATAGTTTCGGTCGCCCCTGGCGCTTGGGCACGGTGGACGTGGCGGTCGGTGTATCGGGCCTTAAGCCATTGAAGGACGAGCGCGGGAGAAACGACCGCTACGGCTATGAACTTAAGGCCTCTGTGGCCGCGGTGGCTGATGAGCTGGCGGCGGCGGCGGAGCCGGTGATGGGGAAGAGAGGCGAGGTTCCGGTTGCAATCATTCGCGGCGACGGCGTAGAAATAAAAGAGGAGGATGGATCGGTGAAGGATCTCCTCCGTCCAGAAGCGGAGGATCTGTTTCGCCATTTCTGAGGTGCCATGAAAAAAGAGATCAACATAGCGATTGTGGGAGGGACGGGAAATCTGGGCAGCGCCTTGGCGCTGCGCCTGCTTGCTCCCGGGGTCAAAGTCATCATCGGCTCGCGGGATAAGGAAAAGGCCAAAACAGTGGTCGAGTCTTTGAAGAAAATCCAGCCGAAAGGGAACCTCGAAGGGAAAACCAATCAGGAGGCGGTTAAAGAGGCCGGGTTTGTGGTAATTGCCGTTCCTTACGAAGGCCATGCGACGACGGTCGCACAACTCAAAGGTCAACTCGCGGGCAAAACCGTTATCAATGCCGTGGTGCCGCTCAAAAAAGGAAAACCGTTTGTTCCGCCTGCCGGCTCCGCTCTGCTTGAGTCCCAGGGGATTTTAGGGGATGAGGCGCCGGTAATCGGGGCGCTGCACAATATCTCGGCAGTCGATTTGCAGTCTCCCGATGCTCCGCTAGGCGATGTGCTGGTCTGCGGCGACAACGATGGCGCGAAACAAAAAGTCATGGAGATCATTCACAGGATCGGGGCGCGGACTTTTGATGCCGGTCCGGCCGCCAATGGCTATGTCATCGAAGGGCTCACCGGAGTCTTGATCTATCTCAACCGGAAGTATAAATCCAGGCACGCCAGCGTGAAGGTCACAGGGATCGGGGACTAAACGGAGGGAGATCCTCTGGGGAGGAATCCAACATGCTCGAGCTCTGCGCCTTTGCTCTCTTTAAAAAATAGCTAACCCGGATCTAATTCAGAGTCCTCGAAGCTGACGGCTGATAGCTGAATGCCTATTTATACCATCGGCCATTCCACCCGCACCATCAACGAGTTTATAAAGCTTCTCCGCCATTACGAGGTTGAGCTGCTGCTGGATGTGCGCACGGTGCCAAAGTCCCGGCATGTGCCCCACTTTAATGCCGAACTCTTGATGCGCTCCCTTGGAGAACAGGGGATTGAGTACTGCCATCTCAAGCAGCTTGGGGGATTGAGAAAACCTGCTAAGGACTCTTTGAACGCCGGATGGCGCAATCTGAGCTTTCGGGGCTTTGCCGATTACATGCAGACGGCTGAGTTTCGAAAGGCTCTGGCAGAGGCATTGCAGCTCGCTTCCGCAAAGAGAGCGGCACTCATGTGCGCCGAGGCCGTTCCTTGGCGCTGCCATCGCTCCCTGATTGCCGACGCCCTGGCTGCATTCCACGGGGCGGAAATTCGCCACATCCTCTCCGAGACGAAGCTGCAAAAGCACGAGATAACTCCCTTCGCCGTGGTTGAGAACAGGCGGCTTACCTATCCCCTTCCCCTCATCGTTTGAATTTTCTCCAGAAATGTCCTAGGAATTGAAGAGTAGATCTTAACAGGGTGTTGAAAAACCCTTAACTCAGGCCGGTCAAAAAGGTCCCAGATGCGAGGCGCGCGAGAAACCGACGAGCGCAGGCGTACTTGAGCAGTACGTCGGAGCGACTCCGTTCGGAGCGGGACGAAGTCCCGCGCGGTCGAGCGCCACTATCATAACCGCCGGCCTGGGAGGATCTCGAAGGGCCGATGCGTCGAGCGAGGAGCATCAAGCGTGTCTTCCGTCGAGCGTAGCACAGGCCTATCGCATCGGACCTGAGAGAGACTCTCAGGCCGGCTGACGGCAGATGGGCCTTTTTCAACGGTCTCTTACGACATCTTCATGGAAGAGCAGGGCATTCCTATTTATCGGGAAATCGGGGTGAGGAGAGTGCAGGATCTGCCCGTGAAGCCGTGGAAGCGAATGGGCGGAAACGGGACCTTTATCCAGCTCTTAGGCACCGAAGGTCTTTGGGGCTGCTATGTCGTCGAGGTACCGGGCGCAGGCGCACTCAATGCCGAGCGACACCTCTACGAGGAACTTTACCTGGTTGTCGAGGGGCGGGGCTCCACCGAGGTCTGGGCGGAAGGAAATGGAAAAAAGCTTACCTTTGAGTGGCAGCGAGGCTCTCTCTTTTCTATCCCGATTAACGCCAATCACCGCATCGTGAATGCGACTCGGAGCCCGGCTTTGCTGCTGGCGGGGACGACCGCTCCGAACGCGATGAACCTCTATTCCAATACGGATTTTATTTTTAACTGCTCCTATAACTTCAAAGACCGCTTCAACCCCACGGATGATTACTACAAGCCCAAAGACGAGATCGAGCCGGACCCGGTGCGGGGCCTTGCCATGCGCCAGACCAACATTATCCCGGACATTATTAATTGCGAGCTGCCGCTGGACAACCGCCGCTCGCCGGGCTACCGCAGGATCGAGCCCTACATGACCGGCAACAATTTCTATCTGTGGATCGGACAACATGAGAACGGTCGTTACTCCAAAGCCCACGCCCACGGTTCCGCCGCTGTTTTGCTTTGCCTGACGGGCAAAGGCTACACCTATACCTGGCCTGCTACCCTGGGCCAGACACCCTGGAAGGATGGCAAAGGCGAGCTGGTCAAACGACAAGACTACGAGCCTGTCGGCATGGTCAGCGCCGCGCCCATGGGCGGCAACTGGTTCCACGCCCACTTCGGGACCAGCAAGGAGCCGCTGCGCTTGACTGCCTGGTTCGGACCCAACGCGCCCGGGCGCGAGCGGGGCCGCCCCGGAGAGCACGCGATCGACTACGGCGCCATCGATATCAAGGATGGCGGCACGGCCATTCCCTACTATGACGAAGACCCGTTTTTGCGTCGGGAGTACGAGGAGACGTTGAAGCAAGAAGGGGTTGTCTCCAGAATGGAAGAGGCGCTCTACCGCAAGCCTTGATACCCAGCCGGGTTATCTTTCGCCAAAGGAACTTTTATGGGGACAACATCCCGTCAGCTTGGTTTTACCAACGCCAACCGCCACATCGTCGATGAAGACGAAATCAAACTTACCAGCGTCGGCGTCGATATCGGCTCCTCGACGTCGCACCTCGTCTTCTCCCGCCTTGAGATGCGGCAGGAGGGGACGCGTTACGTCATCGTGCGGCGCGAGATACTCAACGAATCTGAGATCCTACTCACGCCCTACCTGGACGATCTGACGATTGACGTCCAGACATTGGGAAAGTTCATCAACCGCCAGTACGAGCGCGCCGGTTTGAAGCGCGAAGATGTTGACACAGGCGCGCTGATCCTGACGGGTGTAGCCGTTAGGCGCCGCAACGCGCGCGCCATTGGAGAGCTGTTCGCCAAGGAGGCTGGCCGCTTCGTCGCGGTAAGCGCGGGCGACGGCCTAGAGAGCACGATGGCTGCTCACGGCTCAGGCGCCGTGGCCGAGTCTGCCAGGGCGGGCGGGATCTGCCTGAACATCGATATCGGGGGTGGAACGAGTAAGTTTGCCATCTGCACTAAGGGCAGGGTCCGGGAGGTGACGGCAATCGACGTCGGGGCGCGATTGATCGTGCTTGACGGAGACAGTAGGGTTACGCGGGTTGAGGAGGCTGGCCGCTTTTTCGGCGGGGCAGTAGGGCTGAATCCGACGGTCGGAGAGAAATTGGATGCCTCCAAGCTGCCTGCCATGGCCTCTTTAATGGCCGATAAGCTCTTTGATCTGGTGAGTCTCTCAACCCTTTCTCCAGAGACCAGCGGGCTGTTGCGTCTGCCGCCTTTGTCCTATCGGGGCAAGATTGACGCGATTACGTTTTCAGGGGGAGTCTCTGAGTTCATTTACGGTCATAACCCGGGAGACTTCGGAGATCTGGGGGCGTTGCTGGCAGAAGAAGTCAAGCGGAGAGTCGAACGTTTGGGCATCCCGGTAATCGAACCCGCCGCAAGGATCAGGGCAACGGTCATCGGCGCCTCGCAATACACCATTCAGGTGAGCGGGAGCACCATTTTCATCGCGCCTCTGGAGGCGGTGCCGGTGCGCAATGTGCCGGTTGTGGTCCCGGAGCTGCCGCTCGCCGGAGACGATATTGATCATCTGGCTGTAAGGAAGGCCTTAGAGATGGCTCTATCGCGCCTGGATCTTACGGACGGAAAACGGCCCGTTGCCGTTGGCTTTCACTGGGAGGGCTCGGCAACTTTCGCGCGCCTGCAGGCCTTTTGCTCAGGCGTCAGAGACGGGCTTGAGAGGGTGCTCGGCAGAGGACACCCACTGATGCTGGTGAACGACGGCGATATCGGCGGCATTCTCGGTCTGCATTTCAAGGAGGAGATGGACTTTTCCAATCCGGTTATCTCCATTGACGGCATCTCGCTCAACGAGTTCGATTACATTGATATCGGCGCGTTGATCCCCTCATCGGGCGCCGTTCCGGTGGTCGTCAAGTCGCTCATCTTTCCCGCGTCAGCGCAGCCACCAGACTAATTTCTAACTCAGGACCTCTATACAAGAAGCCGCACAGTTAGAGTTCCACGCTTTCCGGTTGTGCCTATCTCACGATTTAATTCGCGGATCTCCTGCAATCTTTCTTTTGCGGAATTTAGAAAAAGAAGTCCATTTTTTCCTAATTCCTGGAAAATCTCCATAAGAAAACCTTAGTAGGTCGCCGTACTACCTTAAATCGCTGGCTTGGTATGTCTTTTGCGTCCTGTCGCGGTCAAACAACTCGTTTCCTCTTTTAACTCCTAGGCAGCCAAATGGAGCTTACAGATCAGTTGGTGGAAACGCTGATCCAAGTCGAGGTTCCCAGCAACGGCTACCATAAAGGCCTGATTTCGTGTCAGGTTGCCTGTCCTGTGCACACGGACGCGCGCGGCTACGTACGCGCGATCGCTAACGGCGATTTCGAGCAAGCCTATCTCATCGCAAGAGGCCCCAACCCGTTTGCGTCGATCTGCGGAAGGATTTGCGGCGCGCCGTGCGAAACCTCGTGCCGCCGGGGAAAAATTCCTCGCACAGATGACGACGGATCGTTTGTGACAATGGATCGGCCGATTGCGATCCGTGCCTTAAAGAGGTTCGTCTGTGAATCCTACGGCGCGGAGGCGCGACCCGCAGCAGAAATCCTGGAGGCTCTCCGGAGACATCTGCCAGCTGTTGCGGGCGACGGCGAAGAGATGGTGCTTTTACTTCGGGCGGCGGTTCAGGGAACTTTTATCCCTGCCAAGGGGGAGCAGGTCGCGATCATCGGTTCGGGTCCTGCCGGGCTTAGCGCGGCGCACGATCTGGCGCTACTCGGCTTCAAGCCGGTGGTGTTCGAACTGGAGCCGGTTGCAGCTGGAATGCTCGCGGTGGGCGTTCCGGAATACCGTCTTCCCCGCGAACTGATTCGACGAGAAGTTTCCGTGATCGAGGCCCTGGGCGCGGAAATTCGCTGCAATACCAAAATTGGGCGCGATGTCTCGTTTCACTCTCTGCGAAATGAGTTCTCCGCCGTGATTATCGCCGTTGGCGCCAAGAGCCCGCGAGCTTTAGGTCTTCCAGGCGAACAAGGGCCGGGCATTTTCGGCGGCGTTGATTTTCTGCGATCGGTGGCGCTCGGTGAGCGTCTGCCGCTGGGATCGGACGTGATCGTGATCGGCGGAGGAAACGTGGCCTATGACGTTGCCCGTACGGTAGTTCGCCAGGCAGCCTACGATGCCGCTCGAACGGCAGCCCGCCTGCCGGGAACACGGCGTGTTCGTCTGGTCTCACTCGAAACTCTGGAGGAGATGCCGGCTGACACCGCGGAGATCATCGAAGGAGACGAGGAGGGGATCGAGCGGGTATCGGGTTGGGGGCCCGTGGCCGTTCAGCGGGGGAATCAAGGAAATGTCGTGGGACTCGATATCAAGCGCTGCTTGCGCGTGTATGACGAGCAGCGTCGTTTTTCTCCTCAGTTCGAAGAGGGGGACCGGCAGACTCTACAGTGCGACACCGTTTTGATTGCGGCCGGCCAAGCGCCCGATCTTTCTTTTTTGGAGGAGGGCGGCGCCGATGTCGAGCAGTTTCGGCCGGGCTGGCCTAAGGTCGATTCGACGACACTCATGACCTCGGCCAAAGGGGTCTTTGTCGCAGGGGACCTCGCGCATGGAACGCGGCTCTTGATCGACGCTGTGGCGTCTGGAAAAAAGGCGGCCCGCTCAGTCTACCAGTATGTAACTGGCCGGGCGCTCCATCCAGAGACGCTCATGAGCTTTATTCGACTCGACCGCTACAAGCGTGAGCCCGGCTTTGAGCGGATTCGACGCATCGGGCTCCCCACATTAGGGCCCGAAGAAAGACTTAAAGACCCCAAAGCGCTGGTGGAACAATGCCTCGGAAAAGAAGAAGCGGTGCGGGAAGCCTCGCGCTGCCTCGATTGCGGTGTGACACCCGTTTTCGATGGCAATCGTTGCATCCTCTGTGGCGGGTGTGCCGACGTTTGCCCCACCCTTTGCTTGAAGATTGTTCCTCTCTCCTCTCTGAGCCAAATGGGGAACCTCGCCGAGCTTGTGGAATCTCACCTGGGTGAAAGCGCGGACTTGGAAAACAACTCGGCGATCCTAAAGGATGAGGAGCGCTGTATCCGCTGCGCGCTTTGCGTGGATCGCTGCCCTGCCGATGCCATTGCCATGGAACAAGTAACCTTCCAAACCGAGTGGAGGACAGTATGACGACCGACGCCAAACCGACACAGACTAGCCGATCTCGGCTCGATCCGGAGGCGATGCCACGGAGGGATTTTCTTGGCCTGACCGCCTGGTGGTCTGCGGCCGCCACCCTCCTTTTCGGATTTCTTGGTGCGATGCGTCTGCCGAAAGCGGCTGTGCTCCCTTCGCCATCCAAAAAATTCAGGATCACGCTTCCCGCTTCCTTAGCTCCCGGGCAACCCTACCTACCGGCGGGTCGGTCTGTGGCCCTCTATAAGGAAGAAAGTCAAGTCTATGCGATCTCGCTCGTTTGCACTCATTTGGGTTGCATTGTCAAAGCGACCGACAGCGGTTTTGACTGTCCCTGCCATGGCTCAAAATTCGCAAAGGACGGCTCCGTATTGAAAGGGCCGGCGCCCAAAGCCTTGCCGTGGCGCGAGGTGAAGCATTTGAGCGGCGACAATTTTTTCGTTGACGAGGGGAAGAGCGTCCCAGCGGGGACAACGGCGGGCGTATGAGTGATGTCGCGGAAAAACGGAGCGCAAGGGAGGAATCGGCGGTTGGCCGTTCCCTGGAAAACCTCAAGGCGGCTCCCCGCCGGTTTACCGAGACGGTGTTCCGTTCGGGAAGGCCTCATTCGGATCGGACTCGCTCGACCTTCGTCTTTGGCAATGTCTTTCTCCACCTGCACCCGGTCCGGACACACCGATGGAGCCTGCGCTGGTCGGCCACCTGGGGCTTGGGCATCGCGGCTATCTCCTGCTTCTTTGTTCTGCTGGTGACCGGCGTGCTTCTCATGTTTTATTACAAGCCGTACCCGGACGTTGCCTACCTTTCCATTAAAGATATCCATTTCGTCGTGCCCACGGGCCGCTTCATGCGGAACATCCACCGTTGGTCGGGCAATATAATGGTGGTGATCGTTCTCCTTCACATGGCCCGTGTCTTTTATACTGCGGCTTATCGCTCGCCGCGCGAATTTAACTGGGTGATCGGCATGGGGCTTTTGATGGCCACTCTCGGCCTTTCATTCACCGGATATCTTTTGCCGTGGGATCAGTTGGCCTATTGGGCGATCACCATCGGCGCTAACATCGCGCAGTCTCCTCGGGAGCTGACGGATGCGCTGGGGATAACAGAGTGGTTTGACGTGGGCGGGTTGCAAAAGTTGATCCTTTTGGGCGCCGAAGAGGTCGGAGAAGAGGCGCTCATCCGCTTCTATCTTTTTCACGTGATGATTCTGCCGTTGATTTTGGTGATCCTGGTGACCGTTCACTTCTGGCGCATCCGTAAAGACGGCGGACTGGCGAGGCCCATTGACGCCGACAACCGGCTCGGACCTTCCTCGGGAGATGTGTATCCGGTTTTTACGGAGGCCGCTCAAAAAACCTACAGCCTGGCTGCAGTTGTAAAAGGAAAAACGCCGATTGTGGGGCACGGACCCGAACAGACTATCCCTTCTATGCCTCATCTTTTGATTGGAGAGGCCGCGGTCTTCATGTTGACGATTGCCCTCTCCGTCATTCTTGCGATTTTTCTCGACGCCCCTTTGAAAGAGTTAGCGAACCCGGCAGTCCCCGAAAACCCCGCCAAAGCTCCGTGGTACTTCCTCGGGCTTCAAGAGCTGGTTTCCCACTCCGCCTTCATGGGAGGCATCGGAATCCCGTTGATCGTGCTCATCGGTCTTGGCCTGATTCCTTACCTCGATCGAGAGACGGAGGGGAGCGGACTATGGTTCGGCGGGCTGGGGGGACGGTCGCTGGTTATCCGCTCGGCCATCTTCGGCCTTGCGGCCGTAGTGGCGGTCGAGGCGTTTGTAATTCGCTTCGGCTGGATTCGGCAATGGTGGCCCAACACACCCCAGATGATCATCACCTTTATCAATTCGGGAACGCTTCTTACCTTTCTCTACGCTACGTACTCCGTTTGGTGTCTTAGAAAGTACAACTCGACGCGGGCAGGCGCTCTCGCCCTATTCACCTGTTTTGTCTGCGGTTTCGTTGTGCTCACCGTAGTTGGAACGTACTTCCGCGGACCCAACTGGGATTTTTATTGGTCTCCATCGCAGTGGCCAGGGCACTAAGATGAAGGCGAACAAACATCTACTCCTTTGGTCGAGTCTCGCAGCGTTGGCCGTGCTTTTGTGGGCCGCGGTCCATGAGAACTTCTTTCGCGATTGGCGCGTCACTCAGCGGGAGATTCAGGCGCGGCTTCCCTCGTCTCAGGCCGATGCGTTTACCATTCAGCTCAAACAGATTGTCAGTCGCGAAGTCGGGGCAACGGATCGGTGTGTGAGCTGCCATGTCGGAATGGCGCCGGGTGAGAGCGGCATCGAGGGGGACCGGCTCTTCGGGCGCCACCCCGACGTTGTCCACGATCCCGCCTCTTATGGTTGCACGGTCTGTCACGGCGGACAGGGGCGAGCGACCGAGACTGCGGACGCGCATGGCACGGTCCCTCATTGGCCGGAACCGATGCTTTCCAAAGAGTACTTGTTTGCCGGCTGTGGAGGATGTCACACCCACTTAAGTGTCTCCAACCTCACGCAACTTGAAGAAGGGAGGGCCCGTTTCGAGCAAGCCGATTGCCTCGCTTGCCACAAATTGGACGGACGCGGCGGGACGCTTCGCCCGGGCGGAGCGGGAGGACAGGAGGGACCCGATCTCTCCCGCGTGGGTGCGTATGGATTTAAGGCGAACTGGTACGAGCACCATATCGAGCAAAAAAAGAAGGCGGCCTCCGGTCCGTGGATCTCCGCATTTGGTGAGCTTTCCGCTTCGGAGCGTCTCGCGACCGACGAATACCTGCGCTCCCGTGTTGGCGCGCCCGGTTTATCGGAAGCCAAAGCCCTCTTTCATACGCTGGGATGCCGTGGGTGCCACAAAGTCCGGGGTGTCGGCGGCGATGACGGCCCGGACCTGACCGCGGTTGGAAACAAAGATCCCGGACAAGTCAGTTTCGCCCAGGTGGAAGGCGAACGGACACTCGCGAATTGGTTCAAAAAGCATTTCCGTTCTCCTGCGACGGTGGTACACGGCTCTGCCATGCCCGAGTTGGGACTGACAGAGCAACAGATCGATCAACTCACTTTTTACGTGTTGTCGCTTCGCCACCGGATTTATCCGGAAGCCCTTTGGCCGAAAGACCGGATTCGGGCGGAGCGTTTTGGAATGAGAGAATTCGCGACGGACGGTGCGACGCTCTATGGAACTTTCTGCGCGGCCTGCCACGGCGCGAAAGGCGAAGGAATGCGTTACCCGGGTTTCACTCCCTTCCCAGCCATCGGAAATCCTGATTTCCTTCGGTTGGTTTCGGACGATTTCTTAAGGGAGCAGATCAAGCGGGGTCGGCCCGGGCGGCGGATGCCGGCCTGGGGACAGCAAGAAGGAGGCTTACGCGACGAGGAGATCGGTCGGCTGGTGGCGTACGTTCGAAATCTTGGAGGCGCCGCTTATGAAGGAGATCCCAAGCCGCGTCGGTGGGTTCAGGGTGATGCGGCGGAAGGGGAGCGACTGTTTGCCAAAGCTTGCGGGGTGTGCCACGGGGAGCGCGGAGAAGGTCGAGAGGGGCCTCAGCTCAACAACCGGGTTTTTCTCGATCTCGCCGCTGACACTTATCTCTTCAAAACCATCCGAAACGGTCGCAAGGGAACCTCGATGGCCGGATTCGGAGGGGGTTCATCGGTGCGGGGGGCTATGACGGACGCGGAGATTTCATCAATTGTCGCGTTCCTGCGAACCTGGGAGGGAAAAAAATGAAGAACATTAGCCGTCGTGAATTCCTGGAGTGGGTGGGAGTTGCGGGCTTTTCGACGTTTCTGGCCTCGGTGAGTGATGCCTGGGGCATCGGGGCGATTGAAAATCCGTTGGCGGCCTACCCAAGCCGCGATTGGGAAAAGGTCTATCGCGATCTTTGGAAATCCGACTCGACCTTTACCTTTCTCTGCGCCCCCAACGATACCCACAACTGCATCTTGAATGCCTACGTTCGTGACGGCGTGGTCACGCGGATCGGTCCGACCATGAAATACGGCGAGGCGACGGACCTCTACGGGTCGAAGGTCTCTCATCGGTGGGACCCTCGCGTCTGCCAAAAGGGACTGGCCCTCACCCGCCGCTTCTACGGCGACCGCCGGCTGCGCTATCCCATGGTGCGCAAGGGCTTTAAGGCCTGGGTTGAGAAAGGATTTCCTCGCGGCAAGGATGGCCGACCTCCGAAAGAATACTTCAACCGGGGCCGCGATGAGTGGCTGCGGATCACGCACGAGCAAGCGGCGGATCTGGTCGCGGCAGCGTTAGTCAATATCGCCACGACTTACAACGGCGAGAAGGGGCAGAAACTGCTCTTGCGGCAAGGATACGAAGAGGAGACCGTTCAGGCAACGAAAGGGGCTGGGACCCAGGTTCTTAAGTTCCGCGGCGGAATGCCTCTTCTGGGACTCACTCGAGTTTTCGGGTTGTACCGCGTAGCCAATTCCATGGCCTTGCTCGATCACAAGCTGCGCGGGGTGAAACCCGAAGATGCTCTGGGAGGGCGGGGCTGGGACAATTACTCCTGGCACACCGATCTTCCGCCGGGCCATCCCATGGTGACAGGCCAGCAGACCGTGGAGTTCGATCTCCACGCCGTGGAGCTGGCCCGCATGGTGGTGGTGTGGGGAATGAATTGGGTGACCACGAAGATGCCGGATACGCACTGGCTGACAGAGGCCAGGATCAAAGGGACCAAGGTGGTGGTGATCGCCTGTGAATATTCCTCCACCAGCATAAAAGCCGACGACGCCATTGTGGTTCGTCCCGGCACGACTCCCGCGCTCGCCCTGGGGCTTTGCAACGTCATTATGCGGGAAAAACTCTACGATGGAGATTACGTCCGGCGCTTCACCGATCTCCCGCTCCTGGTTCGGGCCGACAGCCTGAAGCTCCTTCGGGCCGAGGAAGTCTTTGGCACCAAGCCGGCACCGCTTAAAAACCAGACGAAGACCGTCGGCAAAGGGGACAAAGTGCCGCCCCCGGGCGCTCAAACCGACATCCTGATTCCGGAGGAGATGAGACAGGCCTGGGGAGATTTCGTCTGGTGGAATCGAAAAACATCCAAGCCCGAAGCGATCACGCGCGACCAGGTGGGAAAATTCTCTGCCGTGGCCGAGCCGCTTCTGGAGGGGTCCGTGGAGGTGACGCTCAAAGATGGAAAAAAGATCGCCTGTCGCCCGATCTTCGATGTGATCCTCCAATATGTGAAGCATTTCGATCCGAAGACAACCGAAGAAATAACCTGGGCGCCCGCGCAAGCGGTTGAAAGTCTGGCGCGGGAGATCGCCAAGGCTCCGGGGACCACCCTGTTCGCGATCGGCATGGGCCCCAACCAATTTTTCAATAATGACAACAAAGACCGGACGCAATTTCTCCTTGCTGCGCTCACCGGCAACATCGGAAAACTGACTGGCAATATCGGCTCTTACGCCGGGAACTACCGGGTGGCCATGTTCAACGGCGTTCCGCAATACATCGCCGAGAACCCATTTGATATCGAACCCGATGCTGCCAAGCCTTCGCGGCCGAGATTTTATTGGAAGGCCGAGTCGGCCCACTACTACAACCACGAGGATCATCCCCTGAAGATGGGCAAGACCATGATTACGGGAAAATCCCATATGCCGACCCCGACCAAGTCGCTTTGGTTTGCCAACGCCAACTCGATTTTGGGAAACGTCAAGTGGCACTACAACACCGTCGTCAATGTCCTTCCCAAGATAGAGATGATCGCAATGCAGGAGTGGTGGTGGTCGACCTCGTGCGAATGGGCCGATCTGGTCTTTGCGGTGGATAGTTGGGCCGAGCTCAAGTATCCCGACATGTGCTGCTCGGTCACCAACCCTTTTCTGACTGTTTTTCCCCGCACTCCCCTGGAGCGGCCGTTCGAGACCCGGGGAGACATTGAGTGCCTGGCGCTCGTAGGGGACGCCCTCGCCAAACGAACAGGCGACTCGCGTTTCGCCGATATGTGGAAGTTTGTGAAAGAGGGCAAGGTGGAAGTTTATTTGCAACGGATCCTCGACCATTCTTCGACTACGAAGGGTTACAAGTTCGCGGACTTGGAGGAAAAGGCGAAGAAGGGAATTCCTGCCCTCATGATGACCCGAACCAATCCGAAGTCGGTCGGCTATGAGCAGGTTTACGACTCCCGCCCGTGGTACACCAAGACGGGTCGTTTGGAGTTTTACCGGGAAGAGGATGAATTCATTGATGCCGGAGAAAACCTGCCGGTTCATCGCGAGCCAGTCGATTCCACCTTCTACGAACCCAACGTGATTGTGGCTCCACCGCATCCTTTCATAAAGGCCAGGGGACCCGAGAGCTACGGAGTCAAAAGGAACGATCTCTCCAACGAAGTTCGCCAGGGACGAAATGTCGTCAAGACCTGGGAAGAAGCTAAAAAAACCGCCCATCCCCTCGCTAAAGACGGCTACAAGTTCGTCTTTCATACGCCGAAGTACCGGCATGGAGCGCATACCATGCCGATCGATACCGACATGGTGGCGATGCTGTTTGGTCCCTTCGGGGACATTTACCGCCATGACAAGCGCCAGCCCTCTGTCGCAGAGGCTTACGTCGATATCCATCCCGACGATGCCAAGTCGCTCGGGATCGATGACGGAGACTACGTTTGGATCGATTCCGATCCCGAAGACCGCCCGTTCCGCGGCTGGAAAAAGAACGACAAAGATTACAAGTTCTCGCGGCTTCTTTGCCGCGCCCGTTACTATCCCGGCACGCCCAGAGGAATCACGCGCATGTGGTTCAATATGTACGGCGCCACTCCGGGATCGGTCGAAGGACATCAGTCACGGGAAGATGGGTTGGCCAAGAATCCGCGCAGCCCCTATCAGGCGATGTTCCGCTCCGGCTCGCATCAGTCGGCGACCCGAGGCTGGCTGAAGCCTACCTGGATGACCGATTCGCTGGTGCGTAAGAATCTGTTCGGCCATTCGGTGGATAAAGGCTTTCTCCCCGACGTCCATTGCCCGACGGGCGCGCCGCGCGAGGCGATCGTCAAGATCTCAAAGGCAGAGGCCGGCGGGCTTAACGGCAAGGGGCTGTGGCGTCCCGCAGCAATCGGGCTTCGGCCCAAATATGAGCGCAAGGGAATGAAGGACTACCTCGCGGGAAAATTCATTGTCGCCTCAAATTCTAAGAAAGGCGGGAAGAAATAATGGCACGCGTATACAATTGGCAAATCGGCCGTGAAATGCCCTACTGGTATCCGGAGCACCGGCCCAAACGACAGTTTGCAGCCGTCTTCGATACCAACAAATGCATCGCCTGTCAGACCTGCACGCTCGCCTGCAAAACCACCTGGACGAGCGGCAAGGGCCAGGAGTACATGCTGTGGAATAACGTTGAGACTAAACCCTACGGCTTTTATCCGCTCGCATGGGATTTGAACCTTCTCGAAAAGCTCGGCGCGCAAAATTGGGAGGGCGAGCGTTATTCGGGGCGGACGATCTTTGAGGCGGCGCAACCGGGAGAGCGGGTCCTGGGCTGGCGACCTGAAGACATCGACTATGCCAATCCCAACGTCGGTGAAGATGACTGCGTGAACGGCGTGGAAAAGGGCGCCCACTTCAGCGGCGTGCACAAATCCTGGTTCTTTTACCTTGCCCGCATCTGTAACCATTGCACCTATCCGGCCTGCCTTGCTTCCTGCCCACGCGGCTCTATTTACAAAAGGCCTGAGGACGGCATCGTTCTGATCGACCAGGGGCGCTGCCGGGGATATCAGGAATGCGTCAAGGGGTGTCCTTACAAGAAGACGTTTTACAACACGATGACAGGGACATCCGAGAAATGCATCGCCTGTTTTCCCAAGATTGAGCTCGGAATGCAGCCCCAGTGCTTCGTAAACTGCATCGGCAAGATCCGCTTTGCGGGATGGATTTCCAAACCCGAGAACGCGAGAGCCGACAATCCGATCGATTTCTTGGTGCACGTAAAGAAGGTCGCGCTGCCGCTCTTTCCACAGTTCGGACTCGAGCCCAACGTCTATTACATCCCCCCCGTCAATGTGCCGCGGGAGTTTCTCCTTCAGATGTTCGGGCCGAACGTAGATGCAGCGATAGAAACCTACCAAAACGCCCCCCGAGACAAAGATCTTTCCGGCCTGCTAACGCTCTTTGGCTCGACAGAGTCCATGGTCTCGAAATGGAAGCGAGTCGAGGAGCAGGTGATGGGCTACGACGAGGGCGGCCGGGAAATCATCCGGGTTCCCCTCCGCGAGCCGACGCATATCCGGCAAGCGTTTGACGCCGCCCGGGGCGTTGCGAGGACAAACATTTCTTAAGGAGAACAGCTATGAACGTTCGAAGTCTCGCTGTTGTGGCCACCGTAGTCTCTGCGGCGTTTGTCGGCTGTACAAAAACGGAGCCTCCGCTCTCCGACTCTGAGGTCAAGGCCGTGTTCGAAAAAACTCTTCCCTCCACGGTCGAGGATCGGATCTGGGAGCGCGTTCCGCTGCATCCGGCGAAGCTTCTGCTTCAGGACATGGTCGAACCCAGGTTGACGCAAGGCTCGACCTCCTTTGTTCGCGTCCAGTCGGTCACGGACGGACAAAAAATTGCTTTTCGTCTGAGTTGGAGCGATTCAACGCTGGATGACCTGCCGGGACCCGGGCGGTTCGGGGACGCCGTCGCGCTTCAGATGCCCGCGGCGACTACCGCGGATGTTCCTGCTCCGCAAATGGGAGAGCAAGAAAGGCCGGTCGAGATCACCTACTGGTCGGCGATTTTTCAGGCTGTTGCAAACGGACGCAAAGACGATATTCACGCCATCTATCCTCGCGCCAAGGTCGATCACTACCCGTTCGAGGCGGCATCGCTTAAGCCGGGATCAGCCGCGCAACAGGAGATGGCCAAGCGCTACGCCCCGGCGCGCAGCCTGGAAAACCCGATGGCCGGCCCGCGCACTAATCCCGTACAAGATCTGTTGGCCGAAGGTCCAGGGACGATTCGCCCGGCCGAAAAGAGCCTTTCGAACGGAGGCGGAAAATACTCCCAAGGTGGCTGGTCCGTGTTATTGGTCCGTCCCCTCCCGAACGGCGCGCAACCGGGAGGGCGTACCCAAGTCGCGTTTGCTGTTTGGGAGGGATCCCATCAGGAAGTCGGCTCCAGAAAGATGCGCACCGCCTGGATTCCGCTCTCGTTGGGAAGTGCCAAATGAAAACGACGTCCAACTCCAAGACTGAGGAGCTGGTAGCGCAGGCCGCGGCATGGCGTGTGGCATCTCTTCTTCTGGAACGCCCGCGGCCGGAATGGCAAAGCGAGATTGTAAAACTCTGCTCCGAAGTGACCGATCGGAAACTTTCGGCGTGTGCCAAGGGGGCCGATCAGGGAACAGAAGAAGTCTATCACCGGCTTTTTGGTCCCGGGGCAACCGTATCCCCACGAGAGGTCAGTTATTGCGGGCTCGAAGACCCGGGCCGCCTAATGGCGGAACTGGCCTCTTTTTATGATGCGTTCTCGTTTCAGCCGCGCCGGGAAGAGCCCATTGACCATATCTCCGTGGAGGCCGGTTTCGTGGGCTACCTGTTCTTGAAAGAGGCTTACGCCGAAATGCGCGGGGATTCAGAATCTGCCGAGATCACGAAGAACGCGAGAGAACGCTTTACAGACGAGCATGTCGGACGGTGCGCGCGCGGGATGATTCAACGGCTGAGCGAGGGTCCGCCGTACCTCCGCAGCGTCCTTTTGTGGTTGGCTGAAAAAGGGAATCTTGCGTAGCTCACACATCGACAAACCATCATTTTTTCGCTACCATAAGCTTAAGTGAGGTAGCAGCCATGGCAACACCTGAATTCATATACCAGGATCCTTTTCCGCTGGAAAAAGATGATACGAGATATCGCCTCTTGACCAAGGATCATCTCTCAGTGACTCGCTTCGATGGCAAGGAAATGTTGAGAGTGGATTCGGAGGCCTTAACTCTGGTGGCTAACGCAGCGATGCGGGACGTATCCTTTCTGCTCCGGCCCGCGCATCTTGAAAAAGTGGCCGCGATTCTGAAGGATCCGGAAGCCTCCGCCAACGACCGGAACGTTGCGCTGGCCATGCTCCGCAATGCGGATATCGCCTCCAAAGGGATCCTGCCCTTCTGTCAGGACACCGGCACTGCCACGATTGTTGGAAAGAAAGGGCAGCAGGTCTGGACCGGCGTCAGAGACGAAGAGTACCTTTCCAAGGGAGTCTACAAGACTTACACGGAAGAGAACCTGCGCTATTCCCAGACCGCGCCCGTGGATATGTTCAAGGAAGTGGATACGGGCACCAATCTTCCTGCCCAAATCGATTTATATGCGACTGACGGAATGGAGTATCAGTTTCTCTTTGTGGCAAAGGGTGGTGGGTCGGCCAACAAGACTTCCCTCTACCAGGAAACCAAAGCCTTGCTCAATCCGACAAGTCTGGAGAAATTTCTTACGGAGAAGATGAAGACCCTTGGCACGGCTGCCTGCCCTCCTTACCATCTTGCTTTCGTTATCGGCGGAACTTCTGCCGAGGCCTGCTTGAAAACGGTCAAGCTGGCCACTACCGGCTATCTGGACCATCTTCCGACATCGGGAAACGCTCACGGACGCGCCTTCCGGGATCCGGAAACGGAAAAGAAGATGCTTGAGGCGGCATATAAGTCCGGTTTTGGCGCGCAATTTGGCGGGAAGTATTTTGCCCTGGATGTGCGCGTGATCCGGTTGCC
>JACPSE010000092.1 GCA_016193465.1 Deltaproteobacteria bacterium
AACGGATCCATCATCGCGGTCTCGGGATCCGGGATCAACAGCATGTCGGATTCGTTGATCGTTTGAAATCCCCGAATGCTGGAGCCGTCAAATCCGATCCCCTCCTCGAACAGCTCCGGGGTCAGCTCGGCCACTGGGATGGAAAAATGCTGCCATAAGCCCGGCACATCGACAAACTTGAAATCTACGATCTCTACTCTGTTCTTCTTGGCAAACTCCAATACTTCCTTCGGTGTCATGCAGTTATTCCTCCCTTTCCCTGATGAGTTAAAACCCCAACGAAGAATTTTGTTATCACATTCTTTGGTGCAGAGCTAGCCCTTAACTATTTTGATTATAAGGAATAGCCTTTCTCATTATGCTGGCTCAAGTCCAGTCCCATGACTTCCTCTTCTTCCGACACCCTGAGCCCCATCAAAGCTTTAAGAATAGCAAGGATGATCATGGTGCCGACAAAAGCGAGTATCCAGGTCGCCACCACAGCAACAAGTTGCACCCACAGTTGACCCGGGTTACCGAAGAAAAGGCCGTTGTTCCCGGCTGCATTGATGGCCTTGGAGGCGAAAAGCCCGGTTGCCAGCGCCCCCCAGGTTCCGCCGACGCCATGCACACCCACCACATCAAGGGAGTCATCATAGCCCAACTTGGTCTTCAGGTTACAGGCAGTGGAACAGAGGATGCCCCCGCCGATACCGATAATGATTGAGGCCATAGGCCCGACAAAGCCTGACGCAGGCGTGATCGCCACGAGCCCGGCTACAGCCCCGCTGGCAGCTCCCAGAACCGTGGGCTTACCTCGGAAGAGCCAGTCCATAGCCATCCATGAAAGTGCTGCCGCAGCCGTTGCCGTATTGGTAACCACAAAGGCACTGGTAGCCAGGCCGTCGGCAGCCAGCGCGCTCCCCGCGTTAAAGCCGAACCAACCTACCCACAGCATGGAGGCCCCAACGACACTAAAGGGAAGGTTATGCGGCGGCATCGCTTCCTGTCCGTAGCCTACACGTTTGCCGAACATAAGAGCTGCGGCAAGTGCCGAGACGCCGGAGCTGATGTGCACCACTGTGCCGCCAGCGAAATCCAGGGTGCCCATCTCTCTCATCCATCCTTTGACCCCCCAAACCCAGTGGGCGAGCGGGTCATAAATGAAAGTCGCCCAGAGGAGGATAAAGACTAGAAAGGTGCTGAACTTCACCCGCTCGGCAAAAGCGCCGGTGATGAGCGCGGGGGTAATAATTGCGAACATGGCCTGGTAGATCATAAAGGTCTGGTGCGGGATAGTAGCAGCATAGTCGGGGTTGGGATCCAGTCCGACACCGTTCAGTCCAAGCCAGGCTAGGCTACCGATGATCCCTCCCTTGTCGGGACCGAAAGCCAGGCTGTAGCCCCAAAGAACCCATTGGATGCTGATCAGCGCCACGATAATGAAGCTATGCATGATGGTGCCAAGGGCATTCTTCCCCCTCACCAGGCCGCCATAGAAGAGAAACAGGCCAGGAATCGTCATCATTAAAACCAGAGCGGAAGACGTAAGCATCCAGGCATTATCGCCCTTGTCGATCTTAGGCGGGGAGGGTGGAGCGGGAGCCGGTGCGGCAGCAGCCGGAGCCCCTGGAGCAGGCGCGATCGCAGGAGGCTGCGGAGCCTCTTGAGCTAAAAGCGGAACCGTCGTCGCGCCTAGAGCGACAACTAAATAAAACAGCAAAAAGAGCGCCCGAAATTTTCTATCTCTTGCCACAGCGAATCCTCCCTTCCACAAAATATAACGTAGTCAGAGAAAATGACACGAAAGGCCGCATCGGTGGATGAGCAACTCGTGTGCCAACAGAGCGCGAATAACTTCTCCTGGAGAAACAATAAGTTGGGAATTCTTTTCGCTTGTCTCTCAGGAAAGTGATGCCTATCTATTAGGCAACTGCTGAGAATTTAGGCAAAAGGACTCTACGCAAAATCTTCATGCGTCACTCCGCAACAGAGAGGTTAGGGTAGGAACGCTCTCGATCTTCTCCAGGCGATCTACCGCCTCAAACAGTCGCTCGCGCCTGCGCGCGGAGATCATCCCCCCGGTCAGTCTCCTTACCTTATCCTCCAGCTCGGCAGGGCTGAGGGGATTTTTCGGCGTGCCTTTGAAGTGAACCACCAGGGCGCTGTGGCGGCTGCCGTTTTTTAGCCGCACGGTGACCCTGGCTGCTCGATCCCAGCCTTTTTTTTCGATTTCCGGATCTACTTGGAGCCGGACTAAGCGGGACAATAAAATGATTCTTCTGTCCCGCATTTTCCTTTCGTCAAAAGCTTCAGGGTCTCTTGGATCGTCGCATAAGCTGAGCGCAACGCAGAAGGGAATGCTGTACTGCGCCACCATCAAATCCCTCGGCTGGTAGATCGCATGATGGGTGACGAGCTTCTCGATCCCGGCAACGACGATCTGCTCAACGTCCGCGGGAGCAAATCTGTGCTCCTCCTTCAGCTTTTGCAGCGCTTGTATAGGCGCGTGGGCATTGATGTGACAGGCAAAGCTCTTGATACAGATATTCATGGTTTCAAAATATTGGCCGAGACGAGAGGTGAGGGCGTTGAGCCCCGGAGCGTCGGAAAACGCCCTTAAGAAGCCAAATTTTCCTTCGAGGACGCTTTCCGGCCCGGCAAAGCCTCTTTGTGCCAGCAGCGCCGCGGTCACGCCTCCCTCCGCAGCCTTGCCCAAGTGCAGCCGTTTGATCATCGCTCCCTCCTGACAGCGGGAAAATTCCAGCAGGCCACCTGAATAGGAGCCAGCGATTCCAAGGGCGTTAACCATCTGCCCCTCGTTGAGACCTAGGAGCCGGGCGGCCGCGACGGCGGAGCCAAAAGTGCCGGTCAACGCGGGAGCGTGAAAGCCTCTTTTTTCAAGGGAGTTGCCGGCGGCCACGCCAATACGGGACATGACCTCACAGCCCGCCACCAATGCGGTCAGCAACGCTCTGCCGTCGGCTTTCTTTGCCTCAGCAACGGCCAAGGCGGGGAGGAAGGCGGTCGCCCCTGGATGGATGCCGGCGCCAGGCTGGCGCACATTGTCCAGCTCAAAGGCATGGGCCATCGTTCCGTTGGCCAGAGCCGCCTGGGGCGCCTGCGTTTGCCAGGATTGTGCCAAAACGGTGGAGCGTCCCCCGCGACCCAGACTCCGAACAAAATCTACCACGCTCCGACTCCATGGCTTTGTCGATCCGTAGAGAGCGACGGCAAGGGTATCCAGGACACAGGCTTTGGCTTGAGAAATCACCTCTGAGGGAATCTGGCGATAGCTGAGGCCCACCGCATACCGGGCAAGGATTTGTGTAGCTTTAGCTCTCAATTCACCCTCATTTCTTGAGTCGTTCTTGCCACACTCACTCCGACGATTTTCTGCGTTCTTGGCTCAAACAGCTCGGTCTTGTTGCAAAGATGAGATCTTTCATTTAGCATTTGCCTTGGCCTATTGACAACAGCTTGGCGCCTCTGGATCATCAACTTTTTTAAGCTCATCGCGGAAAGAGGTAAAAATTCCTTACAAAGCGGAGCTCTCGGCAGTGAAGATTTACTCTCCAACCTGTACAAACCCAAAGCAGTTGCTTTCCATAGCCCCTCGTAGAGAGAGCCTGGCACAGCAGGTCTGGGGGTTTGTCGATACCAGTAAGGTCAATGCGGATCTCTTCATCGAGGAGATGAAATTAGCGATTCAGGAACGCTATCAACCGAGAGGCTTCGTAGCGATCAGGAAGGAAGCCCCCGGTCTTCCCTTGACCCCGGGCCAAACTGAGCAGCTCGCCGCAGAGTGTGGGGTCGTAGTTTTTTGCTTCGGTGATTGAGGGACCTCTACGTCCTGGAGTGTCCGGGACGCGATAGGGCTTGAGAAGAGAGGCGTCCCCACGGTCACGATCTGCAGCGCCCCTTTTTTAAAGCTGGGCCGCTCCCAAGCAGAGCAGTGTGACATCCCTTCTGTGCCTTTTGTTACCATCCTGCACCCCATGGCCACGGCTTCCCGTGAGACAGTGTCGGATCAGGCCAAAGGGGCTCTCGCCAGCGTAGCCCGAGCTCTGACCGTGGGTGCAAAGGCTGAAGAAAAACGTTCTGATCAGAGCGGCTCAGAGGAAGAGCTTCTCGATTTAAAAGGGGACTGTGAGGAGGTCAACGAGCTCTTTCACGAAAAGGGTTGGACCGACGGACTCCCCATCATCCCTCCAAAAGAGGAGAGCGTCCGGGCTATGCTCACTCATTCCCTTTATGGCAGGGAGAAAAAGCTGGGGCTCTTGCCTCCGGCCATGAATCCCGTGACAGTGGAGAAAGTGGCCGTCAACGCAGTCATGGCTGGCTGCGCCCCCGAGTTTTTTCCGGTTGTCCTCGCCGGGGTAGAGGCGCTTTTAGACGAAGAGCTGGCTCTCTACAGCATGCAGACGGCAACCAACGCCACCGCTCCCCTGCTTATTGTTAATGGTCCTGTAACCTCTTCTCTTTGTCTCAACGCGAGCGGGAGTCTCTTTGGCCCCGCTGGTCGGGCCAACGCCACTATCGGCAGGGCGATCCGGCTGGTGCTGCTCAATGTGGGGAAGGAAATCCCCGGCGTGACCGATCCTTCTACCCATGGCCAGCCGGGGAAATATACCTTCTGTATCGCTGAGGCGGAAACTGAAAGCCCTTGGGACCCGCTCCATGTGGAGCTCGGCTACGCCAGAGAAGAGAGCACGGTGACAATGATCGGGACCGGCGGCCCGCAAAACATCTTCACCTATGGGTGCGAGTGCGCGGAGGAGATTCTGGAGACCTTTGTGGGCGCCCTGTGCGGGCTCGGTCACAACAATATTTTGTTCCCTACGGGGCCGCTTCTCGTCTTAAGCCCCGAGCATGCCGGCACGCTGGCCCGGGGCGGCTTTAGCAAACAGGAGGTCAAGCGTTATCTGTTTGAGAATGCTCGCATTCCACTCTCTCGGTTCGCCCGTGGGACAAAGCGGGCCATTTTGGAGCGCCGCGCCCGTTGGTTTGAGGCGGTGGACGATGCCGAGCACATCGGGGTTGCGGATCATCCGGAAGATATTCTTATTGTTGTGGCTGGTGGAGCCGGCATCCATTCCCAGTTTCTTCCTACCTCTTTCAGTAAAAGGGCGGTAACGAAAGTCATCGAGATGAGCGGATAAAAGAAAGGTACCTTTACAGCGAAAACGAAGGAGGGACTGAGCGATGGCCGTACGTTGGGATACGATTAATGTGGATGGACAACCCATGAAAATCTACTTAGGCCTCCAGGATAGCCCTGGACCTCACCCAGGAGTGGTGGTGATTCATCACGGTCCAGGGCTTGATGGGCAAATTCAAGATGTTGTCCACCGCCTCTTCAGGAAAGGGTACGTGGCTGCGGCTCCAGACCTGTTTCATCGCCAACCCGCAGAGCTTCCGGGAAACGCAGCGCGTACGAGTTTGCTGCGTGACAAAGAGATCATCGCTGATGTGAATGCCACGGTGGTCTACCTGAAAGGCTTGCGCGGGACCAACGCAGATCAGATCGGAATAACGGGGTTCTGTATGGGAGGGCGGGTCACCTACCTGATGGTTGCCAACAGCTCCGATTTCAAAGCGGCGGCGGTCTTCTATGGTGGTAACATGATGGTTGCCCTTGGTGAGGGACCATCTCCTTTTGAGCTTACCTCCAAAGTCTCTTGCCCCTTGATTGGCTTTTTCGGCGAAGAAGACCAGAACCCCTCACCGGTGGACGTGAAAAAAATTGACGCTGAGCTAACCAAGTACGACAAGCCCCATGAGTTTCACTCCTATTCGGGGGCAGGCCATGCCTTTCAGAATTTTCTGGACGCCAACCGCTACCGAGAGACTGCGGCCAAAGATTCTTGGGCTAAGTTTTTGGCCTTCTTCGACCAACACCTAAAGGCCGCTGGGCCGTTTCACCGAAAGGGCTCAGTTTAGGCGTCAAGGCGCTCGTCGGTTAGCCTCATAATTCTTCTAACAGCGGTTTTACGCTTGCGGCATTTTCAACGTCGTGGAGGAGCATCTCCAGACGGCGCGTTTTTTCCTCTCCGAAGCGGGGAGTGATGAGGCCCTTAAACTTCTCCTCGATCTCCCTACCTGTCATGGGCTCGAACCAGACTTCTTGGCTGAATTTCCGCCCTCCTTGGGCAGTGAGGGTAACGATGGCATGCCGCCCATGCTCCATACCCTTCCAATCCTCTCGCCCTACAAAGCGTATTCTCTCACGCATCTTTTGGACCGAGGGGTGCGTCACCGCCGTCGGATCGTGAAGCTGGTAGAAGTCTGCCTTTCCATAGACCGCTGCCATCGCGCACACGACCTCACCGGAGATAGAGGCGTGCCGGGTTGTAGGAATCCGGCGTACGCTTCGTGTCGGCATCTGGATTTCAATTCCCTGGATATCCTCAGCCTTTATTCCGTGCTCGCAGAATAGGTGAAAGAGAGCCTGCAGATACGTTTGATTTGGGCTTCCTACAGGATAGCGCTTGTGCATCACGTCGGTGATCGCATAGTATTCGCCTAGGCCTTTCAGCATCTCCGGGGCCACCTCTGAGGTTCCCAGAAAAGCATCAAAAAGCCCGCAGGAGCCCTCCAAAACGTCCAAGGGGACAAAGCAGCCTTTTCGGGCAAGGAATGCGGCGGTCACACCGTTTCTGTTGGCGGCAGCCACCTGGAATGTTTTGCCCATGTGCCCGGGATCTTTTGTCATGTTGTCGGGCCCTGCTGCCTGGTAGGCAGCCAGGCCCATCGCCACTTGCAGAGATCGCCGATCCAGGCCTAGAAGCAGAGAAGCGGTGACAGCGGAGCTGACGGCTCCTGCCACCGCGGTGTGGTAGAACCGGCGCGTAAGATAGTCTCGCTCTCGGTAAAAGATCGTTATTAATCTCCCGCCCACCTCGTAGCCCAGGGCGACAGCCAGGAGAAGATCTTTTCCAGTGGCGTTAACGTACTCCCCTAAAGTTAGCGCGGTTGGCACGCACCCTGCAGCGACGTGTCCGCCGGAAGAGGAGAGGTGAACGGGGTCTACCTCGCTGGCATGCGCCATCGCCCCATTGGCCATGGCTGCGTTCACCGCAGAAGTGCGCTCCTTATGTCCTAGGATGGTGCATTCGGGCTTGCCGCCTGCGTCCAGCAGAAATTCGACGATGCATCTCACCTCAGGTAGGGCAGAGCACGCGATCATGCCACCCACGGAATCGAAAACCACATCAAGGGCTTTACTGCGAACCTGGGAAGGTAAGTCACCGTATCGAACAGAACAGAGCCACTCGGATAACTCTTCGGTAACCCCGCGCTGAATTGTCATCTCGCCTCCTTAGGTCTCCTGAGCTCGTATGCAGTTACCGGGTATTAACGTACCACCTTTACCCCAGCCTCCTTAAGCACGTCCCGCAACAGCCTGGTTTCGGTATCCCAGAATTTGCCGAGCTCCTGGCTTCTCAAAAAACCATCCTCCATTAGGTTGTCGGCCAAATATTTCTTCCATCGTGGGGTCTTGTTTAGGCGCTCAAAGACGCCCTCCCAGTAGGCCACCACTTCTTTAGAGGTTCCCGGTGGCGCCATTACCCCTCTCGACTGGGTGAGAATTGGGATGTCGATCCCCTGCTCCTTAATCGTAGGGACGTCGGGATATAATGAGAGACGATTTTCCGTGAGAGCCGCAATGACGCGCATGCTTCCAGCCCTGACGTACTCATGGCTCTTGTCGGGGTTGTCAAGCATCAAATCCATGTGTCCTCCCAAAAGGTTTGCCACCCTTTCGCCGCCGCTTTCGAGGTTGATGTAGGCCCACTGTGCGCCTGTTGCTTTTTGAATCAGCATGCGGAAAAGGTTGTCCAGTGATGAGATAGCGCCACCGGGTTGCTTAAGCTTGCCGGGATTTTTCTTTGCTGCTTCGACAAAATCCCTCATGGTCTTATAAGGGGCGTCTGCCTTTACCACGGCAACGGTGGGTTCCAAGGCCAGACGCGCGATGGGAGTCAGATCCTGGATCGTTACCTGGGCCTCTTTGAGTGTGAGGGGTGTGACGATCAGAACAGGAGTAAAGAAACCTATGGTGTGCGTGTCCCCTTTCTTGCCAACTAGGTAGGTCATAGCCACAGCCCCCGAGCCGCCTGACTTGTTCGTAACCTGCATGCGGTGGGGGATGATATTTTCCTCCCGCGTCATGTCGGCGATGGCGCGAGCAAAAAGATCTGAGCCGCCCCCAGCTTTAGAATGCACAACCACCTCGATAGGGCCGCTGGGTTTAAAGCCCTGTGCCCAAACATCCTGGCCATGGAGAAAAATTCCACTCCACGCCAGAAGTCCTAGAAGCATTCCTACATGCTTACCTGATCTCATATCAGCACCTCCTGGTTAAGTTCTCTTTGTCCTAAACTCGCTGAGGCCCTTTTTTTTCTCTAAGTGAAAGTCTCTGAACGGTTGGGGACAGCAGAATGATCACGGCCGCGGATAAAAGCGTTGCAGAGATCGGCCGCATGAATAGAATCGTGAAATCCCCTTGGGACATCATTAAAGACTGGCGCAGCGCACGTTCCGTTGGCTTTCCAAGGACCATGCCGAGCACCAGAGGAGCCATCGGAAAGTGAAGCTTACGCATCAGGTATCCCAGCAGACCGAAAAATCCCATTAGCCATACGTCAAGGAAGCTGTAATTGACGCTGTAGACTCCGACGATCGAGATCCCCAGAACCATGGGGTAGAGCGCAAAATAGGGTAGACGGAGGATTTGGACGAAAATAGGGACTAAGGGGAGGTTGAGAATTAGGAGTAGAAAATTCCCGACATACATACTGGCCACGACGCCCCAAAATAGCTCTGGATGTTCGTGGATGAGGAGGGGGCCTGGCCTAAGCCCCCATAAATAGAGCGCCGCTAGCAACATCGCTCCCACGTTCGAGCCGGGAATGCCAAGGCTCAGCAGAGGCACGAGCCCACCCCCTGCGTCCGAGTTGTTGGCGCCCTCAGGTGCGGCCACCCCCTCGATTGCGCCGGCACCAAACTTTTCTGGGTGCTTCGAGACAGCTTTCTCGATTCCATAGGAGATCATCGAAGCAATCGTCGCGCCCGCACCCGGAAGCAATCCAACGAAAAAACCTACGAGCGTGCCATTTACAAAGGCGAAGCGACAATCCTTTAAGTCTTGAAGCTTCGGCAGAAGGTTGCGCAGTCCTTTCGGGAGCTTGAAGAGATCCGCTTTGACCCTGGACTCCATGTTGACAAGGATCTCAGCCACAGCGAATAGTCCGATGCTGACCACAGTGAAGTCGATTCCATCGACCAGTTCTACCTGTCCGAAGGTATATCTTGACTGTGCGGTAAAGAGATCGGTTCCGATGATGCCTAACCAAATTCCAAAGAATGTCGCGAGCAGGCCCTTCACCACAGATTTTCCTGTCAAGTAGGCCACCATAGTCAGCCCAAGGGACATAACGGCAAAGTACTCGGGAGGGGCGAACCGGAGCGCAAACCGGGCCAGCGGGGGTGCCGCAAGCATTAAGCCCAAGACACCAAAAGTCCCGGCAATGAACGAGGCGATGGCGGCGATGCCCAAGGCGGGACCAGCCCTACCCTGACGGGCCATCTGGTAGCCATCGAGACACGTGACTACGGAAGAAGGCTCCCCCGGTATGTTCAACAGGATTGAAGTGGTGGAGCCTCCATACTTTGCGCCATAATAGATTCCCGCCAACATGATAAAGGCCGACGTCGGGTCAAGCTTGAATGTGAGAGGAAGGAGCATTGCGATGGCGCCTGGCGGACCTATGCCGGGGAGGATGCCCACGACCGTGCCAATAAAGACACCGATAAAACACCAAGAAAGATTTGTCAGTGTGAGGGCGACCGAAAGGCCGAGGGAAAGGTTTTGTAACGTCTCCATCTCAAAATCCCCAGGGTCCCTGAGGAAGAGGCACGCCGAGGATAGCCGAGAAAACAAGATAGAAACCCAAAGCCCCGCCCACGGCTACAACCATAGAAGTTGACGGCGAGCGGCGGTCCATGACGAGCACGAGAAGAAAAGTTAAGAGGACAAAACTCGTGATGAAACCCAAGACGTTTAGGAGAGCAATCGCAAGCATCAGGCCGCCCCAAGTCGCGAGGGCCCTTCCTGTCCCAGCCGAAGTCCCGCCCTCGTTTTCGAAGGCTTCTGGGCGACCCAGGATGCGAATGCCGATCAGCGCTAAGGAAAGGGTGAAAATAACTATACCGAGCCAGAGGGGAAGAAATCCGGGTCCAAGACCGTACTCGCTGAAATAATCAAGCACAAGGGCCTGCTGAATGATAAAAATGGCCAGGCCAGCCAGAATCAAACCGGCCCATACGTCGCCTTTAGTCACAATAACCCTTCTCGTCCCGGACTAAAAAGGCCCCGCCCAGGTCCGGCGGGGCCTTTTTATATTCAACTCAGACATTCCTGCTAACGGACCACTTTCACCCCGGCCTCTTTCAGGGTCTCGCGCAGCTGGTTGCTTAACTCCTTTAAGGAAGCTCCGAGTTGCTCGCTATTGAGGTACGCACTCTCCACCTCGTTCTCCTTGACATACTTTTTCCAGCTAGCAGTTTTTGTGAGCCGTAAAAAGAGCCCTTCCCAATACTGAACCCGGTCCTTGGGCATAGCAGGAGGTCCCACTGCCCCTCTGACCTGAGTAATAATAGGAACATCAATTCCCTGCTCTTTAATCGTGGAGACATTGGGGAGACCCTCAAGTCGGCTCTCCGTCAACGCGGCAATGATCTTAACGTTTCCCGCTCTGACGTGCTCGCTCACCTCGGCTGGCTGGGCGAAGTAAATGTGCATATGCCCCCCGAGCAGATTTGCGATCCTCTCTCCGCCGCTGCGGACGTCAACGTATTGCCACTTCGCCCCAGTTGTCTTCTGGATTAGATTGCGAAACAGGTTGTCAACAGAACTGACAGTGCCACCGACCTGGATGAGCTGCCCTGGTTTTTTCTTAGCGTCCTCAACAAAGTCCTTAAGGTTCTTGTAAAGGGAATCGCCCTTTATCACGGCCACCGTTGGTTCCAGAATCATGCGGACAAGTGGCGTAAAGTCGTCTATGGTGTATGTAGTCTCTTTAACCGTAAGCGACGTGACCACCCATGTGTTAGTAAAAACCGAAATGGTATGAGGGTCGCCTTTTTTTTCAGCCAGATAGGCCATGGCCTGGGCCCCTGCGCCCGCTGCTTTGTTCAGCACCTGCCAACCCGGGGGAATCAGTTTTTCCTGCTCCAGCATCTGCACCAAAGCCCTGGCGAACAAATCCGACCCGCCTCCGGCTCGGCTATGGTTGACCACGTCGACAGCCCGGGTGGGCTTGAAGCCCTGACCCAAAACATTGACGGGCGTAACGGCGAGAGTTGCGACCACCATCGTGGCAGCTATAACGATAAAGGCGCGTGTAGTTTTCATCTCTTGGCCCTCCTTTTTTGTCTTTAGGCCCGGAAGGAAAGTTTAATTCTCCTCAGAAGCAGTTTGTTTTCTCCAAGCTTGCGTCCAGCGGAAAATCGGTATCGCGAGTAACACCGCCGCCGTCAATAACATAATGACAGATAACGGCCTGGTAAGAAAGACCGAGAGATCACCTTGAGACATGATCAGAGATTGCCGAAATGTCTCCTCCGCGCGAATGCCGAGGACCAGTGCGAGCACCAGGGGGGCGGCCGGGAAATCTAGCTTACGCATGACGTAGCCTAAGATTCCAAAGAGTGCCAGCATCCAAATATCAAACATGCTGCTGTTGACAGCGTAGACCCCGACTACCGATATGCCCAAAATGACCGGGTAGAGAAAGTAATTGGGCACGCGCAAAATCTTGGCAAACAATGGAACCATCGGGAGGTTTAGGATGAGGAGCATGATGTTGCCGACGTACATGCTGGCAACTAAACCCCAAAAGATCTCCGGGTGTTCCTGGATCAGAAGAGGTCCAGGCTTCATGCCCCAGAGAGTCAAAGCAGCCAAAAGCATCGCTGTCGAGTTCGAACCGGGGATTCCCAGGGTCAACAAAGGAACCAACGCTCCGCCCGTTTCCGAGTTATTGGCGCCCTCGGGAGCCGCAACGCCTTCTATAGCCCCAGTGCCGAACTTGTCTGGATTCTTGGAAACGGCCTTTTCTAAGCCATAGGAAAGAAAAGAGGCTATCGTTGCCCCTGCGCCAGGCATGACCCCAATCAGAAACCCCACCACCGAGCCGTTGAGAAAGGCGAAGCGGCAATCCTTGAGATCTTGAAGAGTTGGCAAGAGGTTGCGCAGCCCTTTGGGAACCTTGAAAAGGTCTATCTTGGTTTTCTCTTCTAAGTTGACCAGGACTTCGCCGATAGCAAAAATCCCGATGGTAGCCACGATAAAATCAACCCCATCTAGCAATTCCAGACGTCCGAAGATAAATCTCGGTTCCGCAGTGAAGGTATCCGTACCAATGCTTGCCAGCCAGAGGCCGATCAGGGCCGCCAGTAATCCTTTGATCATTGATTTTCCAGCCAGGAATATCACCATCGTGAGCCCAAGCGCCATCAGCGAAAAATACTCAGGAGGCCCAAAGCGCAAAGCAAATCTCGCCAGTGGCGGGGCCACCAGCATCAGACCTAAAATCCCAACCGTCCCCGCTACGAAGGAGGAGATCGCTGCGATCCCAAGGGCCGGACCGGCTCGGCCTTGACGCGCCATCTGATAGCCATCCAGACACGTTACCACCGACGCCGTCTCACCCGGCAGGTTCATCAAAATCGAAGTGGTAGAACCCCCGTACTTCGAACCGTAGTAAATACCCGCCATCATGATAAGGCCCGTAGCGGGGTTCATCTGGAAGGAGAGGGGAAGAAGGATCGCAATGGTAGCCGGCGTACCAAGACCTGGAAGGATGCCGACGATCGTGCCAAGAAAGACCCCAACGAAACACCAGAAAAGATTCACGGGGGTTAAGGCCACCGCGAAACCGAGCAAGATATTCTGCAAAGTTTCCATCGAGGTTCTGTCGACTGGCGCCTAAAACCCCCAGGGTCCAACAGGCAGTCTCAGCCCAAACGCATAGACAAAAATCAGGTAAAAACCAAAGGCTATTGCCAGAGCCACCGTTATCCCGGTGGATAACGAGCGGCGATCAACGGCTGAGACTAAAAACACGGTAAAAATTACAAAGCTCAGGATGAATCCAATTTTGTCTGCTAAGGCAATCATGAACAAGAAAGCAACCCAAGTCCCCGCCACCCTTATCGCTTTCCACCAATCTGCCCTGTTGGCTTTTCGCTCCTTCTCCGAATAAAAATAGAATGCGCTCATTGTCGCGAGAATTAATGCCAAAGCCACTAAGAGCACGCCAATCCAAAAGGGCAAGAAGCCAGGACCGGGACCATGGACGTAGGAATACTTCATAGCGCTAGCTTCCCGGATGATAAAAAGTCCAAATCCTATGAGGAACAAACCGGATAGCAGATCAGATCTTTTCATTTTATTACCTTAACACCGCTCGGACCTTAAAAGCGGCATGAACTTGGTCACGCTATCCAGTTTATCCATTTCTTCCACCCATTGCACCACCTGTTCCGCCTTTCTAGGGGTCAACACCCGGCGAGCACAGTCATGGAACTTTGCTAGGCGCTCTTCCCGGGTCAGCGGGTTGTCCCATCTTCCTCGCGGAACGTCACAGCGCGCTTCCAGAACTTGCCCGTCCCTGAGGGTGATAGCGACGGTCGCCCAAGTCGTGGCAAAGTTCAAGCCTGGGGGGATTGTCTCGTCTTCTATAATCGTGATCTTACCCAACATCTCCTCGATGTCCGCTGAGAACCTCCGCTCGTCGCTAAAGCTGTCAATCGTGACCTTGCCATCCAGTAGTGCCAAGGCTACCGTGTAGTGGATGCTGAATTTCCCTTCTAGCCCGGACGTTGGTTTTGGCCAGTGGGCAGACCAATTAGGCCGGCCCACGCGGGCAACCACCTTGTGGAGCTGACTCGGATCAAGGTGGTGCTGTTCCCTCAGCCTCAGAGCGGCATCAATGCACCAATGGGTCGTGGTCTGAGCCGGATATTTCTTGATCGTGATGCCAGGATCTACCATGCGGTAAGGGTTTCCGAAGCCCCTCACCGCTGCTTCTAAGTCTGCTTTCTCTCCCAACACAAGTTGGCCAAAGCCGCCCTTCCTACTCTCGATAACGGCTTCGTTGCTCGTGTATCCCTCGCGGGCCAGGAGAGTACACTCCACACCCGATCGGGCTGCATTGGCCGAATGCTGCGACTTAGTCATGGTCCCAGCGTTTGCCCAAAGTCCGCCGGTTCGTGAAGCTGCGATGCCGATAGCCATCCGAGTCTTCCAGAAATCCAAACCCAATAACTTGGAACACGCGGCTGCACTGCCGATCACACCGATAGTCCCGGGGGGATGGAAATAAGAATAGGGCTCGTTGTACCAATCCGCGCACAGGTTAAGCCGGCCCTGCACCTCGAATCCCACCACCAACGCCTCAAGCGCTTTTCTCCCGGGCAAGCCCTCGTGCTCGGCCAGGGCTAGTAGCGCCGGTAAGACTGGGGAGGTCGGATGTGTGGGAGGCCACCACATGGCTTCATAGTCCATTGAATGGCAGAAGGCGGCGTTGGCAAAGGCCGCCATTGGAGGATTGGTCTTGAGACCGGTCCCGATGACACTGGAGGTGGGGACACCACCCATTGAGGAGAGGTAGCGCGCCAGGATCTCTCCCAGAGGTTGAGTGGAACCGGCTAGCATGTTTGCGATCCCGTCCAGCGCGACCACTTTGGCTATCTGGATGACCTCCTGCGGCAAGCGCTCAAAGCGGACCGTGTCAATGCACTGGACCAACCGCTCTGTAATGTTGGAGCCAGGATGATGGTCTGCCCGGTTGCGCGTGGACATAAGTTGTTCTTACAGCTTTATGGGATCACTTTGCTCACGGGAACATGAGGAATGATCTCGTGCGAAAAGCCGGGTAGGAAAACCGTATGAATGCCTGTCCCTCCCATCACGCCGATATAGATATCCTCTGGACGGTCCACGAGGGAGACCCTACCCGCCACCACGCAGCCCTTTTTCTCGAGGATTTTCAGATCGCCTTTCCTGAAGTAAGATGAGGGCAGGAGCGTGTATTCCCAAAGCATGGTCTTGGCATCAGCCTTAGAAATGCCGGCATCCGCAAGCAGCCGAACCCGCTCGGGATTAAACAGGACAAGGCACGATAAGCTCCCAGCGTACAAGCCCGTGTTGCCAAGGGACACCATAGATAAGCCCGTATGCTCCAACAGCCCCTTTGGCGACTGATCCCAGTCAAGCGGCGCGAGCAGGGCGATATATGACGTGACCCTGAAAACGGTCACAACGCTCTGCTCTTTCCTGAAGCCTCGCTCTACGTGGAACGGCTCCCAGGGCGAGCCCGCCTCATCCTCGCCGGCACAGAAAGCGTATTGCATGGGCGAGGAAAAGCAGGTGCGGGCGTATTCTCCGGGGGAGAAACCTCCGATGTTAATCATGATGAGCCGGATCGCCCTGCCAATTGTGGCATTGGCGCGCCAACCGGGTCCTAGGCAGCCCCTGCCGCAGTTGAGCTGGATCTTCTCTCGGATCGGGCCATTGACGAGAAAAAAAGGAGTTTCAGGTCTTAATCCCGCTAAAGTCCCCAGCGGGAACATAGGGTCGTTGATGGCTTCGACTGCTGCTAGGACCACAGGGAAATATTCCGGCAGGCAGCCGGCCATCACGGCGTTGGCTGCGATGCTCCGAACCGACGCCGGACCCTGCCGGGGTGGCATTATAGCGACGATCTCGTCGGGATCTCTCTCCACGGCCGCCAACATGCGGTTTACCCGATCTGGAGTTGGAGGGATGACGGGCAGGCCGTCTGTCCAGCGTCTCTCAAAGGCTGCGGCAAAAAAGTCAGCGGAAAGGTCGTCGGAACTGACCGGGATCCGAACAGATTGAGCCATCCTCTTCTCCCCTGCGCGTATTTTAAGCAGTTAAGGATTGAACAACTTCGCCGAGCAAAGTTTCTAGCCGCTGATGGATTTCCGCCTCTGTCAGGTAAACGACTGGATTCGGGGTAACCAAAACCGGTATGTGCGGGAATCTCAAGGATCTCAGCAACTGCCTGGCCCTGGTCTCAAAAATGTCGGTTACGATCACGGTTGCCGGGATTCCTCTTTTCTCGAACTCGACGCAGGCGTGGATACTCCACACCGTGCAGCCCCCTCAATCGGAAACGCCTGATACCATGAGGTCGCACTGCTGGGCCAAGGCATCGACCTCCGGGCCGATCTTCCCAACGCGCTCGGGATGCGTAAACTGCCAATCAGGGGTGCGGGCGAAGGCGGACTTGACGCTGGTTTTTCGCCCGATCTCTTCAGCTAGGGCCGCCATAAACGGCGTCGAGATAGGCTTCCAGTTAGCAAGCAGGGCGATTCTTTTCCCGTCAAGAGAGGAGGGCCTGGAGGCAGGTTTTTCAGGTGGCTTCTCATCCAAGTAATCCACCACGGGCGGGATGATCTCCAAAAAAACTTCTTTAGCTCCGTCTGTCATAGGCGCTTCTTGGATGTACTCTGTCTTTGCGGGCTCGGTTAACCTCACTCTGTAACGCTCAGCGCCAGGTTGTTCCCCCACTCGACCCATCCCGCATCATAGACGCGGACCTTGGGAAAACCGAGAAGGCGAAGGGCGAGATAAGCTGCCGGGCTTCGGCTTCCCCCCGTGGTGCAATAGGTCACAATTTCTTTGTCTCTCGTGATTCCGTGCTCTGCAAAAAGCTGGAGCAATTCGTCTTGGTTCTTGAAGATCTGCCTTTCACCATATGTAAAAAGCCTATCTGCGTCAAGGTTGACGGCTTCGGGAATGTGCCCCGCTCGTATCACTCGCTGGTCGGTTCCCCGGTATCTTTTTTCATCCCGACAGTCAATGATCACCCAAGCGAGATCCCCCAGGTGGTCCTTGACTAACTCTGTCGTAGCAATAAAGGAAGGCTTGGTTTGCGCAATGAAGCTCTTCGGAAGAACTTGGGGAATCTCTCGTGCGAGCCCTCTTCTCTCATGGAGCCATCCTTCGATTCCTCCGTTAAGCAGTTGAAGTTGCGCGTGGCCGAAGAAATCTAGTACGTAAAAGGCGCGCGAGCCGAAAAAGTCCTCCCGATCGCCGTAGACAACTACGCTGGTTTCGTGATCTATGCCTAAGCCGCCAAAAAGGGACTCGGCCTTGTCGATCTTTATGGGCAGGCCTTCCCGGTTCGCCTCCAGGTCGTCGGTTTCCTGCTTGGCAAGGTGGACGGCGTTTGGGATGTGACCTTTGGCGTACTCGGGCCATGGTCGGACGTCGAGGACGCGCAGCCTTGGACTGTCCAGACAACGCGCCAACTCCGCCGTGCTAATTAAAAAAGTAGATCCCATGTGAAGCTTAGCCCCTGTTTGAAGAGCCTCTCTTCCCTCTTGAAGAAGCCGCGGCAGGTTTAGCCTACGGTCCCAGAAACAGCCAGGAGAGAGCGCAATAAAACCCTAACATAAGCCACAAGGCCGATCGCAAGCAGACCGACTAAAGGAAAGACGATCCCATAACCTAAGGTTTCGGCAAGCAGGGCTATCAGGAACGGCCCCGTAGTGGAGCCCATAGAGCCAAACCATCTCGCTAAACCCAAGGCTAATCCGCCCTGATTATTTCCTGCGGCCTCCAAGGCTACCGTGGTGGAGCTAACGTTTAGGAAGCCGAAGGCTAAAGCCATGCCGCAGGCAGCCGTCAGCAAACCGGCATATCCTGACATGAAAATGATCGCTGTGAAGCCAAGCGCCGAAGCAAACAGCCCCCAAGCCACCGCATTCCTTGCCCCCCAGCGATCGCTACATCGGCCTGCGAGGTATCGCCCCAGCATGTCGAGTCCCCCAGCGACACCCAGGATGCTCCCGACATCCGCGATGCTCAACCCCCGCTCTTCAACCGCAAAGAGGGGAAAGGCCACCTTGAGACCGCCCCAGCGCGCAAAAAACATGAAAAACATGGCTAGACACGCTACCCAAAACAGGCGGGATTTGAAGAGATCTCTTCCCTCTCTGAAAAAGGATCTTCTCTCAGCCTGTTGGATAGGCTTCGGCTGCGACCCACCCGGGGGATAAAGCCAGGAGAGGGCAGCGCATAATAGCAGCGGTGCGCCGTACATCAAGAATAAGACCTGCGTTCCGAGCCGTGATCCCAGGGAGCCTGCGATCGGAGGGCCGACGACATTGCCTATGCCATAGAGAGTTGTAACGTTCCCGACCGCGCGGCCTTCTCTCCCCGGCGGGGCATTTTCAAAAGCGATCTTACGGATCGAGAGGGCGAACATCGACTCCGAAGCGCCTACAAAAGCCCACAGGGCGAGAAAAATAGCCAACTGAGAGGTCGCTCCGGCCAGCAAACTAAAAAGGGCGCCGAGGAGGCAAGCAAGCAACAAAAACCATTTCGAGCCCAGCCGGTCCGAGGCAGCTCCTGCAAGGGGATCGGTGAAGAAACGGCTTAGCGAGTTCATAGCAAAGGGCAGCCCTGCCAGCGCTGTCGAGGCGCCCAAGAATTTCATATAGAAAGGCAAAAGGGCCTCAGCCCCCGAAGTCGCGATGGAGTGGATAGCCACGACGGTTAGAAAGGCCAGGTAGGGTCGAACTGTCATCATCAGGTAGCGGCGGGCCGATCTTGCGAGCGCCTTTGGAAGAGTCGCTTACCAGAGTTCCTTTGGCATCCGGATCCCGGCGAAGTCCCTCTCTCCCAAAGGGCTGTCCGGCTTTATGCCGATCATGTGGAGCATCGCATAGAGCTGTCTCAAATGATGGGCCGTGTGGCTAAGAAGCAGGTGCAGCAGTTCATGGCCGTTTGTCGGGAGCTCAATTCCCGGAGGGCTTCTTGTATCTCTGTTGCGGCACAATTTCCAACACGGTACCTCCGGGAGCGCGGAATTTGACCGGAATCACGCCGGGGTCGCTGATGATCTTACAGCCAAATCGGCCAATCTCAGCCAGATACTTGTCCATATCATCGACCTCGATGGCGAAGTGATGAATACAGGGTCCTTGTCCGGAGGCCCTGGCCTCAGCGGATTCTTCGCTATCATATTTGATCAGCGCAAGGTCAATGGCTCCGTCGCTTAAGTGGCGGGAGGTATGGTCTCTGACTTTGCTGGTCTCAACCGGCGCAAAACCAAAAACCTTCTCGTAAAATTCGCTGGCCTTCTCTAGTTCCTCAACTTTCAGGGCAATGTGGACAATGCGGGCCATAACCTCCTCCTTTCATGATTAGAATAGTTTTCTCTCTCGTCGGGATCAAGAGGCGTCGGCGATCTCAGACGGAAGGGCAAAATGAACATTTTCTTCAACAAAACCCATGCTGGCGATCTCTGCTCCACGCTGCTTAAAGTAATCTGCGGTCTCTTGAACCAGTTGCTCCGGCACTGACGCCCCTGAGGTGAGGCCAACTCGCTCCACACCTTCCAGCCACTTCGGGTCGATCTCGCGAAAGTCGTTGACAAGGTACGCAGTCACGCCTTTGGAGCGAGCCACGCGGCAGAGCTGGTTGGAGTTCTCGCTGTTGGGTGAGCCAACCACGAGCACCAAGTCCACCGCGCGCGCCAGCTCTTTTACCGCATCCTGACGATTTTGAGTCGCATAGCAGATGTCCTCTTTCGGCGGGGTGATCATCTTGGGATACCGACCGCGCAGCGCCTCGATGATCTCCCTAGTGTCATCAACGCTCAGGGTAGTTTGAGTTAGAACTGCAACTCTCTCGGGATCGGCTACGTCTACTTGCTTGGCTTGCTCGGTATTGGCTACGATTCGGATTCGCTCCGGCGCCTCGCCGCTCGTGCCGGCCATCTCATCGTGCTCGGGATGGCCCACGAGAAGGATCCAGTATCCCTGGGAGGCAAATTTGCGCACTTCCCGGTGGACTTTCTCCACTAAAGGACAGGTGGCATCAATGATCACCTGGAGCTGTTTCTTCTTCCCTTGTTCCCAAACCGCCGGAGAGACTCCATGGGCGCTGAAGATCACCTTCGCGCCTGCGGGAACGTCCTCTACGGATTGGACGAAAGTGACTCCCCGGCGAACAAAGTCCTCAACAACATAACGATTGTGGACGATCTCATGGAAAACATAGAGCGGCGGACCATATTTCACGAGCGCCCGCTCCACGGTCGCCACAGCCATCTCCACGCCGGCACAAAAGCCCCGGGGCTGGGCTAGGATAACTTTCTTAACTGGCATAGACTTTCAGTGTGGAGTAAGCGGAGAAAACTGTCAAGGATGCGGTGCTGCTACAGGCCCCAGCATATCATCCTTCGCTCGTTGGCTAAGGCATCCTGAGTCTACATGGGTGTCCGTAATCCGTAGGTAATTTTTTCTGCTTTGCTGATTTTCAGCAGCCTGCTTGGAGTTTTCTGTGGTAAGACGCGCCATCTTGATTCACCCAGAAGGTGAAGTGATGGCAAGTCAAGAGGGGCTGCTTCCTTTTAAGCTGATTGAGGACGACTCAGGCGAGGCACTGACTTCGTTTGGAGGGCTGCCGTTGGTGGTAGAGACTTGCCAGGCTTTAGGGTTACCCGGTTTGGTTAAGAGACATGTTCGGATCAAGCGACGCGACATTGGCTATACGGAGTCCAAGTATATGGAGAGTGTGATTGCGTTGATACCGGCTGGGGGAGATTGTCTGGAAGATATCGAGCAGCTTCAATCTGATGCTGTGTTAAAGCTTCTTTTGGGAGATAGAGGTTACGGGAGAGGTGTGCGTCGGAGCAAGGGAAAAAGGGACTTGGAGGTGACCTCCGAGCAGGCTCCCGGATTGTTGGGTTCTCAAATAAGCTAATCATCGGCTCCCTCATGCGGAGCAGGCCACACTTTGCAGCGAGGACCGAGTTTTTCTGCTCCTCATCTACGGATTATGGCATTTCCCACCTGATGTACTATTAGCTTCTAAGATGCTGTGTGTGCTATTTCTTGCCAATAACTGTTGGACTCATGCCTCTAATTAGGAGCTCTCGGAGGAGCGCTTCGTTAAGTTCCACTCCCAAACCTGGTCCATCGGGCGGGTACATAAAACCCTTCTCATATCTAGGGACATTTATCACAAGGTCATCCTTTATAGGTGTACTGACGGTGTCAAGTGCCTCCTCATGAAGCTCCAGGAAGTTCAAGTTCCCGTGGGCAGGCCACCTGCCCATCCATTCATTGGCTGCAGTGAAGTGTATTTGAGCAGCAGCCGTAAGCCCAGACCCGCCCATCATGCCAAGCTTCACTGGCAAATCAGCAGCCTGACAGATAGAAACCCACTTCTTCGCCTTCAAAAGTCCACCTATACACGAAATCTTAATCTGCAGACCATCCACAGCATCCTTTTGGATAATCTCAAGCACTTGACTAAGCTCTGCACCAGATTCGTCAGACCATACTGGTATATCTTGGCTTCGACGGAGGCGTGCTAAGCCATCGATATCCCACCACGGCACGGGTTGCTCAACGTGATCTATGTCAAGATTCTTCATCTTCTTCAGGGTTCGCAACGCCGTGCAGTAGTCCCAGCCTTCATTGGTATCAATCATTACCATTACGTCAGGGTCGATTGCTTCCCTAACCGCTTTCACATTATTCACATCCTCCTCCACTGTTGCTCCTACACGTGCCACCTTGACCTTGATAGCGCGTGTACCAGTGCCTTCCAGCAACTTAACTGCTCTTTCCGCCAACTGTTGGGGCGTTTCACGGCCAACAAGTTCCTTAAGTGTACATCGCATCGGAACCTTTTCATTAGAGAGTCCACCCAGAAGTTTGTAGACTGGAACTCCTAGCTTTTTACCCATGATATCGTGCAGTGCAAAGTCTATGGCTGTCTTGGCCTGATTGTTACCCTTAGCACCCGTATCCATCTTGGCCACGATTTTTTCTATATTGAAGGGATCCTCACCAAGAAGGATTTGGGGCCCAAAGACACGGTTAATGATGCCCATAATAGACTCCACGGTGTCACCACGGCGTGGCATTGGGAGTCCTGATTCACCTATCCCTACAATACCCTCATCCGTGTGCACCTTTACGACGACGTCATCCTTACCCTTTATAGGCTTGGTCCCCGGGCTCGCCATAAAATGTGGTTTCTTGATCGGAAGGCTAACTGGTATGCATTCTATTTTAGTAATCTCCATTTTGCTCCCTCCCCGTATTCATTGATTTATATAACCCTCGGGCTTAATTTTAGACTTTTCACCTGAGCCTTCTTCCATTGTTCGGACAGTTTCAACGATACGAATAAATAATAACCGTTGTTCCCTTAACCTCCCTTTTTCTGCTGCCTGTCGTTTGTATAGGAGGCGGTGGGGTTGCTACCGCCTGCGGACTCCTCTATTCGGGGAGACATACACACTTGGCCGATCGGAGTCGTCGATCCCGAGGTATCTGAGCGACACCTTTTTTTTCGTAAGCCACCCTCATACGCTCTCCTGAGCCGCAATGCTCCCAAGGTGGACTTTGTCAGGATTGCGATCGCCCAGAGCCTGATGTGGCCCCCTCGGTGTTGTAAAACCGAAAATGCCCCCTCAGTCCCTCACCCAGCACCCTGCCGTTTACGTAGTCCGGAACATAGATGTCTTCGTACTTCACGTCCCACCAGAGCCGCTCTCTGAACAGGTTGTCCATCACCCGACTCGGACCATCCATATTGATCCGTACGCCAGCTTGCTCCAGATGCCCCACGGACTCCACACTCTCACGCAAGAATAGCAGGATTTATGCCATCTCGCATCGGCCTTAATAGCCCGAAAAAACCCTGCTATTTCAAAAAATAATCAAAGTGCGATTCTCACAAATAAGAAAAAGGGTATTTTTTTTCCTGGTTATGAACAAGCGCGGTTAGCGCTCAACGACAGACTGGTAGGCAAAGCTGCTGTCCGCTTGCGAGCAGCATAACCAAATCTTCATGAAAGTCCGCGAATCTTCTGACGACTCGGCAAGCTAGACTGGCTGCGCCACCTCAGTAGGCGTTTCTCTCCATGTGAGTAAAGGCTAATTCTCGTCCTGGCATGACTCTTGCGCTTGTTTATAGGAGTTCAGTACAGCAAATCACTGAGTTGCCTTCTGCCACGAAGCACGGTTGAGAGGTAAACACGCATTGCATAAAAATCCCTGGTGGAAGGCAGAGAGAGGCGGATCTGCCGCGGGTTTGAGCCACATTGGGAGCCTCCGGCGGGAAGCGGAACGGAGCATAGCGGGATGAGCCCTAGAGAAACATCCCACCGCCAGCTCAGTTGGGCTAATGTGCTGGTTCTGCGCAAGAACTCCTCCACCGCCTGCTGCTTGAACGCCACTGAAAACCTCTGCCCGCCCGAAGGCCCAGGTTTGGGGGTGGAAATTGACGAGGAACTCCTCTCACGGCATATAGCTCCTGCTGGTTTCTTGATCCTGTCGCCAAATCCTGTCTTCCCACAAGCAGAGTTCTATAAGGGCAAGACCATTACGGCCGTTCTCGGTACAAGTCCAGGTGGTACATCAGACGTGCAGTTTAAAGTTTCGGTTCCTTTCCTAGAGAAGCATATTCCCGGAAAACCAAAGATCGTTGTAGAGTATATGCCGGGGGCTGGCGGCGTAAAGGCCGCTAATCACATCTACGGTGTTGCAAAGCCTGACGGACTAACCATTGGGGTGTTAGGACGCTCGGCGGGAGTGGACGCCGTTACGGACCGGGTTGGTGTTTTCTACAAACTCGATTCATTCTTTTGGCTGGGGTCGTCCTATGGCTTCCGCCCGACTGTTTTGGCCACCTGGAGAGACGCTGGATTAAATACCATAGAAGATCTGCGCAACAAACGGGGTATACGACTTGGGGCGCAGACCGTGGGACATACGGGTTACTACACCGCGCGGCTCTTTGCCTGGATACTCCGCATGCAAGACCCCAAAGTCATCGTGGGTTATTCAGGGCCGGAGATGGATGTCGCGCTGAGGCGGGGCGAGCTTGATGGTAGACATTTCGCTCCGGGCACGCTTCTCCGGAGGAATCCGGAGTGGATAGAGAAAGGCTTTCTAACTCTCCACGTCATTATCCCACGGCGTAAAGGAGAAAAAGAGCCTCACCCGGCGTTTGCCGATCTTCCTCCTATTGACGCCCTTGCGAGATCGGAGAAAGAGATTAAAGTTATTGAGACGTACAGAACCTTGCTCGGCTTGGGGGACCCTCTTGTTTTGCCTCCGGGAACACCGCAGGATCGGGTTGCGATTCTTCAGGCGGCTGCGCGCAAAGCATTGAGCGACCCTGAGTTCCATAAGGCGTTTGAAAAAGCGATGGCGGAGCCTGCGGAACCCTCAATGGCCGATGAGATAGAGCACCAACTTCGGACGATGCCCCGGGACCCCGAGATTGTGGCGATGTTTAAGATGTTGGGCGGGGCAGGTCCTCTGCCAGCGCATAAATAGGGGCGCGCTGTTAGGTGCTGTAACCCTCAACGTAAAAGAATGCACCAATCAAAGTCAAAGACTCTGGTGACTGGGCAGGGATAAGAGGCGGCTAACATAGAGGTCGAGCTCTCCTTATTTCAGGCTGCATTTCACGGCCTGCAAAATATCTTACATCTTCATATCCTGCTGGTCATGATGATCGGCGTGGGGATAGGGACGTTTGTGGCTGTCGCGCCTCAAGGATTTGGCACTCCGCTGGTCTACGCGCTTTTATTGCCAATCGTCATCAACTGGGAGCCCCTTTCCGGCATTGCTTTGCTCATCGGGATGAGCGCCGTGAGCGCTATCTGCGCTGCCTATCTTCCCATCCTCTTCGGCATCCCCGGAG
>JACPSE010000036.1 GCA_016193465.1 Deltaproteobacteria bacterium
TCTTTTGCTCTCGTTCATTAGGCGGGAACGGGATAAGTCATTATTGGAAAGGTCGCGCAGGATCTCTTAGAACTATTGCTTCGGCTTTGTAACGGTGCATTAAGCCTGATATATTTCGCTTTAAGGGAGATAGAAAGCCATGAGCCAACTGAAATTTGATCTGCCACCGGAGCTGCTGGGGCTGCTTCGTGAAATCGGAGAACCTGCGGCCGCTGTGAAAGAATGTGTCGTGTTGGAGCTTTATCGGCGAGGGTTGGTCTCCTCAGGCAAAGCCGCAGAGCTTTTAGAGATGAACCGGATGGAGTTTATCCGTTACTCAGGTCGCTTGGGAGTTCCCTATTTCCGTATGTCCGCTGAAGAGTGGGAGGAGGAGAAGCGCCACCTTGGGGAGTTAAACGGCAAGTGATCGTGGTAAGCAACTCCAGTCCGCTGATAAGTTTTGAGCAACTGGGGAAGGCTGATCTGTTAGCAAAGCTGTTTGACAAGATACTCATCCCACCGGCAGTTCGGCAAGAAACCTATGAAGTTCTCCTTTTACCTCAATGGGTGGAAGAACGTTCCCTCTCTCAACCTCTTTCGGCCCTGACCCTGCGGTGGAGGCTGGGTAATGGCGAGCGGGAAGCCATAGCTTTGGCTTTGGAGCTTCAAGCTGATTTTTTGTTAATGGACGAGCTGGCAGGGCGCAGGGTAGCGATAAGTTTAGGGCTAAAAGCTCTGGGCACTCTCGGCATTTTATTGCAAGCCAAACAACGTAATCTGATTCCCGCTGTCAAACCTCTAGTAGAGCAATTACTGGCCTTTGGCTTTCATGCAGATGAAGAGCTGGTTGTTTGGGTCCTGCAGTCGGCAGGGGAGAAGTGAGATTTTGGGTGAAGGCCTGCCAAATGCCCATCTACCTTCTTAATCGACGGAAGATGGGTGGCTTATTCGCCCCGGGAGGCGGAGCGGTAGGTGAAGGCAAAAGAGGTGGTGAGGAAGAAGTCCTTGATCAGGCTGGTGGTGAGTTTCCCAAGGTCGATGTTCCATAGCCTCAGGCGTCTTACCTGTTCCAGCGTGTTGCTCCAAAACCGATCGAGCGGCTCGCGCGAGTACAGCGCCCGATTGCTCAAGGCGTCGAATTTGGCGTGAAGAAGGCGGTATCTTGATGGCAAGCTATGACGCAGGCGTGAGTAAGCCTCTTGCCATTCTTGTATCCGGCTTCCGAGCCGGATACCCCTGTGGATGCGGGCCATCTCATCAAGCCATCCGCGGGCAGCCTCTCCCTCCCGGGCAAGATGGAGCCGGAGCTCCTGCAACCTTGATTGGAGCCCCTCCCATTGCCTGAGAAAGGCGTTTAGATCCTTTCCGCTGATAAGTATCTTCGAGGACAGCTCCTCAAAAGGGTCCAGCAAGGCCTTGGCCTTAGCGGGGAGAATGGACTTGGCATTGCTGTATGCCTTCTGCCATTCCGCGATCTTGAGAGTCTGCCAGATCTCTCCCTGAATCCGCTGCGCCTCTTCGAGCCATTTTTCTTCCTTTTCGCTCTTCTTGCGCGTCTGGAGCCAGACCTCTTCCATCTCCTTAAAGAATTTCGCCCAGGAGATGAAGAGGTCGACGACCTCCTTGGCTCGCTTCCAGAGATGGGCAGGCAGAGGGTCGACGGCGAAGCCGGGCCTGCGGGACAGCCGGTCCTTTAATCTAAAGAAGCCGGCAATCATCGGGTGCTCCTTCTCGATAAGGGCGGCGTTTTTATACCAGAAAAAGACGGACATAAGGTTCCAATAAACTTTAGGGTTATGGTTCCACCGTGACAGGATCTTGATCATGTTTTCTTTACTATAGAACGTCTTCCAGGCATCCTCATAAACCCGGGTCCATTCCTCGGCTGTCATATTCGGATGCTTGATGGTGGCGTGGAAGGAATCGCGCTTGTTGAAATCCGGATCCATCCACTCGCCGCGCTTTTTCATCTCACTGTGGTCATGGGAGCCGGGCAGAGGGGTCAGCATGAAGAAAGATGCCTGGTCCGGCTGGATAACGTCCGTGAGGTAGCGGATGTCGCGCGGCACCTGTTCCCTGGTGTCAAAGGGGAGGCCGATAATGTATCCGGTGTGCACGACCACTCCGGCGTCGTGCCACTCCTCGATAATCTTTTGATACTCCTCAACTTTATTTTGGCCTTTTCCCTCGGCCTTGAGGTTCTGGGGATTAACGCTCTCCATGCCGATAAAGACCTGGGTGCAGCCCGCTTCGGCTGCCAACCGCACGAAGTCCTTCGGTTTGCGCGCCAGGTCCACCTGCATCATGAAGGAAATTTTGATGCCCTCTTTTCTCAGCTTGATGATTTCTTCGAAGGTCTCGCGCCAGAGTTTTTTACGGGCAAAGTTGTCGTCCGTGAAGAAGTAAAAGGTGATTCTGTGCTCGCGGTAGTTCCGGCGCAGCATCTCAGCGATGGCCTCGGGGCTTCGCTCGCGCATCTTGCGCCCTTGGACATTGATGATGGTGCAGAAAGAGCACGCGAATGGGCACCCGCGCGAGGTGTCGGCGGTTCCGAAGTTGGGTTTGGCAAAGTGGCGCATCGTCTTGGGACTCATCTGGGGGAGCGGCGCTTTACCGATGTCGATAAGGTTGCGGAGGTCCTGGGCGAACGAGTATATGGGTTTTAACCGGCCGTGGAGCGCGTCCGCCAAAATTTCCGCCCAGTTCTCCTCGACTTCGCCGGATACGATCGAGATGGACTCTTGCACCAGTTCCTGGATGTCGGGTTCCTTCTCGCCCAGCATGTTGATGGTCCCGCTCGTGTGAAACCCGCCGATGATAACGTCGACCCCGGCGGCGCGGAACTGCCGGCCCAGCTCGATGGCTCTCGGAAACTGATTGGTCTGCACTCCCACCAGCCCGACAACCAGCTTGGTAGAGCGGTGCCGGCCCCAGCGGATGATTTTTTTTACCGGGACTTTTTCGGTGGTCTCGTCAAAGGTGACGATCTCTAACTTGAGGTCGCCGAACACGCCACTTCTTTTCACCGCTTCGGTCAGACCGTGCAGCACATTAAGCGTGTTGCTCGGGAGGACCCCTTTCCAGAAGCGAATCACGTAGCCGTCATCGTCATACTTGGAGGGTTTGATCAGAACGATCCGAAATTTCTTAAACGGGAGCCTCGGCGTCGGCGCATCCGTTGCCTCTTGCCCACTTGTAAGTTGGCCTAACATATCTTATAGATAGTGTAATTCTACGGGAATTTGACGCACATTAACAGCCACCCCCTTTGATGTCAAGGATTTTTTTGGCGATTTCGGCTGGTCTGAGCTGGCAGTCTGGATGATCCAACTCTTTCGTGTTTCGAAGGTCTACCCTCCCAATTATCCCGCCCTCACGGATATCCATCTTCACGTCGAAAAGGGTGAGTTTGTTTTTCTCAGTGGACCGAGCGGCGCCGGCAAGACCACTCTCCTAAAACTCCTTTTTCGTGAAGAGGAAGCAACCGGAGGCCAGATCATTGTCAATGGCCGGAATATCACCCGCCTGGATGGGGCGGGAATCGCCCGGCTACGCCAGGAGATCGGCCTGGTCTTCCAGGAGTTTAAGCTTCTGCCCAGCATGACGGCTCTGGAAAACGTGGCCCTGGCCGCGGAGGTGGTGGGGATGTCTCGAAGGGAAAGCAGGAGGAGGGCCTTTCATCTGCTGCGCGAGCTCGGACTCAGAGAGAAACATGATGCAAGACCCTTGACGCTTTCGGGTGGGGAGCAGCAGAGGGTGGCCATCGCGCGAGCGCTGGTGAATGACCCGATTTTGGTTCTCGCCGACGAGCCCACAGGCAATCTGGACGCGGATATGGCGGAGGAGACCATGCGTGTCTTCTTGAAGATCCACGAGAAGGGGACCACGATCATGATCGCCACCCATGACGCCGGAGTGCTCAAACGGTTCCATCATCGAGGGGTCCAGTTACAGCGGGGCCGCCTGATGAGTGATTCCAAGTCGGCACAACGCGAGGTCGCGTCGTGAAAGTCGCGCAGCTCTCTTTTGTTTTCCGCCGCGTTCTTAAAAGCCTGAGGGAGCTGCTCTGGACTCATATCTTGACCTCCGGGACTATGGCGATGACCTTGTTTATCTTCGGAGGTTTTCTCCTGATCCAAGAAAATCTCCATGGTTTGCTCAGAGGGTGGGGAAGTCAGATCCAGATATTTGCCTATTTGGAGCACAGCCTGTCCCAGGCTGATCTCCAATCACTTCTCGGAGATGTCCGTAATTATCCGGAAGTGGAGAGTGTCCGCTTCGTCTCAAAAGGGGAGGCCTGGGAGAACTTCAGAGAAGCCCTGGGGGCCCAGTCCGGCGTGCTGGAGGGCCTGCCGTCTGATATTTTGCCGTCCTCTCTCGAGATTTCGCTCAAGAGACCTTACCGCTATCGAGCCTCCGTAGCCGCTGTAGCGCAGAGGCTTCGTGGAATGAAGGGAATCAGCGAGGTCGAGTATCCTGAAGAGTGGATAGAGAAATTAACCCTGCTGGTGGTCGGGGTCCAGTGGGCCAAATGGATCCTTGGGGGGTTCCTTTTCATAGCGACGCTTTTGATCGTTGGGAGCACGGTGAAGTTGGCGATTCTCGCTCGCAAGGACGAGATTGAGATCATGCAATTGGTGGGCGCGCCCGCGGGGCTCATCAAAGCGCCTTTTGTAATTGAGGGTATGATTCAAGGGGTTCTTGGCGCCTCGCTCTCGCTTTTTTTTCTTTGGTTGCTGTTTCTCTTTGCGAGGTATCGCCTTCCTTCTTCCTTAGGGATTTTTCCCGCCCATGACCAGCTTCAGTTTCTTGGTTCGGAGGCAATCTCGCTGCTCGTCTTTCTCGGCTGGCTCCTCGGAGCCGGCGGGAGTTTGTTCTCTCTTAGAAGGTTCCTCAAGACATGGGGGAGCGGGCGCCAATGAACTCAGGTCGAAGGATTGCTGGAGTTGTCCTGCAAGCTGCAGCGTTTCTCATTTTTCTTCTAACCCCTTTGGCCCACGCGGCGGAGACGACGAAGGAACTGGAGGGGATCAGGAAGAAAATCGCGAAGGAGAAGCAGGAGATTGCCAAAGTGCGGAAGAAGGAGGGCTCGGTCCTTCAGAGCCTGGAAAAAATTGAAGTGGCGCTTGAGAAGAAAAACCAGGACTTAAAAAGGGTCAACTCAAGATTAGAGTCTATTCTGGCGGATCTCCAGAAAAGGGAGGAAGAGGCTGAGAAAATCGGGTTGTCGCTTAAAGCGAGGAGGGAGCTTCTCAAGAGAAGGGCGCGGGCGCTCTACAGATGGCAGCGAGGAGGGAGTCCCTTCGTCCTCCTCAATGGCAGCTTATCCGTGGCCGAGCTTATGCAGCGAAAGCGTTATTTGGAGTTGACGGTCGGATACGACCAGGACCTGGTGCAATTTCTGCGCGGGGAATCGCTTCGTCAGGAGGCCGTTCGGAAAGAATTGGCGCGGAAGAGAGAGGATGTGGACGAACAGAGAAAGGCGTTAGTGGGGATCAAGGAGTCGATCCGTTCAGAAAGAGAGAAGAAGAAAGAGCTCCTGGCGAGTCTTGGGCGAGAGAAGGATGCCCGCGTGCGCGCCCTTAGAGAATTGGAACAAGCGGCGCTCCGGCTGCAGAAGATGATGGATGAGATCAGCAGAAAATCGGTGGCACCCCCGGTTCCTGCCGGGGTCGGATTTGAGGCCATGAGGGGCAAGCTGGATTTTCCCGCTCGGGGCGAAGTGATGGGCGGCTTCGGGAGGACCAGACATCCGGAGTTTTCTGCGGAGCTTTTTCGCAAAGGGATTGATATCGAGGCCCCCATCGGGGAAGAGATCAGGGCCGTGGACACGGGTAGGGTAGTTTTCGCCGATCGTTTCTCAGGGTACGGCAAGATGATGATTATCGATCACGGCCAGAGGTACTATTCGGTTTACGCCCATCTCTCCGATCTGATGAAAAAGACCGGCGAGCCAGTGCAAAGGGGCGAACCCATAGGCCTAGTTGGGGACAGCGACTCGCTGGCCGGGGCTCGGCTCTACTTTGAGATCCGCAAAGACGGCAGGCCTATAGACCCTCTCCCTTGGTTCAGAAAGCGATAGATATTTGATAGAATTTGATATAGATTCAGAGCGGGACACCATCAATTATTCAGGAGATATCTTATGAGGTTGCTAAACAGACATCGGGCTTCGATCCTGCTGGTGCTGATCGGTCTTGGTCTTGGCCTGTTGCTCAGCGGGCAGGGAAAAGTGAGCGCTATCCCTAAGGAAGATTATGAGAGCTTGGAGACCTTTACCAATATCCTGGCGATAGTCAGAAAGAACTATGTGGATGAGGTCCATACCAAGGACCTGATCAGTGGGGCCATCAACGGGATGCTCAATGCCATGGATCCCCATAGCGCTTACCTGACGCCGGAGCTCTATAAAGAGCTGCAAATGGACACCCAGGGGAGATTCGGCGGCTTGGGTATCGAGATCACCGTCCGCAACGGCGTCCTCACAGTGGTCTCGCCTATTGAGGACACCCCCGCCTTCCGGGCCGGAATCAAGGCCGGCGATCAGATCCTCAAGATCGAGGATGAGTTCACCAAAGATATGACTCTCATGCAGGCCGTGAAAAAGATGCGGGGCCCTAAAGGGACCAAGATTAACCTGTCGATCAAGAGGGAAGGTGTCCAGGACCTTATGAACTTTATCCTTGCCCGCGACACGATCCGGGTCCAAAGCGTCCGTAGCCGCGCGCTTGAAGAAGGTTATGCCTATGTTCGTCTTGCCCAATTCCAGGAGCGTAGCGACCGGGATCTGCAGAAGGCTCTCGAGAAACTGGCGTCGGAAAAAGGGGGGATCAAAGGGCTGGTGCTGGACCTGCGCAATAACCCTGGAGGGCTTCTCACGCAGGCCGTGCGAGTTACTGATCTGTTTCTTGACTCCGGCATGATCGTTTATACCGACGGGCGATTAGACAGCCAGAAACAGAAATACTTTGCCCGGAAGGAGGGTTCCTGGACTGAATTTCCCATGGTGGTGCTGGTCAATGGGGGAAGCGCCAGCGCCTCTGAGATCGTCGCCGGCGCTCTGCAGGATCATAAGCGTGGCGTTATCCTAGGCACCAAGACCTTCGGCAAAGGCTCTGTCCAGACCATTCTTCCCTTAGACGACAATTCTGCGCTTCGGCTGACTACGGCCCGTTATTTCACCCCGAAGGGCCGCTCCATCCAGGCGACCGGGATTGTTCCCGATATTGTTATCGAGAACGTGTCTCTCCAGCAGGCCAGGGCTGAGGAGAAGAAGCGGCTGGGCGTGAGGGAAGAAAACCTCCCCGGCCATTTGCAGAACCAGCAGGAGCAAAAGGAAAAAGAGAAACCGGCGCTGCCGGAGAGAGAAGAGAATATTGAAAATGATGCCCAGCTAAAACGCGCCTTGGAGTTGTTGAAAGGCTGGGACGTCTTCAAACAGTTGGTCCAGAAGAAGGCCGCCTAAAAAACAGGGTAATGAAAAAGCTAAAATGCAAATTGCAAATTGCAAAATGAGGATATAGAGAGCTCGTTTGACTTTTTCACTTTGCATTTTTCGTTTTGCAATCCCATTAGCCCTCCTCTGGAGGGCTAATCGTTTTGTGCCGCCAAGGTGAATAAAACAGGTGAGTGAGATAAAAGAAACAAGCCAGGTGATAGGGCTACCCCTCTTCTCAGAGGAGCCAAAGGCCTTCCTGACCGTAAGCGAGCTCACTCAGATTATCAAAGGGACGCTGGAAAGAGAGCTGGACTCGTTCTGGGTTGTTGGTGAGGTTTCTAACTTCCGTGTCCCGCCTTCCGGCCACTTCTATTTCACACTCAAGGACGAAAAGAGCCAGATCTCTGCCGTCATGTTCCGACGCCAGGGACTGAACCTTTCTTTCCAGCCCGAGAATGGAATGGAAGTCTTCTGTTTTGGTCGGGTAGGCGTCTATCCGGTGCGCGGAGACCTGCAGCTCTACGTGGAAAACATGGAGCCTAAAGGGCGGGGGGCGCTCTATCTGGCATTTGAGCAGTTGAAGGAGAAACTTGCGGAGGAGGGGCTGTTTGCCGTCGAGAGGAAAAGGCCATTACCGTTCTTGCCCGCTTCCATTGGCATTGTGACTTCGCTGCAGGGGGCGGCGCTGCGGGACATGCTGCGTATCCTGGGCGACCGTTTTCCGGACCGTCGGGTCGTGATTCGGCCGGTCAAGGTTCAGGGAGAGGGGGCGGCAGCAGAAATTGCCGGCGGGATCACGGAGCTCACCCGCTCAGGTGAAGTCGAGGTCCTAATCGTCGCACGTGGGGGAGGCTCTTTAGAAGATCTCTGGGCGTTTAACGAGGAGGTGGTGGCACGGGCGATTTTTGCCGCTTGTGTTCCGGTGATTTCCGCCGTCGGTCATGAGATAGATTTTACCATCGCGGATTTTGTTGCCGATCATCGGGCGCCCACCCCTACGGCCGCGGCGGAAATGGTGGTTTCGCGAAAGGCCGACCTGACGGAGCGGATCGAGGAGTTGCAAAGTCGCCTCGTTAGGGAAATCCAAGTCAGACTTGATCGTGAGCGGGAAACGTGGGCCGGGCTGGCGCGCAGGCTGGCTGATCCCCGCCGGCGCCTGCAGGAGAGTCAAATGCGCCTGGACGAACTTTCCCTAAGTCTCTGGCGTCGTTTTCAGGACCACCTGGGCCGTCTGAAGAATCGGTTGAATCACGGCGCCGGCCGACTTTCGAGCTTAAGTCCCCTAGCAGTTTTGGAACGAGGCTACAGCATCGCCCACAAGATGCCGGAGGGTGTGATCGTAAGAGACACCGCTGCTATCAAGATCGGAGACCTTCTCCGCATTACCTTCGCGCGGGGAAAATCTCTTTGCCGGGTCGAAGAGAAAGAATAACCATAGCATGAAGGCAGCCGGGCTGGTCGTATTTTTCCTCTTTTTTCTATCTCGCTTTTTGTGCGCTGGGGAATCCCCTTTGAGCGTTCTCCTTAAACCCTCCGAGGTTTCTCAAGGAGGGGTCGTGGAGATCCAGGTGTCTGGTGAGGGACTCCAAACCGTCAAGGGATTTCTCCGGCGTCAGGAGATTCCCTTTTTTGCCGAGCGGGGCCGTTTTTTCACGCTTTTGGGGGTGGATCTGGAGGAGAAGGCGGGCGCCCTGGAGCTGCTCATCCGGGGGCGGGCCAGAAACGGTGAGAGAGGGGAAAAAGCAGTTGCCCTTGGCGTCAAAGAGAAGACATTTCCGCAGGAAAAGCTCTCTGTTCCTGCCAGTTTTGATCGCATCGATGAGGCTACCCAGAGAAGGATCGAAAGGGAACAGCAGCAGCTCAACCGGATCTGGGCGACCTCTAGCTTGCAGCGTTGGTGGGAAAGCCCCTTTCTCGCGCCGGTTTCCGGAGGCGTTACTGCGCCGTTCGGCCTGCGCAGGGTCGTAAACGGGCTACCCCGCTCTCCCCATGGAGGCGTGGACCTAAAAGCCTCTTTGGGCACGGAAATCCTTGCCGCCAACCACGGCCAGGTGGTTCTTCGCGAGGAGTTTTTTTTTGGCGGGAAGAGTATCGTTATCGATCACGGGAGCGGATTGTACACCATGTACTTTCACCTGGACGAGTTTCATGTAGGCAAGGATACCCAGGTCCGCAGGGGGGAACTGATCGGTCGGGTCGGTATGACGGGGAGGGTGACGGGGCCGCACCTCCATTGGGGCGTGCGCTTGAATGGGGCGAGAGTGGATCCGTTTGAACTGCTAGAGGCAACAGGCAGGGAGCAGAAGGCAGAAAGCAGTAGGCAGTAGGCCAAAGGCAAAGACCATGACAAAAAAAGAGCTGACGAAGAAGAAGTTCGAAGAGGCACTGGAGGAACTGGAAAAAGTGGTGGAACAGATCGAGTCCGGGGAGCTTTCTCTCGAAGATTCATTGGCCGCGTTCGAGGAGGGAGTGCGGTTGGTGAAATACTGCAATCAAAAATTGACGGAGGTCGAAAAGAAGATAGAGTTACTGGTGAAGGACAAGGAGGGTAGGCTCCAGCTCAAGCCTCTAGCAGGCGTCGGAGGCGAAGAAACCGAGGAGGGATCCTAGGTCGTGCCCGCCTTCAATATCCAGAATTATCTGAAGGAGCGGGGGTCTCTAGTTGACCGCGCCCTGGACCGCTATCTCAAGGGCTCGGAAAAGCGCCCGCAAATGCTCTATCGGGCAATGCATTACGGCGTTTTCTCCGGCGGAAAAAGGCTCCGCCCCATCTTGATGCTGGCCGCCGGAGAGCTGTTCGGCGGAAAGCATAAATTGTTGCTCCCTTTCGCCTGTGCCCTAGAGCTCATCCATACCTACTCCATCATCCACGACGATCTCCCCGCCCTGGACAATGACGACCTGAGGAGGGGGGAACTGGCAAACCACAAGATCTTTGGGGAAGGAATGGCGCTGCTGGCTGGCGACGCGCTTTTGACCGAGGCATTTCATCTGATGTCCCGTCCTCAGGTAGTGCAGCGCTTAAGGCCAAAGCTAGTCCTCGAAGTGATGCACGAAATCGCCCAGGCGGCGGGTGTCGGTGGTATGGTTGGGGGGCAGGCCGTGGACCTTGAGGCCGAGGGGCAAGAAGTGAATATAGCGACGGTCGAGTATATCCATGTGCGTAAAACCGGGGCTCTGATTCTTGCCGGGGCTCGGGTCGGCGCCAGGATTGCCGGGGCGAGTCCGAAGGAATTGCGCAGGATCAGTCGCTACGGTGAGTTCCTCGGCCTGGCCTTTCAGATTGTGGATGACATCCTCGACGCCAAGGGTTATGGCAGTGACAGGGAGGGTCAGGGAGAGGGCAGGGACAAAGAGGGGAAAAAGGCGACCTACCCCTCCGTCGTTGGCCTTGCCGCTTCCCAGGATCGGGTCCGGGAACTCTTGCAGCATTGCTTGAAGGAAATTGAGTTTTTTGGTAGAGATGCAGACCCACTGAGAGGCCTCGCCCGCTATGTTGTGGAACAAGTAGCTTAGATTAGCGTTCAGCTTTGAGTAAGAGTTGATAGCTGTAAACTAAGATATGGTAAGGCTCCTTGACAGCATCAATGATCCCGCCGACATTCGCAAGTTGACGACCGCGGAACTTTCCGTCCTGGCCCACGAGGTGCGCGAGGAGGTTCTCTCGGTTGTGTCGGAGGTGGGAGGACACCTGGCTTCGACTCTCGGCGCGGTGGAGCTGACCCTGGCCCTGCATTACGTATTCGACACCCCCAAGGACCGGATCGTCTGGGATACAGGACATCAAGCCTATGCGCATAAGCTTATTTGCGGCAGGCGCGAGCGGCTCTCGACCATCCGACAGCTCGGCGGGCTGAGCGGCTTTCTAAGTCGGGAGGAGAGCGAATACGATGTCTTTGGAGCCGGACACGCGGGGACATCGGTATCTGCTGCCCTGGGAATAGTGGTCGCGAAAGCGCTGGAGGGATCAGACCATAAAGTGGTTGCCGTCATCAGCGATGGCTGCCTGAGCGCCGGTCTCACGTTTGAGGGGCTAAATCAAACCGGGCACCTGGATAAAAATTTGATTGTTGTCCTCAATGACAACGAGCACTTCATCGACCCGCGGGTTGGGGCTCTCTCTTCCTTTTTGAGCGAGCAATTGACCACCCGTTTCGCGGTCAAGTTGCAGAAGGGGGTGCGTGATTTCCTGATGGCGTTGCCACGGATCGGCGAAGGCCTTTACCGTCTGGGGCGAAGGGTCAAAGACTCCTTTATCGGTTTTGTAACTCCCGGTTTGCTTTTCGAAGGCCTCGGCTTTCAATATGTGGGTCCGGTAGACGGACACAATCTCGAAAAGCTGGTCCGCACGCTGCAGAACGCAAAAAATATCGGGCGGCCAACGCTGGTGCATGTTTTGACACGGAAAGGGAAGGGATACGAGTGGGCGGAGAAGGACCCGGTCAAGTATCACAGCGTATCGCCGTTTCATGTTCTTACAGGCAAGCCCAAGAAGGAAAAGTCTCCCGTTCCCAGCTTTACGGATGTCTTTGCCTCCTCCCTGATTCGGTTAGCAAAGGAGAACCCTAGGATTATCGGCATCACCGCGGCCATGGGGAGCGGTACTGGCATTGATAAGCTATCGCGGGAGCTCCCGGGCCGCTCGTACGATGTGGGTATCGCCGAGCAACACGCTGTGACCTTTGCCGCCGGGATGGCAACTGAGGGATGGATACCGGTTGTGGCCATCTATTCCACCTTCCTCCAGCGGGCCTATGACCAGATTCTTCACGATGTCTGCATCCAGAATCTGCACGTCGTCTTCGCGCTCGACCGTGGCGGGTTGGTTGGGGCTGATGGCCCTACCCATCACGGGGTCTTCGATCTTGCTTACCTGCGCTCGATTCCCAACATGGTGGTGATGGCGCCGAAGGACGAAAACGAGCTCCAGCATATGCTCAAGACCGCGATCGAGCACAATGGGCCGATCGCCTTCCGTTATCCCCGGGGGGAGGGTTGTGGAGTGAAAATGGAGAGCGAGATACGGTCCCTGGAGATCGGCAAAGGGGAGCTGCTGCGCCAGGGCAGGGACCTCGTGCTGGTCGGCATCGGCAACAAGGTCCTACCCGCCCTCAGGGCGGCTCAGGATCTTTCCCAACTGGGGATTGACGCGGCGGTCGTGAACGCGCGCTTCGTGAAGCCGCTGGACCGCGCCCTTTTTCGCGATCTCTTGACCCAGGTCCCGAGGCTCATCACAGTGGAAGATCATGTGTTGGAAGGCGGGTTTGGCAGCGCTGTCTTGGAATTCCTGGCGGAGGAGGGGATCACCGATGTGAGGGTGAGGCGTTTGGGGGTGCCGGACCGATTTATTCCCCATGGCACCCAGGAGGAGCTGAGAAAAATTTGCGGCATCGATAAGGATGCTATTACCCAGGCGGCCCTGCAAATGGTCCGGGGAGAGAAGAAGAGAAAAAAGGAGGGATGGGAAAGAGGGAGCGCTTAGATAGGTTGCTGGTCGAGCGCGGGCTGGCGACAAGCCGGGAAGAGGGGCGGAGCCGGATTCTGGCTGGAGAGGTGCTGGTAAACGATCAGCCGGCGGCCAAGGCCGGAAGCCTGGTGGATGTGGATGCCCTGATCCGGATCAGGGGCAAACCGCTGCCTTATGCCAGCCGCGGCGGCATCAAGCTGGAAAAGGCGCTCAAAGAGTTTCAGGTCGAGGTTAAAGAAAAGGTAGTCCTGGACGTAGGCGCTTCCACGGGCGGCTTCACGGATTGTCTGCTCGCCTATGGGGCGCGCAAAGTCTACGCTGTGGACGTGGGCTATGGACAACTCGACTGGAAACTGAGAAATGACCCACGGGTGGTCGTCCTGGAAAAGAGAAATATCCGTTATCTGGAAGCTCACGAACTCCCGGAGCCTCCCCAGTTGGCCACCATTGATGTCTCTTTTATCTCTCTCCGTTTAGTCCTTCCCAGGGTGAAAGGACTCTTGACCTCGAATGGCGCGATCCTGGCCCTCATCAAGCCTCAGTTCGAGGTGGGCAAAGGGAAAGTAGGCAAAGGCGGAGTGGTCCGCTCCCATGAGGAGCAGCTCCGGGTCGTTGAAGAGATCCGTGAGGCCGCTGTTTCTTTGAAAATGGAAGTAGCCGGGGTAACCGAGTCGCCCCTGCTGGGGCCCAAGGGAAACCGGGAGTTCTTTATCTATCTGAGAAAGAGAGACCGTTAAAAAAACCCAGGTTGTTGCGTTGTTGTCGCGATCCTGGAGATTGAATATGCTCCCTTCACCCCAAGGCAACTCTACTCAGAGGCCGGTTCCCGCGTCCTCTAAACCTTCAAAAGGGCAAGGACGGGAAAGCGAAAATATACCAAGTCAGGCAGCTGTTGGAAATGGCTAGGGAAATGGGCATAATCAAATAGTCAGGAGGTGTTGTATGCAACAGAGTGGTCCAATGCCTCGCTATAGCTATCACATCACCTGGTCGCCAGAAGATAGACAGTTTGTAGCGACCTTCCTCGAACTGCCTGGTCTTTCAGGTTTAGGCGATACCATCGCGGAAGCGATCAAAGAGCTCAATGAAGCCTTGCACGGGTGGTTTGAAGCCGCGCAAAAGGAGAACTTCGAATTGCCAGAGCCTAGCATGCAAGCTCCGTGCGTCATTGTTGATGCCCGATTTATGGGTGAAGATCCCTACGTCACAGAACTGGTTAAGGTTCTGCCTGAGGAGTTTCTCCCAGAGGGCGAAGTTGGACAGACAGTGTTAGGCCCCACAAAAAATTACTCTAAGGTCATTAAAATCCGCCGAACCGGCCAAGTGGTAGAGCTCTAAGGCATGCCCAGAATACTCATTGCTACCCTGTGCGACGACGTTAGGGAGGAGATCTCCAGCAAAGTCAGCATCATGGGAACATTTAACCAATTTCGGGTCGCCGATTTCAGAAATCCGATGCCCCCCTTTTGGATTTTTGCCCGAATCGAATTCGAACAAGAAGGGGACTATCCGGTCATAATAGAATTTCGGACTATCGAGGGCCAAAGAATATTCCAGGTAAAAGGCATCGCGCAGCTGCGCACCATGCCAGAGCGTTCAGTCCAGCCGCCTACTCTTGTCCGACCAGTGGCCAACCTGAAATTGAAGGTTGACAATTTCAAGCTGCCGAGGGACGGCTTGTACGAGATCGCCTTTTTTCACAACGAGTTGGAATAACTATAGCCCAAATTGTTGAGCCAGATGTGTTAGGTGGGGGTCATTCGACCCGGCTTCATCCTCGATTCGTCTTACATTAGCCCGGCCTGGGTCTCCCCCTCCGGGTTTTTTAATTTCGGGGTGCAAAAATTGGGAGGAGTTGAGCGGAGCGGCGTGACGTACACCGCTATGAAATGTGTGATTGCAAGACTTGGCCCCCAGGCCAGGAGTTTTTGGTGGAATCAATGCTAATCTTCAGAAGAACGGCTCTTGGTGCCAGCATGACAAAGGAAGTAACGGGGGTTCGGCTGGGACGAGGGTTGTATCAACAGGGCAAATCG
>JACPSE010000126.1 GCA_016193465.1 Deltaproteobacteria bacterium
AAGATACCGGTTAATCCCCCAATAATGAATATGGAGAGTGTGCCGATGGCAAAGAGCATGGGTGTTGGAAAGCTGATCGATGCGCGCCACAAGGTGGCGATCATGGCAAACACGATCAGGGCGAAGGGGACCGAGATAATGATAGTCGTGATGCTAAAGGGCATAGCCAGGCGCGGGTCCATGCCGCTCAAAAATTGGTGGTGCGCCCAAACTATGAAGCTGAGCATGCCTGCGGCGATGGTCGAGTAGATAATGGGGCGATAGCCAAAGATCGGCTTGCGGCTAAAGACAGGCATGATCTCTAAGACAATGCCGAGGCCGGGCAGGAGGATGACATAGACCTCAGGATGGCCGAAAAACCAGAAGAGGTGCTGCCATAAGAGCGGTTGCCCGCCGCCTTCCGGCAGGTAGAAGGTTGTTCCTACCACACGGTCCATAAGAAGCATCACCGCGCCGGCGATGAGTGGCCCTACGGAGAGCATGAAAAGGACAGCCGCAGTAATTTGCATCCAGACGATCAGAGGCAGACGGAAGAAGGTCATGCCGGGCGCCCGCAGGTTTATGGTCGTGGTGAGAAAGTTGATCCCGCCCATGAGAAAGGAGCCGAACTCGAGCCAGAGATTTAAGCCCCAATCGACTCCAGTATAGGCGGCTTTGGCCGAAAGAGGCGGGTAGCCGGTCCATCCGGCAGAGGCGGCGCCGCCGGGGACAAAGAAAGATGCCAGCAGGACCACAGATGCCAGGGTGAAGACCCACACGGAGAGCATGTTGAGCCGGGGAAAGGCCATGTCTCGGGCGCCGATCATAAGCGGGATCAAAAAGTTGCCAAAGGTCGCAAGCAAGATCGGCATAGCCACAAAAAAGACCATGATCGTGCCGTGCATGGTTACCACCATGTTGTAGAAGTCCGGCGCAATGAATCCCCAGCCAGGTACTTCCGTGTCGGGATAAGCGAGTTGCCAGCGCATCAGGTGGGTCAGAAGCCCGCCCACGATAGCCCAGAATAGTCCCAGGGAGAGGTATTGCTTGGCGATTGTCTTGTGATCGGTGGAAAAAACATCCCAGAGTGACCGAAGCCGCACAACTCGGCACAGGGTATTTCGTATTTGCCAGGCTTGGTCGCCTCAAACCAGGCCACGATCTCCCGTCCAGGCACCGCATCCTGTTTCAGGCGGAGATTCGGGAGGAAAAAGCTGTGGATGACATCTTTGGATTTGAGGACCACGCGCACGACCTTCCCTACGGGAACATGCAACTCGTTGTCTAATTGCAGATCGTCTTTAGTCCCAAGTTTCCCGTCTGGCCCGGGGTAGAGGACCTCCCAGTTAAACTGCTTGCCAGTAACCTGGATAACGAGGTCGCTGGGCGGTGCCTGACCTTTGATCTTCGCCCACACGTCTGCGCCGCGAAAGTCCATCCATAGGTCGAGGATCAACACGACAACGCACGGCACCAGAATCCAGGAGGCCTGACGCAGAGTCTCGCCGGGAAGATAGGCGGCTTTGCGCCCTTGCTTCCGCCGGTAGCGGATCAGAAAAAGGACGATAAGCCCTTCTGTCAGGATGAACCAAGCTCCGGTAATGTAAAGGATCAGGTAAAAGAGGGAGTCGATGTCCCCACCAAAGGTCGATACGTTTTCCGGAAACCAGCTTGACATCGTCTGCCTGCCTTTTTACCAGATCTGTATAATTGCGGTGGATTTTATTGTCAATGGGGTCGGTTCCGCTATGGCATTTCTTGGTGCCTTGTCGAAGGCCATCACCACGAGCAGCACTGCAAGATAAACGAGCGATGCGAAAAGCAGGCGCCGAGCAATCTCCGACGACCGCTGTATTGCCACAGCAAAACCGTACCCAAGGAACATGACCCCCAAAATCAGGGCCGTGATGAAATAGATCAGTCCCGCCAGCCCAGTTAGAGTTGGTAGCAGACTGACCAAAAGGAGACCCAAGCATGCCGGCTCGGGCGTAATCTTCACGATAAAGGATGGCAATTGCCAGCGAATGGGGGAGCTGCCAGAGAAACAGGATCGCAAACAGTATCCAGGCCCCGTGACCGGGATCGCCAGAGGCCGCTACCCAGCCGATCACCGGGGGCAGCGCTCCAGGAATTGCTCCCACGATGCTGCAGAGCGAGGTCTTTTTCTTCAGCGGAGTGTAGATAAAAAGATAACTGCATACGATCATCGCCGTTACAATTCCACTCAATGCGTTGACCGCCAGTGTGAGATAGAGGGGCCCACCGATGGCGAGTGCCGCGCCAAATCCTAGAGCCTCGATGGGCTCGACTCGCCCGTCGGGCAACGGCCTAAGCCACGTCCGCTTCATCCGTGCGTCCACATCCCGTTCGAAGTACTGGTTCAGGGCGAGAGTTCCTCCAGCGGCTAGCGCCGTACCGATAAGCGTCTGTAGCAGACCACTCCAGTTCAGCGCTCTCAAGGAACCAAGATAGAATCCCACGAATGTCGTCACCAGAACCATCAACACAACGCGGGGCCTTGTGAGGGCCAAATAATCGGATAAGACACCCTGCTGCAATATGTGAATGTGAAAAGGAGCTTTTTTCACTGTAAACATTCAATCGATCAATAGTTGATCCCGATGTAAGGACCCACAGAAAGGTGATTGGTGTTGATACGATTCTGAGACTCAGAGTAAAAATTGTAGCTCAACGCCAATCCGAGGGAAAACCGGTTCGCTATGACATACTCAACGCCCGCCCCCGTGGTCCCGCCCACAGTAAGATAGGCTACCGATTCCGACGGCGGAGAATTCACTAGGAAGGTGAGCCCAATGGGGATGATCCAAGGACGGAGGTTGCCAAGTGTATCGATTCGGTACTTCGGTGAGACCGCAATTTTGTAAAGTGACTGTCTTCCTTCGCCAGTGCCACCTAAGGTTCGGTTAGTCCTTCCATTGATTCCGCTGAAATCCATAGAGATCTGGCCCACAAGGGAGTTGTTAAACCACGGGTCCTTCATCAAGGGCACGTCCAAAGCGCCACCAGCCATCCAGCCATTCTCCCCTGTCCTATGTCCAGTAAAGAGTTCACTATTACGGCTGTCTAGATGAGTATATCCCCCTCTAAAGGAAACCTGACCTCCTAACAGCTCCCGTTCCCTTGCTGCAACCGCGCCTGCCACCGACACTGATGCCGCACCAAGAGACATCCCCCTCATCCCATCTGTGCTTGGCCCAACCATAGCTTCACTCCGAGCCGCCACCGGCTGAAGCCTTGCCTCAAGCCGCACCTCCATCTCCTCTAGCTTTCTAATCTTGGCGTCAATCCGCGCCTCCAACTCCTCCAACCTTTTTATCTTTGCATCTATATCATCGGCCGACGCAGGAGCGGTCATGAAAGTCAAAAACGTGAATAAAAAGAATCCTAAAGCTCGTTTTTGCATTGTCTCCCTCCTGCGAGATTTTCTTTAGGAGGGATAGTGTGACATGAAGGGCCGTCGCGGGCTACGCCTAGATTGTCAATCTCTTATCCTCTGTTGTCCTGGGGACGGCGGCGCGGTATTCGGACGGCGAACAGCCCACGAAACGGCGGAAGACGCGATTAAAGTACGGGATAGAGTCGAAGCCCGCGTCGAAGGCAACCTCCGACACGCGCCGATGGGGGTCGAGCAACAGCCGTTTGGCTTTCACGACACGCGCCCGCCGGCGGTACTCGGTGAAAGTCAACCCCGTCTGCTTTTTGAACAGCTTGCAGAAATAACACGGGCTCAGGTGGACGCGCTGCGCGAGCTCTTTCGTCGAGACGGACCTGTTCTGGTTCGCGGCGAGATAGGCTTCGATTTTCTTAAGCAGCGGCGAGGCTTGCTCCGGCTCGTCCGCCAGAAGCTGGTTGCCGCGCTCGGAAAGGTACTGGGCGAACATCTCCAGCAGCGTCGCTGCCGATCGACTGCGCTCGCTGCTGAGCAACGGGCTGTAACGCCAGGAGGCGCGCAGGGTTGCGACGCGTTTCTCAAGACCCCATTGCTGCAGACGATGCGTCAGGCGACGCAGGGTTCCCCTATCGAGCGACCGCTGCGAAAACGGTCCCGCCAGCAGGTTGCCAACGTGTCGTCCGCCGACGAACACGGACACGATGATCTTGAGCAGGCCCACCGGACAACGAAATTGCACCGGCTCGGAGTTCTGCGCGGCGCGACGTTCTGCCCCTCCGAGTATCCGCTGGCACAGCTCGCCGCTGCGCCCACCCAGGCAGCCTTCGATGCAAAAGGCGCCGCTGGCCTGCGCGGCATCGGAGCCACCCCCCCCGGCGGTGGCGGGCACAAGCGTCAGCGGCAGCTCCGTCACGCCCGTGAAGGCCACCTGCTGCTTGCGGACGGTCGCCGACTCGATCAGCTTGAGCCAAGCCGCGTATTCTCGGGCCATGATTGGTGCAACGGAGGTCATAGAAAGTCAACCACGCTCGCGCCGCAATGTCCCTTGCCCTACAACCTGAAGTCACGCGAATTGGTTAAGGAGAGTCTCCACAGTAACTGGGCTCTTTCCTTTTGCTTTCTGCCGCGCCTCCTGGAACTTATCCCCCAAGGTGGGACGTGGGTTCCGGACCAAGACGCCAAGGTTGATTTTTTCCTTGTCGGTGGCCAGCCTCAAGGCCTCTATTTCATCTTCCTGGTTGTGGTCTTCGGGAACCATTTGGAGGTTCTTAATGATCCGGGCCACGTTCATGTCGGTGGTGTTGAAGGAAGAGCAACTCGATAGAATTTCGATGAAGGAGAATCCCCGATGCCGCATTCCTCGGATGATGAGATCCTTCAAATGCTCCTTTTTGACTGAGAAGCCTCGTGCCACGAAGCTGGCGCCGTAGACGATGGCCAGGGCCGAAGGATTGATGGCTTCACCGGCAAGTCCGAAGGGAGAGGTTTTGGTTATGGGGAAAAGAGTGGTGGTTGGAGAAAACTGCCCCTTGGTCATCCCGTAAATGGCGTTGTTAAAAAGGAGATAGGTGATGTCCACGTTGTTGCGCGCGATGTGCGGCAGATGACCCCCACCGATGGCCAGGCCATCTCCGTCTCCGCCAACCGCGACTACAGTGAGGTCCGGATTAGCTGTTTTTACCCCTTGGGCAATGGGGAGGCCACGGCCATGGATGCTGTGAAAGCCGTAAGCCTTGACGAAATAGGGCAACCTGCTGGAACAGCCGATCCCGGATATCAGCGCTAGCTCCCTGGTCGGCAGGTTGAGGTCGGCAAAAGCTTCCACTAGCGCCGAGAGGATACCGTAATAACCACAGCCCGGACACCAAACCGGAGAGATGCCACTTAAGTAGCTGCAAGATCTATCCAGCTCTTCCATAGAGTTTCCTGCTCCTTACGTTCAGCGTAGCTGAAGCCTCGACGATTTTCTCAACGATTTCACTAGGCTCCAATGGCACGCCTTTGACTTTGGTTAAGCCGATGGTTGGAATACGATAGGTGGACCTGAGAAGGGTAGCGAGCTGCCCGAGAAAGTTGAGTTCGGGAACAATGACTCTCTTGACCTTGCCGAGGAATGCCTTGAGCTCCTCATGAGGCAACGGGTTCAAAATCTTGGGGACAATGGCTTGGGCGGATATCCCCAAATTCTTGGCTACGGCAACGGCCTCCTCAACCGGCCCGGCAGAAGAGCCCCATGTCACAATGCCAATCTCGGCCTCCTTATCGCCCCATCGGACGCACAGATCCTGGGCCAGAGGATCGTTCTCGATGGCGGCCAGCTTGCGAAACCGCTTTACCGTCATAGCCGTGTGCGTCTCTTCGTCGCAGGCGAAATTGCCCAATTCATCGTGCTCCATGCCGGTGACCATGTGTTCGCCTCCCAGGGTGCCAGGGAGCGCCGCCGGTGAGACCTCTGATTCGGTAAGTCGATAGCGGGCGAATTGATTGCCGTCCCCCGGCTCGACGCATAGTCGGGAACCCTGCGGGAGCCGTTCAACTAGCTGAGGATCCACAGTTTCCAAGCGGGCTGACAAAGCCTGATCTACCAGTACGATGACGGGCAGTTGGTATTTTTCCGCGAGGGCAAAGGCCAACGCGGTCACGCGAAAACAGTCGGAGACGGATATGGGCGCCAGCACCACTCTCGTGGCGTCTCCGTGCGAGCCGTACAGAGCGAGCAGGAGATCCGACTGCTCCGTCTTGGTGGGCATTCCTGTGCTGGGTCCGCCTCTCTGCGAATCTACAATGACCGCAGGGATTTCCGCCATCGAGAGCAGACCGATGGTCTCAGACATGAGCGAAAGGCCTGGCCCTGAGGTCGATGTCATGCTTCTGCCTCCTGCCCACGATGCCCCGGCGACGCTGCAAATCGCGGCGATCTCGTCCTCGGTCTGCAACACAGCGCCCCCTACTTTGGGCAGGTGGACTGCAAGCCACTCCATGATCTCCGAGGCCGGAGTGATGGGATAACCGAAGAAGTATTTCAGCCCGGATGCTGCGGCGCCAAGGGCGATCGCCTCGTTGCCTGTCATCAGGAGCTTTTTCTGCTCGCCGCCTTTGGGCAGCTTATAGGAGTCTTTTTTATCGAGATGCTGCTCGGCGAAATTGATTCCCCTTTGCAGAGCGTCCAGGTTATGATCGAGAACGGCCTTTCCCTTCCTGGCGAATCTCTGGGAGATGAAGGCCTCGATCTTGTTTTTCGGCAGACCCAGCAGATGGGAGAGGGTCCCGAGCACAACAATGTTTTTACTGATCCGGCTGCCGATCTCCCGTGTGGCGATGCGTTCAAAAGGCACCCTGTAAACCGTGAGCCCAGGGGGCTCTCCGCTGAGATCGCATTCCGCCTCGCAGAGCAGAACGCCATCCTCTTTGAGATCCGGCAGGTTCTCGTCCAGGGCCTCCTGGTTGAGGCAAATGAGGAAATCCAGGCGCTCTCCGTGGTAGCGGATCCGCCTTTCGCTCAGCCGAACCTGAATCATGCAAGCCCCACCCTTAATCTCGGCGGGGAAAGTACGGAAAGTTACTATGTGAATTCCTTCCCGCGCGGCAATTTTGCAAAGGGTCTCCCCTATGGTGATGACACCCTCGCCGGATTCACCGGCGATCCGCAGGACAAGATCAGGATGCACGGGCTTCCTCCTTCCACTCGATTCCGTTGGCCTCCAGCACCGGTTTCCAGAAAAACCACCTGGCCTCAATGATCTCCTGTGCCCGCTCAACCATTTCAGGGAAATCTCTCATGCCGGAAAATCTCTCCTGCAATTTAAGGTATTCCGAAATCGCCAAGTATTTCTTGGGCGCGTAATTCAACGTGAAAAGCACCGTGTTGCTGCTGCGTTCCCGCTCGGCCTCATAAAGGATCCAGGAACGGGTCTCCAGTGCCAGCTCCGTGATTTCATGAAACACATCTGTGTCGCTTTTCCAGCCCTCGGGACACACCGAATAGAACTCCAGGACGCACGGTCCCTCGATCGCCGCCGCTTTCTGAGCTTTGATCATCAGGTCGCGGTGGAGCAGCGGGCAGGCGGCGGCCACGTAAGAGGCGCCGGCAGCCAGGGCGAGGTCAAGAATATATTGCTGTGTTCGCTGGTTTCCCCGGATCACCTTGCCGAAAGGGGTAGTTGACGTATTCGTGCCGTAGGGCGTGGCGCCCGATCCTTGAATTCCAGTATTCATATAGGCCTGATTGTTGAGGCACACATAAACGCCGTCTTCTCCCCGCGCTATCCAGGCAAGAAGGGCCTGGAGCCCGATATCGTAGCTGCCCCCATCGCCGGCTATGCCGACATTCACTGTCGATTTTGGCGACACCGCGCCCGCCTGAGCAAGCGCCTTGAGCGCGGCGATATTGCCGCTGAGGGTGGCCGCGGTGTTCGGGAAGTTATTGTGATCCACAGACACGTCCCCCCAGCAGGAAGTGTTTTGCGTCGTGATCACCTCATTGCAGCCTGTGCCGATGCTTGCCACCACGTGCTTCCCCGTAAGCTTCAACGCGCGCAGGAGCTGATTCGTGCCGGTCACCATGCCGCAGCCGGTGCAGCCCTGGTGTCCTGATGTCAGGCCTTTGGTCGAAATTGCCCCGTAATCTCCCACATCAAGCACCGGCTCAGGGAGAAGAAAGCTATCGGGATTCGGGCCGATGTGGCGGTTGAACAGAACCTTATACATGAAAACACCTCATCCGAGCTGGACCTCCTCCAAGGCGGAAGGCCAGCTTTCTTGGGAATGGTCCTCGGGACGCCAATCGCGAAACTCCTGGCTGACGGTGAGCCGGCTCTCTTTTCTTGTCCTCTGGATCTCTCGATCAGACGTCTCCGAAAAGCCCAGCCGGATTGCTTCTAAACTTTTTTCCCTTGGTCTGGGGACGTTCTTTTCGTAGTAGCCCTGGGCCGGCTCGAACGGGACCTTGTCATAGACCTTGTGGAGGGCGCCTAGCATGGCCATATTGATGTGCTTCAGCCCGAGTCTTTCGGAGACTGCCTCGGCAGGCACCGTAAGAACCCTTACTTTTTTTTGGCCAACGTTCAGGATCTCGCGGATCTTCTTGACACTCAGATGGGAAGTGTTGACCAAAAGGGCGCCACCCTCTTTGAGTCCATCCAGCACCTGGTGCTCAGGGGAATAAAGAATCGTGTCGTCGTAGAGTATCACCACATCCCAGGCGCGCATAAACGAGCGAATCCTTCGCTCGTTGTGGAAGTTGAGTAAGGTATCGGTGGTGATGATGGCGCCTCTTCTCTCGGAGCCGAACGCAGGCACGGTCAAGAGTTGGTATCCGTTCTGGATACCGGCGCCAGTGAAACCGACCGCGGAAGTGATCGCTCCCTGGCCGGCCCGGCTGTAAATGCGGATCTCATTGGTATCGGGCGGAATCGGAGAACAAAATTTTTCTTTGCGCTGCTGTTTTTTCCAGACCTCTCCCCATTTTCTCCAAAGCTTCGGGCTCACCTGGTTCTCACGCTCGACAAAGATGGGATCCTCCTCGATATCCAGCCAGTAAGGCTCTGGGCGATAGGGGTTACCTTCAGCGATGTTGTCGGCCAGATTGAACATCAGTTGAAAATGTTCTTGCCTCACCTCGCTTCCACCGAGTCCCCCGATGACGCTAGCGACTTTCGGTCCCTTGCCGCCCAGGTAGAGCTGGATTGCGGTTGTGAGTCTCTGGGCAAGGGGAGGCAGGACGCCCCCGTGGTGCAAACCTTCATCCAGGACGACCAGCGCTTTAGTTCCTGCGCGGTGCAGTGCCTGGGCTATCTCCTTTGCCGGAAAGGGAGAGAAGAGACGGATCTTCAGCAGAGCAACGCCCGGGATACCTTTTTTGCCCTGGAGGTGGCGCGTGGCCACCTCGCCGGCTGAGGCCGACTCTCCCAAGAGGGCGACGACCAGGTCGGCCTTTTTATCTCCGATCCATTCGAAGTGGCCGTAGGAACGCCCGAACTTTTCGGCAAATTCTTGTCCCGCCTTGAGAGTGATTTCGCAAGCGTTGCTGAGGGCTGCCATCTGATTTCTCTTGTGCCTGCGGTAAGGATAAGCGGACAGCATGGCGCCATAGGTCACTGGCTTCTCAGGGGCGAAGAGCGGATGGAGCGAGACGAACGGTGGAAGATAGCGATTCACCTCCTCTGGTCGTGGAATCTCGACTCCTTCGTAGGCGTGGGTTCCTGTAAAACCTCTCAGGTTCACCGCAAACGGGAGCCGTACTCTCAGATTTTCGGCGATCCGGTAGCCCTGGATGATGCTATCGAGGGTCTCCTGGCCATCGGCGGCAAAGATCTGGATCACCCCGCTGTCGCGCATGGCGTAGGCGTCGGAGTTGTCAGCCCAAATATTGATGGGCGCTCCAGTTGCCCGGTTGCCAAGGAAGAGACCGCAGGGAACGCCGCCGCCGGCCGCATTCTCCAGCACCTCGATCATGTAGAGAAGACCTTTGGAAGAAGTGGCGGTGCCGGCGCGGACGCTTTTACCCGCAGCGATAATCTGGCTGGCCGCGCTGTGCTCGGATTCGGCGTTGATCGTTACCGCCTCCATCGCTCCGTCGTGCACCCAGCGAGAGATCTGCTCGGAACACGCGGTAGAAGGTGTGATAGGATAATAAGGATAGCACTGGACCCGTGATAGCCTGAATCCCCATGCCGCCGCGCCGTTACCAGCCAAGACCGTTGCCACGTCTTTACACCTCCGAAGTTTTACTTTGAACGTTCAAATTGTTCCAAAGGTTCAAATCGTTCAAATCGTTTTGAACGGCTTGAACGACTCAGACGGTTTGAACTACGTTTATTCATTCCCCAAAATGTTTTGCCCTCATTCCCGGATCGAAGGTCTTGCCGTCGACCAGGATGCAATCGGCAGCGGTTCGAACGCATTCCACCCAACAGATAAAACAGCCCTTACAGGCAAGCGGATCGATTTCGTGGAAGCTTCCCTTACCTTTGCCCATTAAGTGGATGGCGTTTTCCGGACACACGATGGCGCATCTGCCGCATTCGTCGCCGAGACATCCCTTGATATCGATGAAAAAATCGTGCGTGCGCCATCCGCTGACGTCCTTCGGCTTCTCCCTGAGGTTTTCGATCACCGCGCCGCGCTGGATCTCCAGACATACGCGGGGATCCTCAAAAATTTCGTGGCGGGTCACCTTGCCTTCCGGGCGATAGACAAAAAGCCGCGCCTCGGGGCCTATGTCCGCCATAGCGTTCAGCACTTTCGGGGTGTCGAGGCCATCGATAGGCTTTTGAGCCACCTCCTCGATCGTGAGGATCTCTGGCGGATGTAAAAATTTTCCTTTGTCGCTTTCCGTCGGCTCTCTCTTTTCAGGGCCGCTGCTGCCCTGCCGCTCCCGCATCTCTACGAATGGACCCGTGACAACGAATTCTTTGTGCCGGTTAAGCGATACAAGGATCTGCTGTTTTTCTTTCATGTTACTCCATTCCCTGCCCTAAAGTATAGAAGGAAGGTGCCGTTCAGGGCGCAAAAAGCTCGACGGCGTTTTTCACCAGGAGATCCGCCACTGCTGTCTGAGTTCCCTCGCGTGCCAGGGCGAGTGCGATGCATCGCCCGATACCTTTGCCTCCGCCTGCAACCAGTGCTGTTTTACCTTTAAGTTTCATCACGCAACCTGGACTTCCTCTCTGAGGGGTGCCTCGTGGCCGTTTCCTCGTATTTTTTCCAGGCGGCGCAGGGCGAGCAGCGCCGCGCCCAAAGCCCCGACCATGTCAGGCTCGGCGTGCACGTTCACTTTTCTCTTCACTGTCTCTTCCAGAGCCCGCACCATCCCTTTCTGCCGCGCCACTCCCCCGACAAACGTGACCTCATCCTCCAGGCCGGCCCTCTTGATCAAGGCTAAAGCCCTAGACGCCAACGAGTTGTGAACCCCGCGCATAATGTTTTCCACCGTCTCTCCGGCAGAGACATGATTGATGATCTCCGATTCCGCCAGCACCGCGCACACGCTGCTGATCGGCTGCGGCTTATCGGCTCTAAGAGAGAGCTCACCTACGTCATCAATCTGTACCTCCAAGTACTTCGCCGCGCGCTCGATGAAGCCCCCAGCCCCGGCAGCGCACTTGTCATTAGTGCGGAACTCCCGCACCTTTCCTCCGTCGCGGATCCGGATTGCGCGTGTGCTCTGCGCGCCAATGTCCAGGACGCAGTGAGTTTTGGGAAATAGAAAGGCAGCTCCCCATGCAACGCAGGTGATATCGGTGATCTGGATATCGCGAAAAGGGACGTTGTAACGGCCAAAACCGGTCGTGGCGAGGTAGCTCAAATCCTTTTCTTTAAGCCCAGCCTGTTGCAATGCCAGATCGAGCGCCTCTTGGGCCAACGAGGCGAAATCGGGCCGCGTTTTGACGACGCCCTTTCCTCTGATTTTCCTCTGCCCGTCCAGGATTATGACCTTGGTGGATTTGGCGCCAACATCGATTCCCGCAACAAAGTCCATGCTACCTCCCGCAAAAGGATAATCCATCATTCATTATAGATCAAGTCGCCGCGCTCGCTCTCTCCTCATTGTGGCGCCCGGCGTCCTTCGTGGCGCGCTCGAGGGCGAACAAGCTTGCCCCAAGAGCCCCGACGAAATGGGAGTCCGGGCTCACGTTGAGTTTCATGCCGAGTTTATTCTCCAACGCCCGGACCATACCGATGTTTCGCGAAACTCCTCCGGTGAAAGTCACCTCTGGCTCAAACCCGACCCGCCGCACCAAGGAGATGGTCCGTGCGGCAATCGCGCTGTGCACTCCGCCGAGGATATCTTCCACCTTTTTACCCTGGGCGAGGTAGGACATGATGTCCGATTCGACAAAGACGGTGCATACGGTAGTGAGGCGCACCGGGTTCTTGGCCTTTAGGGAGATTTCTCCGATGTCGTCGAGCGGGAGACCCAAGGCCTCGGCCGCGTTGGCGAGAAACCTCCCTGTGCCTGCGGCGCACTTGTCATTCATGACAAAGTCCTTAACATCCCCGTCCTCGCCTACTTTGATCCCTTTGGCATCCTGCCCTCCCATATCGATCACCGTACGGGTGCCCGGGAATAAATAGCTCGCCCCCTTGGCGTGGCAACTGATCTCGGTGATCTGGGTGTCCCCGCAGGTCACTTTATACCTTCCGTACCCGGTGCCGACCACGTAGGCCACATCCTGTTGCTTTAGCCCGGCTTTGAGCAGGGCCTCGGCCATGCACTGCTCGCCCGCCCGTGAGACATAGGCGCCCGTATCCACCAGGGATCTCCCGACGATCTCCAGCTTTTCATTGATAATGATGCCTTTGGTTTGAGTCGAGCCGATATCGATACCCGCAGCACGAATCATGTTTTCCCTCCTGTGGCTGACGCCCCGCGCATGAGTTTCTTATGTTCCAGAGATTCGAAAAACGCGTCGATCCGATTCTTCATTTGCGCCTCGGAAAAATATCTGGGGTCCTCAATGTCGGATTCGACGAGCAGGGTGGGGATGCCCAGATCTTTGGTGAAATATTCTCTCATGTCGCCTTGGCCGGCCGAGAAAAGGCGGCAGCTCTTCACCGAATGAATCACCAGGGCGTCCGCGGACCACTCCTCCAAATAACGGCGGATCTGTTCGTAGCGTTGGAGGAAGTTGCGGTTGGTGAGGTTCCATTCCAGCATGTGCTCGGCGATCGATTCCAAGGGACGGTTGGAGTCATGCTTGAATCCAAACTCCCACAGCCCGCCCACCGTGGAGTAGGTCGAGGCCACGGCCACGGCGCCCCATTTGGCGAAGAGGTCACGGAAAGCGCGTAGATAAGGCCACGGGGGTGGTCCTTCGATGACAAAGCGGAAGCGTTCTTCAGGGAGTGGTCCCATTCCCAAACGCACCTTCTCCTCCATTTCCTTATAGGCTGCTTCGAAAAACCGGAGTCCATCTTCGGTCCCGCGCAGGCAGTAGAGGGGTGCCATCATGGTTACGGAGTCAAAATAGGCATCGAAGGGGGAGGGGACATGTTTGGTAAGGGACTTGATTTTAGACCAAAGCTCTCCGGTCTCGCCTGAAAGGGCTACGATCCTTTGCAGTTTGGCGTAGTCGAGCTTCTTTCCCGTGATTTTCTCGCACAGCTCGATAATCTCCTCGAGCTGCCTGACCACGTAGGTCGCATCCTCCGGGCTGGGTTTTCCCGATGGGTCACGCATGAAGGGGATGTCCAGGTTGTAAATGGTCCCGTTGGAATATTCTGCCAGATGCTCGAACCATTGTAGGTAAACATTGCATCCCACATAATTGCACAGGATCA
>JACPSE010000127.1 GCA_016193465.1 Deltaproteobacteria bacterium
AAGGAATTCACAGTCCCCATCCTGAATGACACTATCCCTGAATCTCATGAGACAGTGAATCTGAGCCTCAGTAATCCGATCAATCCCGGCGGCTCCGCATCACTCGCCACGCCGAACACTGCAGTATTGACAATCCTTAATGACGATGTGACCTTCCGCTTCACCAGCGCCTCCTACAGCGTCTCTGAGTCTGCCGGCACTGCAAGCATATCGGTGGAGCGGATCGGTGAGACTACAAATAACGTAGCGGTCGATTTCTACACGAGTGATGGAACGGCGATTGGTGATTTCCAGCCCGACTACGTGCCGACCAGTGGAACATTGACCTTTAGTCCCGGCGAGTTCACCAAAAGCTTTACAATCTCGATCGTGAACGACTCGCTTGTAGAAGGCAACGAGACTGTTAATCTCAGTCTCAGCAATGCGATCTCAGTCTCAGCAATGCGACTAATCCCAATGGCACCGCGGCGCTTGACAGCCCAAACACCGCACTATTAACGATCCTCGATGAGGACGTGGCGTTTCAGTTTAGCAGCGCCTCCTACAGCGTCTCCGAGTCCGCTGCCACTGCAACCATAGAGGTACAGCGGCTCGGTGATATGTCAGGCACAGTAAGCGTCAATTTTGCTACAATCCTGGGTACTGCCACAGTAGGGGTGGACTTTGTAGGGACCAGTGGGACGCTGGCCTTTGGCCCCGGCGAGACGACTAGGGCCTTTGGGGTCGGTATTATAAGCGACACCATCCCCGAACCTCACGAAACGGTAAATCTCGCGCTGAGTAATCCGCAAAACCCGAGCGGTGGGGCAACCCTCGGGACTCCGAGCGCCGCTGTGCTGAGAATATTGAACGATGATGTCGCCTTCCGCTTCAGCAGCGCAACCTACAGTGTGAGCGAATCGGGCGGGCAGGCAACCATTACCGTTCGCCGTATGGGGGCTCTGCCCCCTGGGGTAAGCGTGAGCGTGGAATACGCTACGGTTGGCGGGGGCACAGCAACCGCAGGAACCGATTACGTCGCAACCACTGGGAGGCTCACTTTTAGCCCTGGCCAGACCACACAGAGCTTTGATGTAACGATCCTTGATGATTTAGGGCCGGAAAGCCATGAGACGGTAAACATGCTCTTGAGGGACCCGGTTAATCCGGTAGGCCACGCTGCGCTGGCAACGCCGGATACTGCGGTATTGACGATCCTCAATGATGACGTGGTCTTTCACTTCAGCCAAGGCGCCTATGTCGTCCGTGAGGGCGACGGAATAGCTACCATCGAGGTGACCCGGATTGGCGATACGGCTAACGATGTGAGCGTCGATTACGCAACCAGCGATGACACGGCCACCGCCGGCTCCGACTATGTCCCGACCAGCGGGACACTGACTTTCACTGCCAGCGACACGACTAAGAGCTTTGAGGTGACGATCCTGAATGACGGGGACAGGGAGGGTAACGAGACGGCGGCTTTGGCGCTGAGCAACCCGAGCAATCCTGGCGGCAATGCTAGGCTTGGGGGTCCGAGCACTGCAATGCTGATGATCATCGATGATGATCCTGCTGTACTTGGAGGGGGGCTATAGCTAAACACTCATTCTGCTCTTGTAGGAAATAGATAAACCCAGAGGAGGTTCGCTGAAGGATCTCGCAACGACTGAGGAGGAAACATGCAGATCATAAAGTTGTCCACTAAATGCATCACTGTGGCTACGGGGGCACTTGCGCTCGTGGCGCTTCTAAGCGTACCCGTAACGACGCGGATCCTGGCTCAGGAAGGCAATCCCATCGAGGTAGCGTACATTGACACGCACGGCCACATCGAGCTGGCATTTGAAGAGGGCGGTGTTGAGGCTGCACTGGCCACCATGGACGCTGAAGGCATACAACAGATGCTGATCATGCCGGTGCCGTTGGGCCAGGAGGCTGACGAAGATGATGTGGCTGGGATTGCAGCCCAATACCCTGATAGGTTCGCTTTCCTTGGTGGCGGATGGACACTCAACAGCAAAATTCAGGATGCACCCGACCCCGTATCTCCCGAGGCATTGGCCAGTTTTGAGTCAGCAGCCCTTGAGATTCTCCGTCAAGGGGCCATAGGGTTTGGAGAAATGGTCGGGGAGCACTTCTCTTTGAGACGAGGCCACCCTTACATCAGCGCCCAGCCGGACCATCCGTTGTTTCTTCGCTTAGCTGACATTGCCGCTCGCTATGGCGTCCCCATAGACCTGCACATGGAGGCACTGACCGAGAACACTCCCCGCGACAGTTTATGTGAGATCACCACTGTCTGCTGGACGCATCCGAGGGAAACTAACCCTAACCCTGCGACTTTCCCTGAAAACATTACGGCCCTTGAAACGCTGTTATCGCATAACCGCAGAGCGCGCATCGTCTGGGTCCACGCGGGCTGGGACAACACTGACCAGAGGACAGTGAAGCTTATGCGCCGTCTGCTTGAGGATCACCCCAATCTCTACATGAACATCAAATTCCGCCGCAGTCTGACCAATCGTCCCCTTGATGGCGCTGGCCAGCTCAGGTCCGGATGGCTGGATCTTATCCGCTCGTTTCCGGATCGCTTCACTATCGGGACAGACGCGAAATATCCTGCAGATCAGGGCGAGGACTGGATCCCACTCCACAGAGAGCTTCTGAATCAACTGCCTCCGGACCTTGCCCGCAAGGTCGGTTACTTGAACGCCATTCGCATCTATAACTTAAACCAGCGATTGATTTGCCACAGACCAGGCACGCGGGCAGCGCAAACTATATGGGTGGACGCGAGCTCACTCAACGCCCACCTTGCCCATGGCGACTCTGTTGGGCCGTGCGGGTAGGCTTATGGCGCTTATGGATACTCTGAGCCAGATGGCGAGGGAAAAAATATTGATTGTGGACGACGAGCCGCTCAACTTGGAACTCCTGGAGCGGGAGCTGGCCGCCCGCGATTACACAGTCGAGAGCGCCAGGAACGGCGAAGAGGCGCTCGAAAAAGTCGATTCCTTCGCGCCGGATCTTGTTCTTTTGGACTACATGATGCCGGGCATGAGCGGGCTTGAGGTTCTAAAAGAGCTCCGCCGTAGAGGACATGGGCCCCCAGTAGTCATGATCACAGCCTACGGGACTATCGAACGGTTGGCCGAGGCGACGAAGGAAGGGGCTTACGATCTCATCACTAAACCCTTTGATGCAGACCATCTTCGAATCGTTATAGAAAAGGCTCTGGAGCGGCAAAAGGCGCCGAGCGGCGCCGAAGCAAAGAGCTGAAGCCCGGCACGTTCAAAACTCACTTCGCCCCCTGGTAGACTTCTTCTACGACGGCATCGGTCAATTCCTTGGTCGGGCCGTCGAAAAAGACCCGCCCCTGCCTTAGCGCGACGACTCGGTCCGCGTATTCCCGGGCCAGATCCAGGGTGTGGAGGCTTGCCAGCGTTGTAATCCCGTCCTCAAGGCAGATCCGCTTAAGGATATCCAGGATCAGGCGCGAGAGCCTGGGATCGAGGTTGGAGACCGGCTCATCCGCGAGGATGATTGCCGGGTTTTGCATCAGCGTTCGAGCAATCGCCACCCTTTGTTGCTCCCCGCCGCTGAGCTCGTCGGCCCGCTTGTAGGCATGATCCAAAAGCCCCACCCGATCAAGGTTCATTAGGGCGCGGCGCCTCTCCTCCCTGGAGAAAAGCCGCAGGCAACTCTTAATCGCAGGCTGGTAGCCCAATCCCCCCGACAAAACATTCTCAATTACAGAGAGCCGCTTCACGATATTAAACTGTTGAAAGACCATTCCTACCTTGCGGCGCAGCAGACGTAGCTCGCGACGGCTGAGCTTCAGGACATCCCTCCACGAACCGTCTGCCTGATCCCCGAAGATCGCCTGTGGAAACAGAATCTCGCCTGAGCTGGGCTCGATAAGACGATTGATGCAGCGCAGCAGCGTTGATTTTCCCGCGCCGCTTAATCCGATGAGACCCAGGAACTCCCCCTGCTCTACTTTCAAAGAGATGCCACGGAGCACATGCACCGAATCACCGTAGGACTTGTGGAGTCCTTTGATCTCGAGGATAGTCATAGATCTTTGACTTTTTACTTTCTCCTCTTGCTCAGAGCCTCCTGTAGATTGATGCCCGCAATCTTAAAGGCCTCGCGCACGGAATCGTAATCCTGGTCGCTCGCCGAGACAAAGCCGTCAATCTGATAGAGATCTCTCAATTTCTGTCGCCCCGCAGGGTCCTGACTGAGTTCGAGAAAAATGTCCTGCACCTTTTTGGCAAGACCAGGGTCCGTATGGGAGCTGATAACAAGATTATCCGCCGGAATCGGCTCGGAATAGGCAATGGCGCGGATCTTTTTCTGCTCTTCGGGATTTTTCAAATACTGAATCCACGCGGCGTCCTTCCCATCGGTAAAATTGGCGAAGGTGGCCCCTGCGTCGACTTTGCGGTTGAGCACCGCCAGTACGGTCGCGTCGTGGCCGCCCGAATAGAGGATGTTCTTAAAATCCTTGGTCGGATCGATGCCGTTTTCCTTGAACATCTTCTTGGGAAAGACATGGCCGGTGGTGGAGAGCGGATCGCCGAAGGCAAAGGTCTTGTTGCGCAGGTCCCTCAATGTCCGAATACCGCTATCGCTGTGGGTGATGATTGCCGCATAGTAATAGGGAAGGCCTTTGCGGTGAGATTTTAGCACGACCTTGACATCGGCCTCGTTCTTCGCCAGCACGTAGGAAGCGGGGCTGAGAAAGGCGATATCGAGTTTATCGGCGCGCAGGGCCTCGACGACCCCAGTGTAGTCTGTTGCCACAAAGGGTTGAACTTCGACACCGAGCTTCCGCTCCAGAATCTCTACAATCGGCTGCGCGTTTTGCGCTACCTGCTGAACATTCTCGGAGGGAACAAAACCAACGCGGAGCACCGCACGAGGGCCTTTAGACCCGGCGCACGAGAGAAGCGCTAGAGGGAACAACGACAACCAAACAAGCCGCAGCCGCTTTCCAGCCATATCTACGTCATTGATACTTGAACCTTGGAGCGCGTGCAACCCTGGGCTTTGCCTGTGGGACGAGCATCGCTCGGTGCGGCAAGCCCAACATGGCTATTGGTAGGAAAGCGAGCCCACTGGCCTAATATTTCATATCTTAACATTTTATGCATAAGGCTTTATTTTCCTTTAAAATTAGGGTATAATGTTAATATGCAGTGGAAACATTATCTTTTTCTCATCCCAGTAAGCATCCTCTTTGGCTGCGTTCAAACTATGCCTCTGCGAAACCTCGCCAGCTCGCCTGCCGGGGCCACAGTGCAATTCTTCTACGACAGCCAGGGAGGAAAAGCTGAGGCTTATCTTATCCGCCCTAAAGGTGACGGGCCGTTCCCTCTGATCGTTTTGCTGCACGGTGACAGTTGGGTGCGGGCGGGAGCGAAACGGACTATTCCTGTGGCTGAACAGTTCTCCGCGGAGCTTTGCTATGCCGGCCTGGCTATCTCCTTACCCGGTTACGGAATGACTGAGATCGAAGGGGACAGAGACAAAGACATTATTGCAGGTGTCGTCTTAGACGGAATCGCCAAGGTGCGCGAACTCCCATGGATCGATAAAAAAAGCGTCATGCTCTATGGCTTATCGCGCGGCGCGGTGTTCGCAGCAACGCTCGTGGATAAAATCCAAGGCCTCCGTGGTGTTATTCTCCACTCCGGGGCCTACGATCTCGGACGTCTTTACAGTGATACTCCCGCGCAATGGGTACGTCGATCGCTCAATCCCAATGGAGACGCCAACCCGTACTTGTTCAGCGTGCTTCCTGAAGTTTCACGCTGGAAGGCCCCAACGTTGATCTTGCACGGAGGCAATGACCAACTGGTGCCCACCAATCAGGCATTCCTGCTGCGCGATCGTCTGGAGGCCCTAGGAAAACCCTATCACTTCGCCATCTTCCCCGACGCCGGCCACCGTTTGCCAACGGAGGGGGTGAGAGAAGAGGTCATCTCTTTTCTCACCCAAAATGTGGGCTCGGCCTGTGAGAGATAGTAAGCCAAAAAACCCGAACTACGGAGTAGTGGCGTTGATACATGTACCATCGAAGCTTACAGCCCGATCCCAACACTGACATTCTGTATTGTTTGTGATCGAGGCGGAGCTATTCCTAGATACACTGATTCCATTTCTCCCGGTACTCTGGATGCTATTCCCGTCGATGTTTGCCGCCGTCCCACCCCTAAATATTCTGATCCCATCCCGGCCTCCAGTAACGTTAAAACCTCTTATAGTAATCCCTCTCCCTCTCACATCGATAGTGTCCAGGGTGGCATCAGGGCCACTAATGGTCGCTGTCCCCTGACCGTCCAGAGGGATTCTAAGGACATCATCCCGAATAACGATATTTTCATTGCAAGTTCCGCTCACCAGAAGGATATCC
>JACPSE010000128.1 GCA_016193465.1 Deltaproteobacteria bacterium
CGATAAAGACAGGGATTTTCACGAGGAGGTGCGCAACGCAGCCCGAAGTCTCGTCCAGACAGTGAAGCTCATGCGCCAAGACAAGCTCAAGCAGCCGGATGCGGTGCTCAGGGATCCGCGGCAGAAGTAAACAGGAGCACATAGGATTTGGAATATTCAAATTAGGACACTACCCAAGCCTGAGGTGGCTTGACAATCCCTGAAGCATATATTAGTTGCCATGAACATAAGCAATCACTAAGGAGATAAAGAAAATGGCTAACCCACCCGCTAGATATGCGAAGCCGCGCGTGTTCGTGAAAAACGTCGAGAGCCAGACCTACTCATTGACGGAAGCCCGTCGGCGACGCCTGGCTGAGGTCCCGCGCGTGATCAGAAAAGATTACCGTGACTATCTCGATGGCGGAGCGCGCGAGAAGAACATCATCAGCCCAGCCAATGAGCCCTTTGTAACCCAGAGTCTACAGTCTCACTTCGTAACCCTGGGTCCAGGCGCGCGCGACAAGGGCCATGGGCATCAGAACGAGGCGTTCTTCTACATCATCGAGGGGCGCGGCTTTGACATGCATGACGGCGTCCGCTACGACTGGGAGACCGGCGACGCCGTAGCTGTCCATAACGATTCGGTGCACTGGCACAACAACCTCGACCCGGAACACGGCGCGGTCGCCCTGGTTATGAAGGCAAAGCCTCTGTGGTTATTTCTCGGACTGCACCAACAGGGTCCCCTCGGAACAATGCCGCCGCTTGAGGACCCCCGCTGGGGACCGACAGTGGAGCTGCCGATTATTCGGGCAGCCGAGGACACATCTCTCAAGAAAATCATCAAGCCGAATGATACCCCCTGGCAGATGACCCCGCACGGGCGGATCCGGCTGCTCGCGGACGCGTCGGTTCCCCTTCGGGTCAAGGCGATTGACGTGCAGCTTCAAGAGATCCCTCTTGGCAGCCGCTCGGGCAAGCAGTGGCAGATGGCTGACGAGATCTTCTACGTGTTGGAGGGGCGAGGTTATGACCTCCACTGGGAGGTGGACGTTGAGATCACTGACAAGTACTATGCCCGAATTGCCAAAGAGCCCAGTCGCTGGGAGTGGCAGGCGGGGGACATGGTTTATATCCCCCACAACACGATTCACCAGCACTTTAATGCCGATCCGGCAAGTCCGGTACGGTTGATCTCCGCAACGAACCGGATCTACAAGTTGATCGGATACTCGCGCCTCGAGCAATTAGAGAATGCGCCTGAGTATGACGCGACATCCAGGGCATGAAATCGACAGCGGTATAGGCCATACTCCATCCGCGCCAAGTTTTAATCCCTATTCGCCACTTGGTGGGATAAGGAGACCTCGCGCTTCTCGCGCGCCGAGCGGAGAATGGCCAGGCATACCTCCAACGTTGCTTCGCCCCAACGCCCATCGTGGTAGAGAGGCCCATCGTTGACTACGGCATCGTAGAATTCATCGATGACCCTCCCTTTGTCGGGCGCAACCCTGCCAAGCGTTACCGGGATTTGTCGTTTTCCTTCGTTGTCATAGATCAACACGCCATCGGGCGAAGGCCGCATGTCACCCCGTTCACAGCTCACGATCGTAATCCCGAAATGGGGATGATGTCTCTCCCTCTGCTCCGCGCTCAATATGGCCCGTCGCTGCCGGCTACCGCCGTATCCGCTCGACGCCCTGAGCCGGGCCTCCTCGTGGGGATCCGTCACGTTCCTGAGCGCCTTGCGGGTCCGGCCATGCCCTGGCTCCTTAGGCTCTCCGCTTTCCCCAATCCAAAAATGAAACTCGTCTGTATCGAAATGATCATAACCGCTGTACACCACCGTGGCCGCTGCCCCGTCGAGAAATTCCAGATAGGTTGCATGGCTCCCCTCTGTCGGACGGGTCGGATCCCAGATGCCGGTCGTGGATCGCACGCTCCTTACCAGCCCTCCTCCAATCCATCTCACGATATCAATCTGGTGTGGAACCTGATTAAAGATAACACCACCGCCCAGGTTTGTGTCCAGCTCCTCCGGTCTTCGGGGCCGGTAGAGAAAATTGGTGAAGTTCCAGGTATGGATCATCCCCAGTCGGCCAAGCTCGCCGCCACGCACGATCTCGCGTATCTTAAGAATCGGCGGGTCAAAAGAGTGCGTATGGCCAACGAGGAGCCGGATCCCGTTCCGTTCCGCCGCGGCATTCATCCTCTCACAGTCTTCGATCGTGAGCGCCATCGGCTTCTCGACAATCACGTGCTTACGATAGTCCGCGGCCATCATCACGTGAGCGGCATGAAATTCATGCGGCGTAGCAATATAGACCGCATCAATATTCCTGCTCTTGCAAAGATCCTCCACCTTTTCATAGACCTCTGCCTGGAACTCGCCCCGGAACTTCTCCCGAGCCTCTTCCCTCAAGTCGGCGCCTGCCGTAATCTTCACGCCTGGATGCCTGGCGATGCTAGGGAGCATCGAAGCGGCTGCCCCCCCCAGGCCGGCGATCCCGAATCTCAGTATGGGCTGGCGGTTTGCTTTCCTGGCGCTCTTGTTTGTCAACATAGGCGGGCCGGCATTAGCGCGGCAGCTTTTCAATCGCTTGTGATTCCGCTGCTTTCATGGGATATGAGAAGGACACGGTTTTATGTACAGTAGTAAATTGGACGAGATCCTAGCCCATGGCAAAATCAGAAGTCAATCCACTTCGGCGTCGTTGGTGGAGATGTCGGCCGCTGAAGATGAAATCAGAGTGAGACTAATCCGTTGCGGACCTGAAGGCGAGCGGGCTTGATTTCCCGATCCCGATTATCGTACAAGCAGGTGGCTTCCCAGTTGCGGGTCTTGACAAGGAGCGGCGAGACACATGGCGAGGTTAAAGCTTAGTTTGATTTCCGGAGTTAACGAAAGGGTCAAGCCTCTCATGGATGGCACCGTCGAACCGGAGGGGGTTGAGCTGGTGCCTACCTATTCGGACCCCTCCGAGACCTTCTGGCGCCAGCTAAAATTTCAAGAGTTTGAGATCTCTGAGATGTCCCTCTCCTCCTATCTCATAGCCAGGTCACGCGGCATGGATATGATTGCTATACCTGTGTTTCCTTCGAGACGCTTCATGCATGCCCAGCTCTCCTATCATACGGGCTCTGGAATCAAAGAACCGGGCGATATTATCGGAAAGAGAATAGGGGTGGGGGAGTATCAACAGACGGCCTCTCTGTGGACGCGAGGGATCCTGGAGCATGACTTTGGAGTCTCCCAGTACAAGGTGCACTGGTATATGGAGCGGAGCGAGGAGTTCAGTCACGGCGGGGCAACAGGTTTTAGCCCGCCCAAAGGGATATCTTTCCACAGAATTCCGCCCGACAAAAGCCTGGCCTCGATGCTTGTCAACCATGAGATCGACGTGGCCTCAGTGCACCGGGCATTCCGAGGCGAGACAAACATCATAGACAGATCCACCCGCATTCGAGCGCGAGGTGGGGACTGGAGCAAGGTGAAGCCGCTTTTCCCGGACAGAATCGCGGAAGGGGCGAGATTCGTCAAAAAACACGGCTACATCCCGGCCAATCACGCCTATATCATCCGAGGCGATGTTTACAGGAGCTATCCGTGGCTGGCTTTCAACCTCTACATGGCATTCGTGAAGGCCAAGGAGCTGGCCCAACGTACGCTCGCGGAGAGTATCCCGTCAGGGTTAATCTTCGGGGCTGAGTACTTGAAGATGACCAGGGAAATAGTCGGCGATGATCCATTCCCTTACGGCGTTCAAGCCAACCGGGGGATGCTCGAGACCATTATCGACTACTCCTATGAACAGGGGTTGACCCCCGAGAAACTGAAGATTGAAGATCTTTTTGCCCCGAGCACGCTGGAGCTCTAAACATGACGGAAGGTAAGACAGATCCGGCTGTGGGTTCCTGAGGTGAAGCGGTGAAAGTAGGCGATAGGCTTGCAGGCTGGCTTTGAATTCATTTGCCGTCCCAACCGTAGATCTCCAAAGTCGATTTGCCCGCGGCAAGATCTCTCTTCACCCGATCTTCCTTCGCTTCTCTCTTGCGAGCCTCTTCCAGAACGGAGGCGACGTCCTGACGCGGGATAACCACCACGCCGTCCCGATCTCCCACCACGAGATCGCCAGGATGAACCGTCACCTCCCCTACGGCAACCGCGGCATTGATGCGCCCTCCACCTTTTTTGTCGGTGCCCCGAATCGAGAGCCCACGGGAAAAAACTGGAAAGGCCATCTGTGCGATCAAATCGGCATCGCGCACGCAGCCGTCGATAACCAAGCCGCCGATTCTGCGCTGCCCGGCCGCAAAAGTCATGATCTCTCCCCAATAACCGCCCTCATATTCGCCCCCGACCACGACCACGAGGACATCACCGGGTAGCGCCTGGTAAATCGCCTGATGGATCGTGAGGTTGTCCATGGGAGGAGAGCTAACAGTAACAGCGGGACCGCAAAGCCTCATCCCCGGCGAGACGGGCTTGATGCCGTAAGGAAAAGCGCCCCTCTTTCCAGCCGCCTCGTGCAAGGTTGCGGAACCAAAACGGAGGGCGCGCTCGATGAGATCCGAATCAGGACGGACAATTCCTTGCATGATTTCAACCAAGCGCTTTGCTCAATACAAAATGCAGAATGCAAATGGAAAGAATTTGAAAATTGCGCTTTGCAATTTTCATTTTGCAATTTTTCCCCAGATGTCTAGCGGCGCTGGAGCTCGTGGTACTTGTACCTTTTTCTAACTCCGTCCAGCCGCCTCCCCTTCAACGCATCGGTAAGGATCTTCTCCTCCGCCTCCGAGATGGACTGCGCAACCGCAAGCGCTTCCTCTTCTCGCTCTCTCGGCACCACGACAACGCCGTCGTCGCTCCCCAGCACGATGTCTCCCTCCCGCACCTGGACATCGCCGAGAGAGACCGGCACGTTCATCCCATCCACCTGAACCCGGTCTTTTCCCGTGCGCATAAACTTTCCCCGGCTGAAGATAGGGTAGCGAAGCTCGAAGCTCCGGGCCACATCGCGGCAGACGCCGTGAATCACGGTTCCCCCGATCTTTCGTTTGTGCGCGATGGAGGTCAGGATATCACCCCAGACCGTGCAGTCGAGCCGGCCGCTATTATCCAGGACCACTACCTGGCCTGGCGGAACATCGTCGATATAGTCGCCCACCGTTCCCCTCTCTACCCCGACAGGGATGTATTTGATGGTAAATGCCCTGCCCGCCATCTTGTATCCTGTCGCCAGCGGTGAAATTCCCAAACATGCTCCATGAATTCCCAGGCGATCCAGGGCATCCGAGACCGCCGCGACCGAGAGTTTGTTAAATTCCTCAGGGATCACATCCATCGGCTTACTTCCCCTTTTTCTCCTTATTCACCATTGACTCGTAACCGAGCTTCTCCAGCACTTCGACGACGGAGAGACCTTTGCGAATCCCATCCGCCATCCTGGCCTCCTGCTGCGCCACCGCCTCGGCTTCTTGAATCGCCGCCTCTTCTTTCTCCCGCGGGATGAAAACAACCCCGCTGCCGTCCGCAATGACCAGATCCCCGGGGTGCACTTGAACGCCGGCGAACTGAATCTCCTGGTTAAAAAAGTCCTGCACCACCCTCCCCCGCGCCGTCATCGGGACAACCGCGCGCGCATAAACCGGGAATCCCGCTTCTCGGCTCTCGTCAATGTCTCTACAAGCCCCGTCAATGACCACACCGCTCAGCCCTTTAATTTTGGACGCCAGGGATAACAGCCCGCCCCAGGCCGAAACATCCAGCCGTCCGCCGCTGTCGATAACTATGATATCTCCCGGTTGGGCCGCTTCGATCGCCGGCGTGCCGAGATGCTGTTTCGGTTTTTCCAACCCAGCGGGTTTGATTCTGACCGTCACGGCGCGCCCAACGATTCGCGGGCAGGCCCACAGCGGTCGAACACCGAAGGTCGCGCCTCTCAGTCCCAGACGATCCAAGGCATCCGAAACCGCACAGGTGTCGAGCTTAGCCAAACGTTCTACCAGATTGTCATGAGCCACATGAGTTCCTGCTAATTTTTTTGCAGCCCGGCGTCAGAGAACAGCCAGAATCTCCAACTGCACCACTAGATCCCCGGGAAGGTCGGCCTTGATGGCGTGACGGACCGGCCTGTTCTCTTCATCCGGAAACATCTTCAGCCACTCCTGATTTACCACCTCCCGGTGTTTCATATCTTTAAGGAAAACCGTTATCTTAGCAATATCATCGGTCGTCCCGCCCGCGGCCTTCATCACCCTGCGCACATTTTCAAAGGCCAACTCTACTTGGCGCTCCGGTTCTTTAGGAGTCGCATTCGTCTCTGGGTCATGCCCTCCGATGGCGGAGGAGAAAACCATCTGGCCGATCTTGATGGCGGTCGGAATAGGATTGCGATGGTGCGGCAACCCTTCTTTCAAAACCTTCCTCTTCGCCATTGCGATCCCTCCTATATCCAGTAGCTAAAGCCCATGCCACAGCCGGTGCCGGCAGGCGAGCGGTAAGCGGGTACGTAGTCCACGAGCGTCATCTCCATCGTCTCGACGACTCCAGCGAGAGCGACCCAGTTGAGTATCTCCGAGGTTCCGCCGCGAAGCTTTTCCCGTGGCAGCCGCCACAAACTCTCAGGGTCCTTTTTAATCAGCCCCTCGATGGTGCGCCGGTCCAGTTCTTCGTCGATGATCACATGGCTGAGCCCACCAGAGGCCATCACCGCAACTCGCCGGCTCCCGTCCCACGACTCTATAGCCCTGCGCACAGCCCGACCCAACGCGTAACAGCGCTTGGGTGTCGGCTGATTTGGCGGATAAAATGTGTTGACCATTACGGGCACCATCGGCAGCGTGCCGCCAGGCCAAATACGGCGGTATAAGAAACTGAAGGCGTGACCAACCCCGACCTCCTTGCGCAAACGGTTGCAGCGCGCAATGTCAAACTCATCGCTAACAAGCGATCGGATCAGGTGCTCGGCCAAGTCCGATGCCGCGTGGTACTCCTCGGCTGTCTCCGCCCATCCCTTCTCTTCGATAGATTTCCATGCGGCCGTATTGCGTCCCGAATGCTTGACTAACGAAAGGGATTTCCCGTGGTAGAGCGCAAAGGTCGGCATGTTGTCGTCGTAAAACTGTTCGTGTTGATCATCACCGAATATCACGATGACATCGGCGTTTGCTTTCCGCAGAACGTCGCCAAGAAGCCCGATGGCTTTCTGGCAGGCCTGGTAGCGCTGACGCATCTTATCGGGGGTGATCTCCTGGTCGATATCCGGCTTGGCCCGCCTCAGCAATTCTTTGTAGTCCAGTCGCTGGTCGTGCTCGTCCTTTTCCCTCAACACGGACCACTGGTCTACATGAACACTGACCTGCGGGCTATGCGATGTGGCTAGCCCCAATACGATCTTTGCCATTTTCCTCAAGACCTCCTTTGATAAATGGCTGGCTGTCACCTGATATGCGGGCCCTGCTGCCAGGAGACGGGTATTAAGGGATAATAAGGACTAAGAACTAAGTAATCAAGGGCTTCTCTCAATCGCGAGATGCTAAGGAGAGCATCAAGGACTGACCAGAGTCGGCGCAAAAAGGGCCAGCCCATCAGCTTGGCGACCGCAGCGGGATCTCAAAGCGGGCGTGGCTTGTATATCGTCGGCATTTATACTTGTATATCGTCGGCATTTATAATAAAAGGCACAAACATCATGAACCAACGGAGACCCAGGGTCGAAGGCGGTTTTACCCTTGTCGAGATTCTTGTAGTCATAGCCATTCTAGGCGTTCTGGCTGCTATAGCTATCACGCAGTTCTCGGCCTATCAGAGAAGGGGTCTTGTCTCCCAGGTGCAATCCGATTTGAAAAACGCCGCCACAGCCGAGGAAGCCTACTTCACAGCTAATCAGGTATACGTGGCATGCGACCCTTGTACCGACGCTACGCTACGAGGATTTTTCCCGACGTCAGATGTAAAAGTTAAGGCTGAGATAACAGCACCGCAATCTTTCAAGCTCACCGGCTCGCATACTGGGTGTGGGGCTGATGTATGGACATATGAAACCAGCACTGGACAAATCACCGACGATGGGACTCCCTGCCAATAGCGAGCCTTGAGTTAGATAAGGGCTCAAGTCTGCTCTTGGCTCTTGCTTCGAGCCCGGCCTTTTAATCTTCAAATCCGGCGGCGACCTACTCCCCCCCTTCGGCAGTCTCAGGGACCCGAGTTTTACCGAAGGGGCGAACCCCCATACGGCTTGTCGTGAGCTTAGTCGAACGGCGACCGCATAGGTCCATCGGCGCTGGACTCAACCTACGCAAGTCCGACACGGAACTTTCCTCAGTGTGACTTGACGTGCGCTTTCAGAGATGATTTGACCACAAAGAATATCTTTAGAACAGGAACTTATGAACTTGCCTCCTCAAATCGTGGCCCTCGCGTGCGCCATGTCCTATGGGGCCGCAAACATTGCCGCTAGATTTGGCATGAAGCACTCCAACCCCGTCACCATGATGCTGATCTCGTTTGCGACCCAAACGGTTGTCCTCTGGTCCATTGTCCTGTTGTCCGGGAGCATTCCGCAGATATCCTATTTCCCTACCGTTTTATTCGTAGGGATAGGCGTGGTGATGCCCGTCATCCGAATGCTCACCTACATAGGCGTAGCCACTATGGGAGCTTCCCGCAGCGCCTCTCTAAGGTCGAGCTATCCCCTATTTGGCGCGCTCTTCGCGCTCATTTTTCTCAAGGAAGAGCTCAAACCGCTTGTCTTGGCAGGTACAATCCTGGTAGTCTCAGGAACTTTTTTCATCACTTGGCAGCGGGATAACAGCCTTACGGCTGACCGTTGGTGGTATGCCTTCTTTCCTCTAACCGCAGCGCTCATCTCAGGACTGATTCAGCCTGTCGTGCGCTACGGGCTAGGCATTGCCTACTATCCACTTTTCTTCACGGCTTTGGTAGGCGTCACTTCGCTCTCGCTTTATCTCGGCTCTCTACCTCTTGTAAAAAGGTTCCAGCGCCCCGTCTGGAACCTGAGAGGCTTAAAAAGTCTTATTATCGCTTCCCTGCTTGAGAATTTGGGATTTCTCCTCTTTATCACTGCCTTTGGCCTGGCCCCTGTCGCCACTGTCTCGCCTCTCATCGCAACTAGTCCCATGTGGGTTGTGCTTGCCACGCTGGTGATATTCCGCGATCTCGAACGGGTGAGCCTGCGCACGATCGTTGGCACATCCTTAACCGTCGCTGGGACGATCGCCATCACGTTAAGCCATTAAAGTTGAGACGTACTACCGCGCATATCAGCCGGGTCGTCATCGAGGAGAACGGCGAAGAGCTGCAAATCGTCCGCCATAGCTTCCCTTACGGAACAACATCCGAGTCCGGGCTATTTGTTATCGCCTATAGCAAGAAACCGGACATCCCCGAAAAAATGCTCAAGAAGAGGATCTCATCCCAATGGCACGCGCTACTTCCTGGGAAAGCCAAGATCGGGCTAAGAGACTCCCGCCACATTTCCTGTTGCTTTTGAACATGCATATGCAATACTATATGCGTGTACGAGATCCGCGTTGCCGAGGATGTGGAGAAGGACCTAGCCAGGATCCCGGTTTATTACAGGAAGCAAATAATGGATGCTATGGAAAAACAGCTCGCGCATACGCCCGATACTCCAACAAAGAACCGCAAGCTTCTTAGCAATCTGGTCCCCCCATGGGAAGCTGGGCAACCGGTCTGGGAGTTGAGAGTTGGTGATTACCGTGTTTTCTACGATGTCTCCACCGAAAAAGCGGTGGTCTATGTGCGGGCAGTCCGTAAAAAGCCCGTAGGAAGGAAAACGGAGGATATTCTATGAAAGCCGTTACTGCTCGTGACCTACAGAAAAAAGTCAAAGAGTGCGTGGATACTGCTCAGGAAGAGCGCGTGGTGATAACCAGGCGGGGTCGCCCTGCGGCCGTCTTGGTCGGGGTCGAGGGCAAAGACTGGGAGGATGTGGTCCTACAAACCTCGCCAGCGTTTTGGAAGCTGATCGAAGAGCGCAGGAAGCAGGCCACGATCTCGTTTAAGGAACTCCGGGCACGGCTCAAAAGACGCAAGAGATAGAGACTCACCCCCTTTGAACTGTTTCAGCGGTCCGGCGCTGACGCGTCGTCTAGCTAAGATCGGCATATTTTCTCATTTTCGCAATTACGAAAAGGTGGAAGGGTCGGGCAAGGAGTTGGAGCAGAGACTCGGAAATGAAAGGCTCTCAAAAAAATTAACGCGCGGTTCGACCGTGAGCTCACCGCCGAACGGCTACTTCCTCGGAAAGCCGACCTGCCTGTGCCGGCCTGCTTGCGCGCATCGCGCAGGCAAGAACGGCAGACAGGGATCGAGCTAAGACACTGTGATGGGCTACGATTAGGTCCTAGGAGCCATAGTCTACCCTTGATTGCAGTATACTGTCCCCGGAATCCCAAATCACCACAGGATGTGAGATCTCACTCAATCCCGCATCCTGCCTACCACCTCTTCTCACTTCAACCACACTTTTCACAGGGGAGCCGTGTGCCTCTTGACCCCAGCCTTCTAATGGGCGACCCCTATCGCCCTTTCCTCTGGCTTGCAATAATTCGCTTATAAGCTAAAATGTCTGCAGTGGAGATCCGGCATTATGTCACTGCGTCGGGCAGGAACCCGTATCAGCACTGGCTTGACAAGCTCAAGGATCTGAAAGGGCGCGTTGTCATTCAGCGGCGGATTGACCGCTTAACGGCGGGAAACTTCGGTGACCACAGGTTCTGCCAGGAGGGAGTCTGGGAGTTGAGAATCCATTTTGGTCCGGGTTACCGGGTGTATTACGCCCAAGAGGGAGAGACAATCGTACTTTTGCTTTGTGGTGGCTCAAAACGTACTCAGGCGGCGGACGTGAAAGAAGCCGTGAGATATTGGCGCGATTACCAGCGGAGGCAAGGATGACACGGAAATCGAAATCAGCGGCATCCCGTAGCCATGAGGAGGCGACGGTAGAGAGTTTTCGCAAAGACCCAGCGTTTGCAGCCGAGTATTTGAACTCTATCCTTGAAGACGGCGACCAGGAGGAATTGATGCTCGCACTGCGGCGTATATCCAAGGCTTTTGGCGGCGTGCCGAAACTCGCGGCAGAGGCGGAGTTGAACGTCAACACGCTGTATCGGACACTTTCCCCGAAAGGTAATCCAGAACTAAAGAGTCTTAAGGCTCTTCTACGAGCGATGGGAATGCAGCTTACAGTTCGCCCGCTGCGGAAACGCGTGGCGTGAATCACCGATTTACCAGGACTAAGGACAATCCAGCCAGGAAGCGGATGGCGTCGGTCTGCCAAGATAGTCTAGAAAGGAGAGCCTGAGCCTGGTGACGTCTGGCCCAGACTCTCAGTCAATAAGTCCACATTCACGCCTGACCCTGAGCTTCACCGGAATCGCAGCGTACTGTCCCCGGAAATCCCGCCCCTCGGTCTTTTTTCCTCCGTAAAAAGCCAAAAGCAGACCCTACCGACCCGACTTGCATCACTTAATCCCCCTTACCTTCCACCGATCCCTTCAACGAAGTGCGAGGGTCCAGCAGTAGATGAGTACAGCAAGTGCCGCGCTACCGCAGGCCCACTGGACACGGAGCCCAGGCGGATGCGGCGCAACAAAAGCGATGAGGACTCCTAAGACACCGCCAAGCAATAAACCGAAGAGGTGAGCCCAAACGTCAACGCGCTGTCCTCCCGTCCCCAGCATCGCGAGAAGGGCAAGAGCTGCGGCAATGGGTAGCCAGGCGCGGCGCCTGCGCACCGCTCTCCTGCGGCGCCTAACCATACCGAGGCTGCCGAGCATGCCGACAGCGCCAAAAACGGAAGTAGAAGCTCCTATAGAGACGTGAGGGGAACCGTGCAGAAGAGCGTTGGCAAGATTTCCGCCGGCACCGGCCAACAGGACGAGAGCGGAACCGAGCCCCAGACCCAGCATGCCAGATACGGCACCGAAAAAAATAGCGGCGGCGATGGCGTTGGTCGCCGCATGGACAAGGTCGGCATGCAGGGTGAGAGCGGTCACCGTACGCCAGAGCTCGCCAAGAAGTATCCGGTTAGCATCCGCACTGCCGCGTTCGAACCAAGGCACCGTCTGGTTCCATATAACGGTAGCGGAAAAAAATACCAGGAGCATCCCCGCGACGGCGATTCCCGCTAGCAAGTTTGGAGATCCTACCGGCTCATCTTCTTCCTGTAGTCTTGGTGGGTTCTCACTGTCGTACGCCGAGAGGCCGGCAAGCGCCCTCTCCACCTGTTCCTCCGGTACGCTGAGGACGACGCCATCCTCGGTCCGACGCACGCTGGGGGACAGGTCTTGGGCAAGGAGAACAAGCTCCCACTCCTCCGCCAGGTTGTAGTCGCGGGTGACCCGCAGGGGAACTTCTGAACCTTTGGTCATCGCAACCGCGCCGGATAGCATTCCTGGGGTGAGGCAGCGCGGAAGATGTTTTCCAAACGCTGGCAGACCAGCGGCTTCTGCTTGCCCATTTTGGTTAACTGTTCAGTTCGCAACAAACAACAAAAGTCCCGCCACCTTTACACAGATTATCAAGATTCCAAGGCCCGATGGTAGACCCCAATCTCTTACACGAGCGAGCCTGGCATCCGCGTTGCCGAATATTGTCTGGTGATCAATCCGTGGCATCTGCTTTTATGCTTTTATGGCCGCGGGGAGATAGACAGCGCTCCGAGGTCATGCTGCGGGTTACGTGAAAAGACTGCCAACCCTTTAAATTTCTGCAGAAAGGGTTCGCTTCCCCTTTTTCCCTCAGGGTTGATCTGACCATGGGTTCGTTAGATTATGTCTGGATATAGTTTGACGAGGACGAACAATTGCCCTATTATTTCTCTTGATTGCGCCTAGACTTCATAACGTGATAGTTCGACAAAGAGGAACAATGTCCAGAAAGGATCTAGTGCATACAGGATCCGGCCTCGAACTGGTCAGAAAGCTGGCCGGCGAAGGAGAGCGCATCTTTACGGCGGCCCGAGCCCGGCAGCTTGCCCCTGCCGTCGGGCTGTCTGGGGGATACCTCCGCCAGGCACTCCACCATCTCGCCAAGTCGGGATGGCTGGTTCGCCTCCACAAGGGACTGTACGCAATTTCCTCGACGGTCCCTGGCGTCACGCC
>JACPSE010000093.1 GCA_016193465.1 Deltaproteobacteria bacterium
ATGTCAAAGGTAAAGATGCGGCCCCTCATTGTCCGACAGAGAGTTTTCATTCTGGAAGCTAAAATTGTTTCAGAATATCCCTCAGTGACCGAAATCTTGTCAAGGGGTTTTTGGCGGGAATTGCCGCCGCTCCGGCGGCCTGTCGCTCAGGGTGAAGCGAGGATCAGGCGGCAGGGAGGGGACCGGCTGCCACGAGCTTCTTTCTGGCCGAATCCACCGTGAGATTCAGTCCTTCAAGGGTACGGGCTCCCAGGAGGAGAAGATCGCCGGGCTCAGCGAAAACGACTTCGTCGATTGTGAAGCTCTTTCCAACTCTCAGAATGGCGAAGCCGACACTACGGGTCACAACTTCTCCATTGGCCAGTACGAAGCGTAGATCTTTTTTCTCCCTCTTGACTCCAATCTGCTCCAGTTTAGTCTCTGGGATCCAAGTGTACTCACTTCCCGTGTCGACAAGGACCTTCTGGAGCCGGACGAACTTCGACCGGTCTACGTGGTTCTCGACCTTACAGCCTGTGTGAAATGTGCCCATGTCTTTATGCTACCACGGTGTTCTAAAACTTCAATTCTATGCGCCGAACTATTAAAGGATGGTGGCTATTTATTCACTATACTTCTCCGCCCGGAAAGGCTTGTGACAGTCGCCGCAGGCGCCGCTCACGGCTTTAATACCCGCCTCAACTTTGGCATCGTCTTTGGCCGCGGCCGCTCCGGCTAGGCCGCCCGCTGCCTTTCCCAGCTTGGACGCGCCCTTGGTGAAATCGTCCCACTTGTCCCAGATCTCGGCCTTGGCCTTGGTTTTTCCCGCGGTGCTTCCCTGCGGGAACAGGCCAGGAATCTTTTCCGAATTGCCCATGAGGTCTTTGGCCTTTGCTTCTACCGTTGCGTAGTTCTTTTCCTCGGCGGCCTTTTTAACAGCCTTGGCGTCCGCGCCGTTAGCCTTCATGAACTTCTGTCTCTTCTCGATCACATCAGCCTGGGCGAAGAGTTCGGAGGCGATGAAGAGCGACAGCAATACGAGGAGCCCCACCCATAGAAATTTAACTTGATGCATTGCGTTCTCCTTTCCTGTTGTACAAATGGCGTTAGCTACCTTGATTGATCTTTTTAATCTCTTCAACGAGCAGTTCGTTGGGGACAAAAGGTTCCCCGGATTTCAGGACCTTTTTGTAACGGACAACCCCTTTTTTATCAACGATAAACCAAGACCGCTGAGCTAGACGACGATCTTTGTTCAGGACACCGTAGGCCTGAATCGTTTTGAGATCCGGATAATCGCTCAGGAGAGGGTAGTTGAGTTTTAGAAAGTCGGCAAAGGCTTTTTGGGAGAAGCCTACATTAGCGCTGATGCCCACGACCTCCGCATCCACTCCTTCAAATTTGACGTAATCGTCCCGACTGGACGATAGCTCCCTAATTCAACCGGGCGTAAAATCCAACACGTAAAACTGGATAACAACGTTCTTCTTGCCTGCAAAACTGCTGAGCTTGAGCCTGCTGCCCTGCGTGCTGGGAAGCTCAAAGTCCGGGGCCTTGTCGCCTACCTCAACGGCAGATACCGACAGGGCTGTGGCCAGGAAAAGGAAGGCTGAAAGGGTCAGGCACGGTATAACTTTTTTTGGGGTTTCCATAGGTTGTCTCCTATAAGCTGGACGCCGACAAAGGGCGGCCTTTTCCAAAAAGGGGACTTATGCCCTATTCCCGCACCACTGTCAACCCCTCCGGGGCTAACCCTCTGTTGCCAGGGGCTTCAGTTCCCTTTTTCCAAGACGCGTTGCTCCGCTGGGCGTGATAAGAACGTGATCGCCTATTTGAACAGTCCGGTTTTGCCTATTGGTATCTTGGATAAATTCTCTTTTCAGTCTAATGGCGGGTTTAAAATCGAACGTCATGCCCGTCACAAGTACGATTCCCTCATCCCCTCGAGAGTTCGATGGGCCAAGCCTGGGCCGCGAGAGATTCGCTATGCCGCTGCTGTGGAGGACAACCCCTGACCTATCCTCAGCGTTCAATTTTTCCACGGTTGCGGCGTAGTAGTCCACGAGTTGCCCGCAAGTGGTCTTTCCTGGAACGATAAAAGCGATGGATTCGAGGAAGATCTTGATCGCTGTTTCCATGGCGGTTTTGTAATAACCGTAGCCTGGAGTTTTTTCTCCCCCGACAAAAATCGAATGGTTGACCTGGGCCCGGTATCCCTGAACTGTAGCATCGATTTCTTGACTGATAATCTGTCCTTCCTTGAGGGGATCCGCCACCGGCGCTCCCAGAGTAGAGTTTGAAGGCTCATCGAGCGATATCGAGAGGCGCGTCGGATCCTCACCGGTCTCCGCAAACATCGCCATATAGGTGGGGAACCAGATATCCGCTTGTTGTCTTGCCGGAGGCCGCGCGGTTCGAAGAATCGTTTCTATAGCCTTCTCGCCTACCTGGGCGCAGCGCCGGATCACCTCGTGCTCCTCGGCCCCCTTCACCATAGCCGCCTCATCAATGGGCCCAGCGTCAGCTCCCCATTTCTCCATCGAAAGAAACTGCACCCCCGGAAGGCCAGCCTTGAGGTTATCCAAGAATGTGGCTGGGACTAACCCTTCGGGGTCAAAGCGAGCGCCAGAGAGTTTGGCCATTCCGATCCGCGTGCCAGGTTTATTGAGTCCGAGTTCATTGAGTTTTTGTATTAAAGGTTTTGATCCTTCACCGTCACCAACGACGAGCTTGCCATCAGAGCGCCAGCTTCCCAGGCGCTTTTCCCAGAAAGCCTTGTTTCTTCCGGAGCCTGTAAAGGCAAAAACCGGCTTTGATGGGTCGCGGGGAAAGACGATGTCAGCGCTTCCGCCGCGCCCTCCGATTTGGGTCAGATAACGGGGGTAGGCCTTATCGCTGTTGCCGGGAGCAAGGCTAGCGTCCAAATTCCACTGCGGTTTCGCCATGATGCGGCGCACGGCCTCCCATCTTCGGTTGCGCTCGCCGACGGAGAAGATAGGGTTTGAAATCATAATTCCTCCCGATTTTGGCCCACTTCCCTGGGCTTGGCTCTCTCGGAGGATTTTGTCAAGTCCTATCGGCGGCAGGGGTAAGAATCAGGAGCGGCCAGTCCTCTATGTTCGCCTCTTCGTGGTATAGCCGGATGTGCTCGCCTCGCCTCCACAACTCTGTCTGGTCTCTGTAGTGAGGGGAAAAACAATGGCCGGACTGCCCCGACGGGAGGATAAATCGGGAGTTTCGCCAATTGGACAAATCCACGATCATCCTTAGCGATGGTCCCACCACGTATTGGTACGGGTTAGAGTGACGATAGAACCCCATGTTGGGCGTAACCCCGTCCCCTGGGGATGGGAGAGGGCCGATAGAAAAAAGCGGAGCGAGAATCTTATTTCTATCGAAGGGATGGCGCAGGGTCAATGTATGGAGCTTTCCCCATCTCCATTCTTGCATGTCGGCTCCCAGGTTGCCGGCAAGTTCCTTCCTGGTCTCACGGAGACTTTTTTCTATCATTTCCCCGCGGGGACGAGAGGCGAACCAGGGCGATTGGGGGTTGCCAAGTATCCTGTCGATGGGCACCAGAGACTGGTTAAAAATTTCAATATAGGCAAGGTAGAGTTCCTGCCCCAAGTCCGGGGCGAGCAGATTCACCATAAGCCGCTGGTGGAAAGCGTGAAAGAGCGTAGCTTCCAGACTGCTCTTGGAGCAATCGCCATCCCATTGGAAGAGTTTTTCCGCAACCTCTTTTAAAGGGGGCCCTTTGCGAGCGATCTGCTCAAGCTCAGTTTTGAGAACTGCGATTAATTCCCGTGCATGCACGGAAACGACATCTTGCTGGATATCCGCCATGTCTTCCACAGAGAACTTCTCCTTCGCGGACAAAAGCTCTCGAATGCGGCGGATGCGGTAGGGAGGATCAAAGAGATCCGACAAATAGTAAGGGTAAGACTCGTCGGCGATGCGGTTGTTCGCGGTGGCGATCATACCTTCCGGCGGGTTGTAGAGACGAGGGAGCTCGCCCGGTGGGATACAGCCTTGCCATTCACAAGCGCCGTCCCAGCCTGGAAGCGGAAGAAGCGAGGGGGCATAGGGTCGTAGAGGAACTTTGCCCGCGAGACTGTAGCCGATGTTACCATCGGTGTCCGCATAGACGTAGTTAAGCGTCGGAGCGGTTTGGTAAGACAGGCTCTCGAGGAACTCGTTCCAGTTGCGCGCGCGATTGACTCCGTAGAGACAACGCAGCTCCTGGCTCGGTTCATGGGCCGTCCATTTAAAAGCCAGTACTTCCTCAGCCGGGCCGTTCTTTCCTTGAGTGAAATCGCTGATCACAGGACCGTGACGGGTAAAGCGGATAGGCCTCTTGACCTCCGTTCCGCCCCGGATGGCTATTTTTTCCTCTTCGCGCTCCATTTTTACCCAGTGTTCGCCTGCCAGATAAAGATCAGGCTCCTTTGAATGGATTCTCTCTCGATACAGTTCGCCGTCATCGCACAGCGCTGCCGTCACTCCCCAAGCTATCTGGCGGTTGTGACCTAGCTGCATGTACGGAGAGCCAGGAATGGAGGCGCCCCACACCTCCATTCCATCCCCCTCTTCGCGGGTTGGGCCGGCCTTAAGGTGCATAAGATACCAGACCGAGGGGAGTGTCATTCTTAGGTGGGGGTCATTGCAGAGAATAGGATTTCCGGTTGAGGAGCGCCAGGGGGCGACAACCCAATTATTGCTTCCTTGCTTTCCCATGGGCCAGTCGCTCTGCTGGAAAGTGCCGTTGATAAAACCTGATATTTCTCGCGCCTCCTTCGCTACCACGCGGGTGATGCTAGGTTCGGCGGTCGGGTAACTCGGCGAGAGAGAGCGAAGTTTCGCCTCCTGATCCTTTAATTTGTCTGTGAGGGCGCTCCAGGTGAGGCGTGTAGAGAGGGAAGTGGAGAGAAAAAAGGCAAAGCCTTTTCCAATGGTAAGGCTGTCCTCAGGGCGCCAGGGCTCAGGTTCATAGCGGAGGAGGCGAAATTCCAGCGGAAGAGACTCGAGGTGCGTCTCAATGTAGCGATTGACGCCTTTGCTGTAAGCGAGCAGGTGGTTGACCAGTGGCTCAGGCAGGAGCTTGAGCGAGGCGCAGGCTGCCCTGCGGATGCCCATGAGACGGATGAAAAAATCCAAATCTACGGTGGTTCTCTCCTGGAAACGGATCGAAAGCTCTCTCCAGGGGACTGGGCTTTTGCCCAAGACTTCTGCCAGTCGACCGCTGACGAAGCGGCGGTTTATGTCCATCTGCCAGAGCCTTTCCTGGGCGTGCAGGTAGCCTTGGGCCACAAAGAGATCATGCTCATCGGCTGCAAAGAGATGGGGGATGGCATACGGGCCCCAAAAGACTTTGACTTTATCGCCTAAGGCCGGGACGAGGATGGCGCCCCGCGTCGTAGCAGTGGCCTTGCGGGCCCAATAGCGCAGCAAGGGTCGGAAAAGGTGAGATAGAAGGGCTATAAACATTCAATGCAAAATGGAAAGTGCAATCTTCATTTTTCATTGCTCCGGTCACATGATGGCCCGTACTGACGGGCGATCCTTCATTCTCTGCAGCCATTTTCCCAGGCCGGGTAAAGAGGCATCCGGCAGGACTCCCATCCCCTCCATGCGGAGGAAGCGGGGGATGAGAGCCGCATCGAGAAGGGAAAAATCCCCGGCAAGATAGGGCTGGTCTCCGATTTCCCCATCCAGCCTCCGCAGGAGATTCCTAAGCTCTCGCTTGGCGCCTTCAATCGTCTCTTGGTTTCTTTCCTGCTTATCCTTCATCGATTCCAGGCGGATCTTCTGGTAGGGGAGATCCAGGTGATTCATGCCGTAATCGATGAGGATGCGGATCTTTGCCCTCCTGGCAGGTTCTCTCGGCATCAGCGGCGGATCGGGATACTTCTCTTCCAGATATTCATTGATGATTAGCGATTCGTAGAGAACTGTCGCCCCGTCGATAATCACGGGCACCTTGCCGTAGGGGTTGAGTTTCAAGAAATCGGGTTTTTTCTGCTCTTTTTGTTTCAGATCGACTGGAATAGCCTCAAAAGGGAGCCTCTTCTCAGCCAAAACCACTTTTACTCTCTGACAGTTCGGTGACGCGGCAGAATCATAGAGCTGGATCGGCTTTTGTGTGGCCATGATCTTTCTCCTTCCATTTTTTTCCTCCTCTTTAACTCAGCCACGGGGCAAAGGCAAGGCGAATCAGCAGAGAAGGGGCTTGATCTGTCAGGTGTTTGATGTTATCGGGTATGCTGTATTTTTTCCGATTGAGAATTTAACAACCAGCCTCCCCGCGAGTTAATCTTAGTTTATGCAGATAGATATCGAGTTTAATTCCGGCGCCCAACTGCCGATGGACGCTATTCCTGAGCTTGCACGGTTGGCCGAGCTCCACGGCTTCGGCTGCGCCTGGGGAGGCGAGGCAAATAACAAAGATCCGACGGTCATGCTTTCCGCTATTGCCGCGGTCACCAAGCGGCTCAAGATCGGCTCGGCGGTCTATCACATTTTAGGGCGCACACCGGCTACCCTTGCGCTTCAGGCTGTTGGCCTTGACGAGCTTTCCCAAGGCCGCTTTCTTCTGGGGCTCGGGGTATCCAACCCGACCATAGCGAAGTGGCACGGCCTGACTTTAGATCGCCCTCTGGGACGGGTTAGAGAATACCTGGAGATCGTCAACTTGGCCATGCGAGGGGAAAAGCTGAACTTCGATGGAGAATTCTTTTCAGCACATGGCTTCAAGCTGGCGTTTAAGCCATCTGGAAGAAAGATCCCGGTCTACCTCGCGGCTTTTGGTCCGAAGATGAGCCGTCTGGCTGGTAAGCTTACTGACGGCGTGATGATCAACATGGCGAACCCGCGAGAAATTCGACGCATTGCCGAAGAGGTAAAAGGGGGCGCTGAGGAAGTGGGGAAGGACCCCGCCAGCCTGGAAATAATCTGCAAGATGCGTTGCTCCGTAGCGGAAAATTACAGTGCAGCCCGTGAAGCCCTGAGTCATGCCCTTACCTACTACGCGTTGGCGGACTATTACCGCAACCTTCTGACCCGAATGGGCTTTGGCGCTGAAGTTGAGGCTATGAGATCCGCGTGGCAGTCAGGAGGGTTTCACGCTGCCAGGGCTTTAGTGACGGATCGCCTGTTCGAGGGGCTACCCCTTGCCCCCGCGACTTCGGCGGCAGAGGTTCGCGAGAAGATCAAACCTTACGAGGAGGCCGGCGTTACCCGTATGATTCTACCGTATGTTTCAGCCTCCCAAGATGTGGTGGGAGAAATAGAAAATTTCATCAGTGCTTGGAATCCAAAGAAATCATGAGAGTAAGGAGACTATCATGCCTTTTGAACTATTGAATCCTGCCGGATTGGAACGTCCGGTCGGTTATGCCCACGTGGCGAAGGTCTCTTCCGGCAAGCTTGTTTTAATTGCCGGTCAAGCGCCTTTGGATGCTGATGGATCTGTCGTCGGCAAGGGCGATTTTGTGGCTCAGTTCCGACAGGTGGTGCAGAATCTCAAACTGGCTGTGGAGGGTGTGGGGGGCCGACCTAACCAGTTCGCAGTCCTCACAATGTATGTAACGAACGTGCAGGCCTATCTCGCGGATAGGGATGCCATAGGGGCAGCTTACCGAACTGTTTTTGGCAAGCACTTTCCGGCCATTACCATGGTAGAGGTAAAAGGCCTGTACCATCCGGATTGTATGGTGGAGATTTCAGGCGTTGCCGTGGTTGACTGATTCTTAGCGGCCGCTTTCCTGATCTTGCCGTGTCATTTGGGGCCTGGTCGGTACAAAATCTGCCAAATTTTGTCAATTTCCGCCGAGAAATTCGCCTATATTTGGCCATCTGCTTATTCAAACTCCAGGGATTTTAAATAGTTAGCCCACTGGCATATTGATTGCTCAGTTTATCTTGTATGAGGCACAGCGAAGTCATCAATAAAGCATATGAATGGGATGCCTTAGAAAGCCCGACCGAAGAAGAGATCATCTGCCTTTGGCGCTCGCTTAAGGCTGGCGGTCTCGCCGGGGATGAAGCATGGTATGCCATTGTCACAGGGATTGCGCTTGACATGGCCTTTGCCCGGAGCAAAAGTTTAAAACGGGTCGAGCACTAGAAGCCTTCTTTACCCTTACTGTTTATACACCTTTGAGCAGCCGCATAGCGTTGGCATAATTCCTTCTAATGTGGAGGCGAGGACCGCCTCAAAGATAATCCTTTTTCTTAAAGTAGAAGTAGAGTCCGAGCGAGATCGCTCCCATGAGCGCCATGATCGCCAGGTAACCATAGCGCCATGTCAACTCGGGCATGTATTCGAAGTTCATGCCGTAGATCCCTGCGATCGCCGTAATGATAACAAAAATAGTCCCCCATGCGGTCAGGCGCTTCATCGTTACGTTGAGCTGGTTTGATATGGAAGAGAGGTGAACCTCAAGCGCGCCCGAGAGGATATCCCGCAGGCTGTCCAGCTCTTCCGTGATACGGATCAGGTGGTCATAGACGTCCCGGAAATAGACGGTGTGCTCCGGGCGGACAAAAGAAAAGTCGCGCCGGGTAAGTTGGTTGAAAACCTCCCGCTGGGGCGCAATGGCGCGGCGGATGTGTACCAACGACCGCTTCAAGACGAGCAACCGATTCATGTCCCGGATATCCGGCTGCCCCAATAGTTTGTCTTCCAAGGCATCGATTTCTTCATCTATCTGATCTAACAGGGGGAAACAACTGTCCACGATGAGATCGACGATCGTGTAGAGGAGAAAGTCTGAGCCACGGGCAAGGGCGGGACCGAGCCGCTTGTTCAGGCGCGAGTTTTCCAGCAGCCCGGGAACCGGGCCATAATGAACCATGGCAAGCCAGTGGTGCCCCAGAAGCAGATCCACTTCAGCGGGCTCCACCTCCAGGTTGTTCTTTCGGAAGAACGGGTGGATGGTGAGGTAGATATAGTCTTCAAAAGATTCAATCTTGGGACGCTGATTCTGTTTGACCATGTCTTCGAGGGTTAGATGGTGGATCCGGAGTTGCTTTTCCAGGAAATCCAGCTCCGCTTGTGTCGGAGAGTCCAAGTCGAACCAGAGATGGAGTTCTTTGGCGCGGAGAAGATCGGGAGCCAGGTCCGCGGCACACTCTTCCAATTGGTTCGGCTCACGGGCGCGCCTGATCGTCAGCATAGAGGAAATCTCATATCACAATCGCTTAGGACAGGAGAAGAGGCTTCGTCGTAGCGCTTTTTGCGGGTTGTGCCGGATCCTTTTTTTTGCCGCCTGTAGACAATGAGAGGGGATTCAGCCCCGGGTGGGATCAGTTCTGTTCCGCCTGAGGATCCGCACGCATGACAAGATCCAGCAGGGTTTCTTTATGCGGCAATTGCTCAGCCACAACTTTTTTTAGGAGATCGGCAATTTCTGCCGCCTCATCTACTAAACGGGCTGCCTGTTCCGAAAAGAACGTCTCTAGGGACTTTTGATCCTCTAGATCTTGCACCATCCTCTCCCAATGGTTTTTCCCCGACTTGAGCTCCAGTTGGGACTCCTCCAGTTCGCGCCCTAGGCCCAGGATTTTTTCCTTGAGAATAGTCGCGCACCTTTGTTTCTCAAAAGCTATCTGCCGTAAGCGCTCTGCTACGTGAGGGTAAGGGGCCCGTTCCGCGTGGGCTGTGATTTGCTCTGCCAGGCGCCGCATATCGCGGTAACCTGTTCCGAGAATCTCTGCGGGATCGAGAATCTGGGGCTTGCCATTCCCTGTGGATGCCTGCCGGAGAATCGCGTTAAGCTTTTTCCACAGCTCGCGGATCATCTGATGCGTCTCTCGTCCCCTGGGGGAAAAGATAGGGTTAACAGCGGCTGTTGTCAAGGTTTTTGCTACAACATTTTTGCAACCGCATATTGACTACAGCAGCGGAATCTGTTTCAATTGAAATAGTCGAGGTGACATATGGCACGGATTACGGTAGAAGATTGTCTCAACAAGGTTCCTAATCGATTTGAGCTGGTGCTGCTTGCTTCCCGGAGGGCGAGGCAGCTTTTTAAGGGCGCAAAACCTCTCATTGGGTCGGATAACCGGGAAGTCGTTGTCGCCTTGAGGGAGATCGCAGCCGGCGAGGTAAGAAAGGTATCCAAGGAGCTCAAGCCCGTCTAGCCGTTTTTCCCTTTTCTATTCATCTATTTATTTTCTCAATCCCTGCCGGGAGTCCCACCTGTCTTTGGTTGAAAAGGCGTCTCAAAAGGGGTAAATTTTCTTCTGGTGGACGCGGTTGAGTGAGGAATCTCCCATGGCTCGTGAGAAAAAAAATCCCACAGAAGGGCCGCCTGCGGATGAGACCGACCTCCCGAAAGAGATTGATCTCGCGGAGGAAGATAAATCGTCCGGGAAGGCCCTGGTTCCTTTTGACCTCCTTCAAAGGTATCTTGCAGAAATACGCCGCTACCACCTATTGAGCCGGGAAGAAGAACACCGGCTGGCTGTCGAATACAAAGAATTTGGTAATATCGAGGCCGCCTACAAGCTTGTAACCTCCAACCTCCGGCTGGTGGTAATGGTTGCCAGGGAGTACCAGAGGGCCTTTAGAAATCTCCTGGATCTAATTCAGGAGGGGAACATTGGCCTCATGGAAGCGGTTAAAAATTTTGATCCCTATCGGGGCATCCGTTTCCCATCTTATGCCGTCTGGTGGATCCGCGCTTATATCCTCCGCTATATCATGAACGATTGGCGGATGGTCAAGATTGGCACGACTCAAGCCCAGCGGAAGCTCTTCTTCAACTTGCAGAAGGAAAAAGAGCGCCTGGAGGCGGAGGGATTCACTCCCGGCCCCAAACTGTTGGCGCAGCGCCTGAATGTGAAGGAGGGTGAGGTCGTTGAGATGGCGCAGCGCCTCGCCAGCCGGGATTTATCTACCGACGTTCCGATTGGGGAAGGGGAAGAGGTCACCCTGCTGCATTTTTTGGCTGACGACAAGGAGACGCCGGAGGAGCGTCTCGCGGATGCCGAATATCGCCGCGTGCTGCGCGAAAAGATGGAGGAGTTCGCTCGCGCCCTAAAGGATAAGGAGTTGGTTATCTTTCGTGAGCGCCTTTTGAATGACGAGCCGTTGACTTTAAGGGAGATTGGCGAGAAGTACGGCATCAGTCGTGAGCGGGTGCGCCAGATTGAGGAGCGAGTCAAGAAGAAGCTGAAGGCCTTTCTCGGTAAAACATTCAAAGACGTTAAGGACAGCGTGGTTGGGGCAGGGTAGCGCTTCCCGACGTTTTCCCGGCCCAGTTGGGATATATCCTGTCAGTGAAAACCATTCTCAGATCAGAAGGAACGGGGGTGTCTGGCTTGCCAGTTTTCGGCTGTTTTGATAGCAAAAGAAATCCAGGCAGAAAGGAGATCCGTCTTGCGTTTTGATAAAGAGATAGAGATTCAAAACTCCAGGGAAAAGGTGTGGCAGTTTCTTTGGGATGTGGATCGCTTCATCGCCTGTGTTCCCGGATGCAAGGAGGCCAGTACGGTGGAGGCGGGGAAAAGCTACACCGCGATGATGGTGGAAAAAGTAGGCCCGTTCCGTGTGGAGTTTCCTATGCGGATCGAGGTTCTGGAAAGTCAGGAGATGTCTCGTATCAGAGCCCAAGGGACCGGCAGTGACAGTAGAGTTGGCAGCCGCCTGAAAGTCGAACTCGATGTCCGTTTGCAAGGAGACGGGGAGAAAACCCTTCTCTCCCTCGGAGTCTCGGTGGATATCGTAGGGAAGCTGGCAACCTTGGGGCATAGCATCATGAAGCGTAAGGCGGACCAAGTGATGGAGGAGTTTGCCCAGGCAATTAAGAATCGGTTGGAAGGGGTCCCTTAGGATGCTCAAGCGATTCCGTTTAGAAGAGCCCGGGAGCGTGGAGGAGGCGGCGGAACTTTTGGCCCGGTACGGGGAGTCCGCGAAGGTCTACGCCGGTGGGACGGAACTGCTGTTGGCCATGAAAGAAGGGTTGATCCGCTACGAGCGACTGATCAACATTAAACAAATTCCGGATCTGGATCAGATAAAACTGGGGGACGGCGTGCTCCGCATAGGCGCCTTGTCCACGCATCGAAGCCTCGCTGGTTCTGCTCCGCTCAAGGAGCGGCTTCCGGCTTTTGTTAGGATGGAGGAAAACGTCGCCAATATCCGAGTGCGAGAAGTGGGCACTATCGGCGGGAATCTCTGCTTTGCGGAGCCGCATGCGGATCCGGGGACGCTGCTGCTGGTTTTAGGGGCGAAGTTGACTGCTGAGAAGGCATCGGCAAGACGGGAAATCCCGATAGAGAAGTTTTTCGTCGGTGCCTATGAAACCTGCTTAGAGGAAGATGAGATTCTCACCGGGATTGAGATGCCCCTCGCCCCCGCCCGTTCGAGCCTGGCTTATCTAAAGTTTGGCTATCTGGAGAGGCCGAGCGTAGGAGTGGCCGTTTTTCTGGCCTTGGATGGCGAAGGGAAATCCGTCACGGATGCGCGCGTTGCCGTAGGTTGCGTCGGGCCTACGCCCAAACGAATCGAGGAGGCCGAGAGTCTTCTCAAGGGGAAGGGATTGCAGGACGCCTCTCAAGCTCTCGGGAGGGCCGGGGAAGTTGCCGCCCGTGCCTCCGACGCCATCAGCGATCTGCATGGGTCTCAGGATTACAAGGAGCACATAGTTCAGGTGCTTTTGAAGAGGACTTTTCAGCAGGCCTATGGGCGATGTCAATCAGGCGGGGAGAGCCAGGGAGAGTTGCATGGCTAAGGCAATGTCGAAACGAGCGCACGGACAGTTGATTCCAATATCCTTAACGATCAATGGAGCGCTGAGTGAGATTGAGGTGGAACCGCACGAGCTGCTGTTGGATGTGGTTCGCGAGCGATTGGGATTGACGGGCGCCAAGCGATCCTGCGATGTCCAGGTCTGCGGGGCTTGCACGGTGCTCTTGGACGGCCGCCCGGTTAGTTCCTGCACGCTGCTCGCGTTTGAGGCGAGAGGTCGGGAGGTGTTGACCATCGAAGGGCTCGCTCAGAACGGCAAACTACATCCGTTGCAAGACGCGTTTATCGAACACGGCGGTTTTCAATGCGGGTTCTGCACGCCTGGGATGATCCTGACTGCCAAGACGCTTCTCGACGAAAATCCGGACCCGACCGAAGAAGAGGTCATCCACTTCATGCAGGGAAATATCTGCCGCTGCACGGGCTACAAGAAAATCATCGAGTCGATCACGGCGGCAGCCAAGAAGATGAAAAAGAAATGAATGATAGGAATTGTTTTGAGGCTTCCGCGCAGGGCTGCCCGTGGCCCGGCGGCCCATCCGGTACTACCATACATTCTGCAAATTTTTTAAGCCCTGTAGATAATCCTCTTTTTCTAGGTTGCTCTCTACTCCAAACTCCGCAAGAAGAGTTATCATCTGGCCTATCGGCAGGCCTGCCAATTCCGCTGCTTTGCCAAGGGAAGCCTGTCCCTTCTTATACTTCTCTATAGCCAGCATGACACGCCCTTTGTACACGACTTCCCGCACGGCCTTGGAAAGGTCTTCCTTACCTTCCTTAGCTAGTTTGTGCAGGAAGGCGTAATCTTCCTCGTCCATCCGTATGCTTACCGTCTTCGGCATTTAAATAATAGGAACTTGTTTTTGAGCTAAGGCGGCCGGGAACGCGAAACGGGATGCGACGACCTTGCGCCAGCCCAGTTTCGAGAACCTAAAGACCCCAGCAGAGAGGACCGACTGGCCCTCATCCCAAATTTGGACTCGACAGTATCCGATAACGCGCAGTCATGTCAACCTCGGCACCGGTCCGAAGATAAGGCTGGACATCTGCCCCCAACTAGGGTAAGCGGCTTTTAAATCAACTGGCTGTAGGATGCGTCGAGGGTAATCTCTTTCATTCGAGAATCTTTTGGCGGGGCGTGAGACTCTTCCCACAGACCTAGGTGTTGAAGGATTTTTTTAATGACATCAGGCTGGTCAATAAACGCAATGATCCGCATCTCGCCCTGGCACTTGGGACACGTAAGGGGGTCGGTCTCATAGACCTTTCTGATGAAGTGGGGCCAGCGCTTTTTTAATTCCTTTGAAACCGGCGGCGGAGCGATCTCGATGAACTCTGGCTTCCAACTGACCTCGGTTTCTTCTCCTGGCTTCTCTTTTGGCACGACCCGAACCGAGTCCATGCCTTTGAGATTGAGCGCGCCGGTTCCATCACGCCTCCTTCGGATCTAGAGCCCGCAGGCGCCGGTCGGGCCCACGAGATAGGAAGCTACGCTACTGGGGGCGAGGAACTTGTCCAGCTCCTGCTCTTTCTTGAAATCCACGTCGAAGATGAAGGGATTGTCCGTGTTTGACCCCAGGCTCAAGAATCCAGGATTATCGGTGATCGCGATGGTCTGGTCGGCCATCAGCTTTTTGAAATAGGTGAGGATGACCTTGTCCATCCAGTAGGGATCCGATTGCCATATCTCGTGGAAGTGGCCGAGCCGCGTCATGATCAAGGTGCTGATTCCCGGCCCCTGCACACCGTTGGTTTTGTTCTTTCCGATGATGTCGCTCATCGCCTTGTACGCAAAAGCAGACCTTCCCGTGTCCGTGAGGTCTGCAAGCGTGTAGATGATGAACGTATGCGCAGTGACGCCCGGAAGCTGATCGACGCCGTTCAGCATCGCAAAAAAATCGTCGACAGCGCCGACCGGATCGGCGGTGAAATCTCGAATTCCGGAGCCGTAGACGTTTAGAGAGTAGAACTTCGCCGACCCGGCCCGATCGCATGCAAACTGCGTTTCCGACGAGTCGTATTGGATGGTATTGTGATCGGCGACAGGGCTTATCGCCATAACCGCGGTCAACAGATCGCTCCGGAAGTCGAAGCCCGGAAGGCCCTGGATGTAAGCCGCTCGGATGGCGGCGAGCCCCCCGTGACTCCCCCCCAACACTGAGATTCTAGCAGCCCCGTAGGTGTCGCGCACATATTTTGCAGCAGCGAGGATGTCTCCGGCTTCGAACGCGCTCCGGCCCGTGATCAAGCTGTTGGCGACAAATTCGGCATTCACCTGCTGCTGGCGGAAGTCATTGTGCAGGCTGTCGCAGAACTGCGCGCGGCCTCCGCTCGCAAACGCCCGCTGGCTGTTTTCCGGGTCGAGATCGAGCTTGCCGTCTCCGTCGCTGTCCTCGTTTTTGTAAGCGCAGCGGCTCAAGAGACCGTCCCGCTTGTCCACCGCCAGAACGGCAAAGCCGTTGGCGTAGAGAACGTTGGCCAGATGGATCAAGAATCCGCTCTGTCCCGCAATGGATCCCGATCCGGCTCCGCCGTGGGTCAAGATCACCCAGAGGCGAAGGGGGCCGGAAGGCACGGCAACATAACCCACAAGCGTGATGTCATCATGATTGTTTGGTGGGTCCGAGGCTTTGAAAGTCCTGCCGTTAGCTGGGGCGGGTATCTTGACTCGGGTAAACGTCGAGAGAAACAGGGCCTGGCTATCGTCTTTAGAAATTCCCGTCACGTCTTTCGTATCCGTGGCTATCGGCCGGGGGTTGTAAGGGACGGCTCGAATCGCCGCGACGACATCGTCGAAGTCGGCTTGGTCCTGGGCCTGCCCCGCGAACGAAAGCGAGACCGTCAACACTTCGACGAGCATGCAGGCAAGCAGTCTGAGCAAGAGGTGTCTCATGGTTTTCCTCCTCCCGAGTTTCAGCTTGAGCGGAAAGCCCAATTGTTCGTATCCGACGCACCAAGGCAACACTGAATGATAGGAACTTGCTTTTCGCGGTTGGCCGCATTGGACTCAAATTCGGGGTCCGCTTCCCCAGGCAAGCAGCCTTGGGGATCTCGGAACGGCCACGAAAACGGCCCGACACGGTTTCCCCTTGTTCTGAAGCGGGACAATATCCGATAATGACGTGTTATGTCAACCTCGGCACCGGTCCGAAGATAAGGCTGGACATCTGCCCCCAACTAGGGTAAGAGGCTTTTAAATCAACTGGCTGTAGGATGCGTCGAGGGTAATCTCTTTCATTCGAGAATCTTTTGGCGGGGCGTGAGACTCTTCCCACAGACCTAGGTGTTGAAGGATTTTTTTAATGACATCAGGCTGGTCTGCCTGGGCGTACACGCAGACAGGTCAATAAACGCAATGATCCGCATCTCGCCCTGGCACTTGGGACACGTAAGGGGGTCGGTCTCATAGACCTTTCTGATGAAGCGGGACCAGCGCTTTTTTAATTCCTTTGAAACCGGCGGCGGAGCGATCTCGATGAACTCTGGCTTCCAACTGACCTCGGTTTCTTCTCCTGGCTTCTCTTTTTTTCTCTTTCCCCTTGAGACATTGCTGTAGTAGCCATAGTAGCGGACCAATTGTTCCCCTTTATTTGGAATATGGGCTGTCAGGGTGGCGATCCAATCCAGGACCGAAAAAACAGCGAAGTTTTTCTTTGAGCCAGGTTTCATCTTGGAGCGGTAGAGAACTGTGCCGGTATCCTCTCGGTAGGTCATCTTTTCCTGGGAGAAGGGAGAGCGAAGGATATACTGGGCTAGAGACTCCCGCCCACGGCTGTCGTGGCTTTTGATCTTGACCTGATTGTGGATATTGAAGCCGGAGTTTCTCCAGGAAAGGAGCTTTTTTATCCACTCCTCGCTGATCCTTTTCTCCTTGAGCAGCAGCTTCAGGACCTTATGGCGGAAGAGGCTTTCTAGCTTTTTCGCGTCTATCTCTGGGAGGACATAAAACCAACCGTTGGGCATGAAGCAGCCGTCTGTCACCAGGCAATGTAGGTGTGGATGGAAATTAACCAGATCACCGAATGTCTGGATGGAGATAACTACCCCCGGGACGCCTTCTTCGTTATTGAGGGTTTTACGGGAGAGCTCCTTAAGGGCCTGACAGGCGCATTGGCTGAGCTTTCCCAGGAGCTTTCTATCAAATCGGAAATGGGGTCTGAGCATCTTGGGGACGGTAAAGACATATTGCCTATGAGGTAAGGCGTAAAGGATCTCCTCGGTAATCCACTCTCCGAACATAAGGACCCTTTTCTGATGACAGGAGGGGCAGAAATAACGTCCCTTGCAGGAAAAGGCGAGAAGGACTTCGTGATGGCAACTCTTGCACCTGATGCGGGCAAACCCTTTTTTTAAATCTCCGCAGCCGAGGTACTTGTGAACCACCTCTCGGACAACGTCTCTTAAGACCCCGTGTCTCTTCTGATAGCGCTCTTCATAGACAGACTCGAACTCAGAGAAATGGCCGGAGATGGACTGGTATAGTGGAGAAGTCTTGGGCCTTCTCGGCTTGTAGAGAGCCTCGACCATCCGTTGTCATCCTCCGGAGGATCGAGAATCCCAAAGGCCCTATCAGATGGGATTCTTCGAAAAGACCAAAGCCCGATTCCCTTCTCAGACGAACGAATCCATCTGATAGAGAATCGGGCTCCCGTCCTCAGTCCGACCTATACTCGGGCAGATCCTTTACCCCGACAAAGGGGCAACCTCCATATTCCCTTCTGCCCTACCTATCGGCTGACTGTTTAGACGAACAAGAAACGAAATCAATTCAGGTTAGAAATACTTAATCCTCGATTCCGTACTCTTTCCACCTGCCTGCAACCAAATCCAGGTGCTCTTTCGGGGGCAACGAAATAGCCGGGTACTCGTGTTTTTTGGTGGCGTCGATGGCGACTCGGGACCCTACCGTCCGGCTCGGGTGGTGTTGAGGGACCGAGGGAGGAGCTTGAGAAGGATCTAAACCTACGGCCTGGATGTCTCTCTCGATATAGATGTCTCTATCCGGTCTCACTCTCCAGCTAAGCGCCCAGTCAATTGCAAAATCATCCCAGATGTCGATGTCGTCATCAACGACTACAGTAATTTTTCCAAAGCCGGTTCTCAAGGACCAGATACCGTACATGGTTTGCTTCACATGACCTTCGAACTGCTTTTTCATCGACACGACGACATAAGCCCCGCTTCCACCCGCCTCTTTAAGTCTCACGTCTTTGACCGGGAGATTAAGAACATATTTGAGATGCTTGAATAGCGGCCACTCTCGGCCTATCCCGCGAATGCAGCTCGATTCCGAAGGCGGTCGCTGGCTGATAAAGGCCTGGTAGATGGGGTTGTTCCGGAAAGTCATGCACTTGATGACAAAGAAGGGCTGTTGCCCCGCCGGACCCATATATCCTGTGTACTCTCCGAAGGGGCCCTCCAATTCGCGCGCATTAGGCGGAATCTCGCCTTCAAGCACGATCTCAGCGGTTGCCGGAACTTCCAGAGGAATTGTTTCGCACGGAACGAGGTCCACTGGCTCCCCGCGGAGTCCTCCTGCGACGGCAAATTCGTCTAGGGTTTCGGACATCTTGGAAACCGAAACATACCCTATGGATGGGTCTGCGCCGATGACGACCGCTACTGGAGTGGATTTGTTCCGGTCATCATTTTTTTTCACGTGCCAGGCTGCGTCTTGAACCTTGCCGATGAGGAAGCCGGTCTTGTTGGGCCCCTTGACCTGCATGCGATAGGTCCCGACGTTGCGGATCCCCGTTTCCGGGTCCTTGGTGATGACGTAGGGCGAAGTAAAAAAAGGCCCCGGGTCTTCTCCTACGGTCCACACCGGCACGGGAAGTTTGAGGATGTTTAGCTGCTCGCCCATCAAGATGTTCTCCTTACAGGGCCCTTCCTTGACGATCCGGGGCGGGATAGGTTTCTCTAAGGCGCAATCCCATTTGCGGTTGATTCCCTCGACGGAATCGGTCTCCAGTCCGACTGCGTAAATCTCCCGCGAGGCCCCAAGCGCTCCGGCGACCACCGGGATGTCAAAGCCCTTTACTTTTTCGAACATCAGCGCCGGTCTCTTCTCAGGAGCTATCTTGTAAAAGAGCTGGCGACAGACCGCGGCGATCTCCCAATCTTTGTCCACCTTCCTTTTTACTCTCTTGAGCTTTCCCCTTTCCTCAAGGGCCGATAGATAGGCCCGCAGATCTCGGTATGCCATTCTTCCTCCGCAACGGTAACTGTTCGTAAAATTAATAAACGGTATATATATAAATTATCAGAGTATAAACAGTCAAGATATTAATCTTTACCTTAAATTCAGAGTAAGAACAAGGGGATGAGTTCTAGTTATACAACCCTTGCCGGCTCTCTACGCTTGGAGCGCTTGAAAAGTAATAGGGTTAGGCGCGGATCTCCGCCCGCATGAACTTGACGTAGGAAATGCCGAAGCAGACAGCCACGAGGGCGAAAAGCGTCGTGAGCTGGGGCAAAATCAAAAGGAGGCTCTGGCTTAGAGCCAGAGGCGTAAGTAAGATTCCCTGCGTTTGCTCTGCGAGAGCGACTCCCAGTATGCGCGCTGTAGGGTTAAGCAGGATGTGTACGCTTTCCCCAAAGAGCGTGCTCGGGGATATTCGGTTGATCATGGCGGCGATATCGGCCTGGCGGGCTAGCTGTTCCGGCGTGGATGGGTCGGGCGCGATAAAGCCAGCAACAATCTGAGCGACCAAGGGTGCGAAAATGGCAAGAAAGAGCCAAAGCGCCAGTGAGCCTAAAGCGGCGGTTACCGTCCGCTGGAACAGGAGAGAGAAGAGCAGCGCTAACGCGAGCCAGAATCCAACGTAGATGATTCCCACAATAGTGAAAATGAGCATCCGCCATAGCTCTTCAGCATTAGGAGGGAACCCCACCAGCACAATCCCCAGTCCTATTACCAGGAGAAGGATGGAGGCCCATAGGATGGCCACAGTGGCAAGACCGGCAAGGAATTTTCCGTTGATCAGGCTATCGCGGTAGATGGGCTGGGAGAGGACGCGGCTTAAGGTCCCGCGCGCATATTCGCCGCTGATGGTGTCAAAGCCCAGCATGATGCCCACTAGGGGCCCGAGGAGTCCGAGAAAGGTCGCTAGGGACAGGAGACCTCCGCTTTGCGACGTAAGGAGAAGCAAGAATACATATTCCGCTGCTGTGGCCTCGGCATCCTGCCGTATGGACTGACCGGCAGCGTAGATAGCCCACGCGCCCGTGAGCACGGTGATCGCAAGAAGGATCATGAAACGACGGCTGCTGAAATGATCGGCGAGTTCTTTCCAAAAAACCACATTCATAGTCGTTCCGTCTCTTTCGTCGTTGGGTCTATTTCGTTGTTTTGTCGGTCTGGTCGGACCGTCTCCCCACTGGACCGAATAGACCGGATAGACCGAATAGACCTCATTATGCTTCCCTGAAATATTTCAGATAGATCTCTTCCAGGGTTGGGTCCTCGGAGCGGAGCTGGAGGAGAGAAAGCCCTTTTTGGGTAACCAGCGAAACCAAGTCCGGCCGCACATCCTTGGTGCAGCGGAGGAGCCAGCCCCTGGCATGCGTTTCTACTGCTGCAATGCCAGATATTGAGCGGAGCTCTGTCTCAAGGCCGTCGGTCTTTCCATCGACCTCGAGCAGGAAATTCCACTGGCGTTCCTTTAAAATGGCGTCTCCCAGCTTATGGATATCCCCCTGGACGATCATTTTCCCCTTCACGATGATCCCGATCCTGTGACAGATCTGCTGCACCTGGTGGAGCAAATGGGAAGAGAGCATGATCGTCATCCCACGTTCACGACTCAGTCCTGTTATAATCTCGAGGATTCGGGTCACCCCATCAGGATCGATACCCAATGTGGGCTCGTCCATGATGACGACCTTTGGCTCCTTTACCAGAACCTCCGCGATCCCAAGTCTCTGTTTCATACCCCGCGAGTACTCTTGTGCAAGACGGTCCCCGTCATCTGCCAGGCCAACCTGCTCAAGGAGCCGGCTAATTCTGCGGTCGGCCTCTTCCCGGGGAATGCGGTTCAAGCGAGCGATGTAAAGGAGGTTTTCCCGACCGGTGAGATCATCGTAGAAGCCGGGACTTTCAGGCAGGTAGCCGACCCTTTTCTTCACCTCCAGAGGCAGTCGCGTCGGATCAAAGCCGCATACGGCAGCATGCCCGCTCGTCGGTTCGCTAAGGCCGAGGAGCATCAGAATGGTTGTCGTCTTGCCGGCGCCGTTGGGTCCGAGAAAACCAAAAATCTCCCCCTCCTCGACTTTGAGGTTGAGTTCGTTGACTGCAACCAGGTCACGGTAGCGCTTGGTCAGTTTGGCGGTTTCAATAATGACGCTCATCGGCGGCCCAGACGGACAAAAACAACACCCAAGCCTATAACCACTGCGGCAACGATCAAAGCCCCGATCCACCCCCACAACGTGGGCGTTGAAACTGTTACTCTGAAGTCGAATGATTTGGACGTATCCGGGCTCGAAGTAGTGAGTTGAATGAGGTAATCGCCGGCAATGGCGCGCGGTGGCGCCGTGATTTCCATTGTGACCTCACGGATATTTTCTTTGCCTGGGTTAACGGCATCGATCTTATCAGGCTTGAAGTCAATGGTCCATTTGTCCGGCTTCTTGGTGATGAAAGAGAGATTGCGAATGGGAGCGGTTCCCCCATTTCCCACATAGAAGGCAACGGGCGTTTTAGTCCCTGCAGTGACCGATGTGTTCAGCGTGCCCTGGGCGGTTACAACCACGAGCTCCGTGGTTCCCTTGAGCGTGACTTTGAGGCTGGTTGAGGCCTCAAAGGCCCCGGCGCGCGCCCTCACTGTTACCGGAAATTCTCCCGCGCCCGCCTGCGTCGGGGAATCAATCTCCACGCTCAACGTCTCGGTGGCGTTTTCCTTAAGTGCGATGGAGGATATCTGAGTATCCCCGAATTGAGGCTTGAAGCGCACCACCCATCCTGTTGGCGCCTGGGCTGTCACGGAGGCGGTAAGCGGCTTATTGGTCTCGTTTTTGAGATCAACTGTAAATTTGAGCGTTTGTCCCGTAGGGGTGCCCAAAACGGGATACTGGCTGGTGAGCTTGAGCCCGCCGGTCTCGATCTTCTTCGTGGTCACCTGAAACGAGATCTTTCCGACGCGACTCGTGGCGCCGCTTTCGTCTTTGGCAGAAACCATGACCTCGTATCTGCCCGGATTGGTCTTATCGGGAACCTTCGCCTTGAACTCGATAGTGGTCGATTTTTCTCCCTGAACCATCACGGAGCGAATGGGATAGCTCGGATAGCGGGAATTGAAGTTAACGTCCTTGACCTACCGTCAGGTCCGTATAAGGAAGGATGAGGTTAAAGGAATCTTTGGTTTCGGAAAGCTCCTTCTTCTCAGTTGCTTCAGCGGCAAAGACAGGAGAGGGGGGGTATCCAGAGTAGATGAGGATGGCAACTATAGCAGAGCAGATAAAAAGGCGGCCCGGCTTAACGAACCCGATACTCATAGCAGTTCTCCCTGTGGCTTCAAATTTAGTGTGCATTTACATAAACCATAATCCGAGGGTCCGTCAACCCCCCCCTACACTTTTCCTAATTGCCTCAGGGCTTCGTAGAGCACTATGGACACCGCGTTGGAGAGGTTCAGGCTGCGCACGCCCTGTCCCATCATGGGGATCCGGTAGGCCCGATCCGCGTTAGCATCGAGAAGTTCCTGGGGCAGCCCCCGGGTCTCCGGTCCAAAGACAAGAAAGTTTTCTTTCCGATAGCGCGCTGTCGTATAGGACTGAGTCGCTTTTTTAGAGAAGTAGAGGAGCTGTTTTCTGCCGTGCTCCCGTAAGAAATCTTTCCAAGAGTCGTGGCAACGAACGTCCACATATTTCCAATAGTCTAATCCGGCGCGCCTGAGGTGTTTATCGTCGATCTTGAACCCCAGCGGCGCCACGAGGTGAAGGGGGGTGTTGGTTGCGGCGCACAGGCGGGCAATGCTGCCCGTGTTGGGCGGGATCTCGGGTTGATATAAAACGATGTGCATCTCGTCTATTTCGTCCATGTCGTCCGTCTGGTCTATCTCGTCACCTCTTCGGCCAAACGACCAAAGAGACCGAATAGACGAAGTGACAAAATAGACCAGGTATCCCTATCGGCTCTCCAGGAGGAACGTCACCGGACCGTCATTGGTGATGCTGACTTCCATCTTTGCTTGGAATTTTCCGGTGGCCACTTTGAGGCCCGAGTCTTTGAGCCTTTGGACAAAGTAATGGTAGAGCCTCTCCGCTTCCTGGGGCGGCGCCGCTTGACTGAATGAAGGGCGTTTTCCCTTGGCGCAGTCCCCGTAGAGGGTAAATTCTGAAACGACGAGAATCTCTCCATGAACGTCTTGCAGGGAACGGTTGAATTTTCCCGTGTCATCCTCAAAGATTCTTAGTTCGACCGTCTTGTCAGCGAGGTAGTTGGCGTCCTCTTCGGTATCCCCTCCGGCGATGCCAAGGAAAAGGCAAAGACCCGCGGCGGCGCTGCCGATCTGCTCCCCCGCGACCGTCACCTTCCCCTTTTGGATTCTCTGCACCAGGAGCCTCATGATATTTTCTATTAAGGTTATTTTTTTGGGAATACAAGAGAAGGGGTGGAAGGCTCTTTGGTTGACTACAAGGGCACGATTTTCCGAATTTTTCCTGCAACACGTTTTGTGATATAAGGCGGTACACAGAAGTGAATTGAACTGATGTATCCCATTCTTTTTCAGATCGGGCCGTTCACGGTATATAGCTTCGGGACCCTCATGGCTGTGGCGGCGCTGTCAGCCGGATGGTTAGTCGCCCTGGAGCTGAAGAGATATCGCTTTGACCCGGAAATGGCGCCAACCATCATCTTTGCCGCTGCTATTGGCGGCCTGGCCGGGGCCAGACTTCTTTTTGTTTTCGAAGAATGGGACCATTTTATCCGTTCTCCATGGGATCTTATTTTTAGCGGCGCGGGATTTACATGGTACGGAGGCATGTTGGGCGGCGCCCTGGCCGTCACCTGGGTTGTCAGGCGCAAAGGTATTCCCTGGTTTAGGGCCGCTGATATTGCATCCCCCGCGCTGGCGATTGCCTACGGGATAGGCCGGATCGGATGTCACGTCGCTGGCGATGGAGATTGGGGGACGGTGACCGATCTCCCTTGGGGTGTAGCTTATACCAACGCCGTCATTGGCTGGGTTCATCCGTATACCGGCGTGCCCTATCCGCCGGGAGTGAGAGTCCACCCCACGTCGATCTACGAGTTCGTCCAGTCCGTTATTATTTTTGGCATCCTCTGGCCGCTGCGGAAAAAGGGATACGCTGACGGGACGATTTTCTGGGCTTATTTGATCCTCTCGGGATTGGCGCGTTTCGTGGTGGAATTTTGGCGCGTCAACCCGATTGTCGGCCTGGGGATGACCGAAGCGCAGTGGTTCAGTGGGATTCTTATAGCCTTAGGCATGTGGCAGATGTTCAGGCTCCGTCCTCGGTTTGCCTTTCGAACAGGAGGTTAGGTGAGGCTATCCATTATTGCCACTTTGATCCTGGTTGTTGGTGCCGGACTGGTTTTCTTCGCCTCCTGTTCTAACGAGGGCAAAGTGAAAAAAGCGAGCCAGCAGGGGATGGAAAAGCATGAGATGCCGGCGGATTGGAAGTTTACTCTGCCTAAAGGAGAGCCCGCGCAGGGCAGGGAAGTCTTCGTCCAGTTGGAATGCTACAAGTGTCACGAGGTCAAGGGCGAAACGTTTCCTCGGGTAGCGGAGGGGCAAAAGGGGGTGGGGCCGGAGCTTTCCCGGATGGCGAGCCTACATCCGGTTGAATATTTCGCTGAATCGGTTATTGACCCCAACAGGGTAATTTACCCCGGGGACAAAGAGAAGGGTTATCTTGGAGAAGACGGGAAGTCCAAGATGCCGGATTACAATGAGCTTCTAACCGTCAAGCAGGTTGTGGATCTAGCCACCTATATCGCTTCGCTCAAAGAGGCCAAGCATACGGGGCATTGAAACTCAAAACTCAAAACTGCTTCCCCTACCAAACCTCGTACATGACCTTGAGGATGCGGTTGTAGGTCCGCGGGTTGTCCTTGCCGAGCTTCTTGAGGTAGCCGCCACAGACCTTGTAGAAGAATGCATCCACGGCCTGGGCCACGTTCATCCCTTTCCCGTTAAGCGTCCGGTGGCCGCTCAGACGACCGTGACGCAGGAACACCGTTTCTGACGGAAAATAGATAAGATCGCAAAATCCCACATGGAGCGGGACCGAAAGGGCGGTGCGGAGGGCCAGCCGATTATTGGCCTCGATGTCGCTTAGGGAAGCGCTCAGCCAAGCGCGGTAGAAATCTGGCTTGCCATATGCGGATTCGTCAATAGCGGCCGGGTTGGCGGGCGCCAAAGCCGAGTACGGTTCCAGAGAAGTTATCTTCCCCCCGGCAGCTTTTCGGGTTCCCCCTTGACCTTTGGTGGAGCAATTGATGATCAGCCCTACCTTAGGAGCGTATTCCGGGATTTCTTCTTCCTTGATATGTCGAGTATTGCCGAAAATCGCCGTGATTTCTTCGGCAAGGGATCTGGCCGCCTCCGATGTCCGGTTGGATATGAGCAGCCGGCCGTTTCCAAGAACCTCCGCTAGCTGGAATGCGACTGCCCGCGCAGAGCCTCCGGCGCCGAGGATCAGTACATCAGTGTCATTTAGCGACTGGACGAAAGCCTTCTTCCCGCCTGGTAGCGGTTCGACGATGCTTTGCAGGAATCCTGTCCCGTCGGTATTGCAGCCAATGAGATGACCGTTAGGGCCGCGGACAATGGTGTTTACCGCTCCGATCTGTTTGGCCTTTTGGTCCAGCCCGTCTAAATATTCCATCACTTTAACCTTGTACGGGACGGTGACATTGACCCCCATCAGCCGGTCGCACCGCTTCAAAGCGCCGACCAGGTCAGATAGACGGGCGGGAGCGACATCGAAGGGGAGATAAGTGGCTTTCATATCCAGCGCGCGAAACGCTGCATTCCAGAGGGAAGGGCTCTTGGCGTAGTGCGAAGGGGCGTCTCCGATGATGCCGGCGATCTTTCCTCTCCCTACGAGATTTGGCCCCAGCCGGTTATCGATGCAGCCCTGGATGCGGGCAACGTCGTCACCTAGCGACATGGTAAAGATCCTACTCTCAAATCGAAGCTTAGTCCAGAATTTCTGGCATTCTACCGTCAATGGTTAGTCTTAGTCGCTGGTTAGGATGAGGAGTGACTATTTACTATTGACGATCAACGATCAGTGCAGGGGTTTGATCACCAGTTTGTCGTCGGAGAAACAGAGCAGGGATTTTTTCTCGTTGATTGCCGTTTCCAGGACCACCTCCCGCTTCCACAACTGGTGCAGGTACTGGAGGGTCTTCTCCGCGTATTCCAGTTGCAGGTCTCTGCCGTCGTGGTAATGTTTTAAGAAGAGGCTGCGATTGCTATTGTAGTCCGCATCCTCAATCTTGATTTGCGGGACCGTTCCCATGCCCGCGTTGCGGATCAGGGTTTCCTTAATCTCGCGCCAGTTCTCCTCATCGGCGACCCGGCTGATCACTTTTTCTCCGCCCCGGCTCTGGTATTCGAAGAGATTCAGATCCCGGATTAGTTCCTCGGTGAGATAACGGCGGAGAAAAGAGCCGTCTCTTTCCACCTCGCGTACCTCGAAGACTTTTTCCATGCCGCTCTTTTTCTTGGGGCTGTGCCCTTTTTCCTCTTCCGCCGTCGGCTGCTCCCAGCGCCTTTCTATATCCTCCCACACTTTCAGTCCCAGGTGGTAGGGATTGATTGCCCCCGGGGCCGGGCTCAGGACTTGGTTGTGGCGGACCAGGAACTCTAGCCTCATCCCTTGTGGCAGGTCCAGGGCTTCCAGGATGCGCTTGTGCCAGAAGCTCGCCCAGCCTTCATTCATGATCTTGGTCTCGATCTGTGGGATGAAATACTGCGCCTCTTCGTGCACGATCGTGAGGAGGTCTTTCTCCCAGCCGCTGAAATACGGGTTGTGGTCGCGGACGAAAATCAGGATGTCCTCTTCCGGATACAA
>JACPSE010000094.1 GCA_016193465.1 Deltaproteobacteria bacterium
TATGATAACCTTCCCCTTATAAACCTCTATTCCCTTCAATATGTGGGGGTGAGTGCCCAGGACCAAGTCTGCCCCGGCATCTATCGCGGCATGCCCTACCTCCCAGGCGTAGTCAGGTATAACTGCTGGCTTATGGTGTAAGCCCCAGTGGGGAACCATAATCACTATGTCAGCTTGTTTTCTGGCCTTCTTTATATCTTCTATCATGTTGTGCAAGTCTTCCCTGTCGGGCCAGGTGAGAACCCTTGCCAGTGCCCCCGGCTGGTACCCAGGACCTCTATCGTTCTGATAAGACTCATACAAAGTGTGGACTCTTACCACGGCCACTCCAGGTTTGTCCTCTTCAGCCGTATCTTGGATAGGCCCAACTGACAAATAACCGAGGAAAGCTACCCTTACGCCGTTTTTCTCGATGATCGCTGGCTGCCTGGCCTCGCTCATGTTGCGGCCAAAACCACAAACAGCGATACCCATAGCCTTGAGACGCTCCCAGCACTCTACGGCGGGATCAATACCCCAGTTTGAGATCACATTACTGGCCATGTTACAAACATGAAAACCGGCAATGGTAAGGGCGGGCATTTTCTTTGGGTCGTAAGGTTTGCCACGGTAGTACCTTAAGGAGGAGAAGGGGCCCTCAGTATAGGTGCCCTCGTTATTAAAGAAAGCTATGTCGGCACCCTTTATAATATTAGCCACTTTGGCGAAGCTCAAGTTGTAATCCTTGCGGGCAAGCGCTGTATCGCCGACAGCGACCAGGGTAATTGAACCCTTCCCGTTTTGAACCATATCTAACTCCTTTCTGTATTCAATCTTTTCTCTGAGGAGAGAGCTTCAACCTTTCGTGACAGTTATCCGGCTGCAACATTGAGGCTCTGCTTGGTATTAAAGCGTCATCCACCAGCCCTACTGCTTCCGGTGCTTGGCCATATCAAGAAAGAAGCCGATCTGAGAGGCACCACTGGGAAAATCGAGATCCACCCGGGGTCCCAGAGCAGCCAGGAATGGGGCGGTAGCAATAGTTGCGCATGTATAGCTATCAATAACCATTTTTACGGCCGTATCTAGCATTTTCTTTCTTTTCATTGGGTCCTTCTCCCCGAAAGCACCGTTCACAAGCTTGTCAAATTCGGGATTCCTACCCAACAAGCGTTTAGTCCCTGTGCTGAGGAAGAGATTACTCATTGCCATTGGGGTAATGGGTTCCCCCAAGGTGGCATACACCATTGCTTGCCCCATCAGTTCGGGTACGGGCACACCATCCTTACCCTTGATGCGCCAACCTGTCCATCTCCCGCGATCTAACGGAACTATCTGAGTTTTGACGCCAATCTTTCCCCAGTAGGCCTGTATTACCTCAGCGAGCTTAGGTAGATAAACACCTTCACCCACTGCGGCGATATATAGCTTCATCTCGAACCCACTAGGATAGCCGGCCTCTTTGAGCAGCCGCTTCGCCTCATTAAGGTCGTAGCGAAAAGCCTTTGCCGCATATTTCCTCCAATAGGGCATATCAATGTCCGATACTTTTCCAGGAAGGGCTGGCGGCGCCGGCGGCCCGGCCTTTCCATAGAACATATCCTTCCTGATCTCATCACGATTGATAGCTAAAGAAAGTGCCTGGCGGACCCTGATATCGGCTATCGGCAGGCTCGCAGCCTCGGAATAATAAACGCCATTGAAATATACACTGAGCTCTACCACGTTCAGAGTAGACGTCCTGAAGCCGGCCGCTTCCAATTCCCTGGCGGACTCCAACCCGATGTCTATAATATCTACTTCGCCTGTCTTCAATGCTGCTACCCGGGTACTCTCCTCGGGCATGGGTATCATCTTAAGATGTTTGAAGGCAGGGGTCTGTCGCCAGTGCTTATCGAGCGCCTCGAATTCGGCCATATCCCCTTTGACATGACGAACAAACTTAAATGGACCACTACCTATCGGGTTACGCTCGAAGTATTCTGAACCATTTTTTTCAATATAATCCTTCGGCGGAACCAGTCCCTGATTATCCGGAGTGCTCAGATACGGAAGGTATAGCTGGATGTTTTTCGTGTAGACACGAACAGTATACTTGTCCACTACCTCCGCACGATCAACCGTCCTTCTGAGGTAGACGTTGATGGCTTTATCTGAAGCATAGCGTTCGTAGGCGTACGCCACGTCCCGAGCCGTTAGATCATCACCATTGTGGAACTTAACCCCTTTGCGAACGGTGAAAAACCATGATAGTCCATCCGGAGCCAGCTTCCAGCTCTCTACTATCCCTGGCGCCAGCTTTCCGTTCCTATCCCATCGGAACAACGAATCATACATGGGGACCACCACGCCCTGTTCAGTCGTGCCAATTCGCAGCGGCTCATACATCTCCTTGCCAAAGGAAGATAGTCCCACCCTTAACTCGCCGGTGGGTTCTGCGTGAATCTTGGCATGGCCGCCCAGAGCTAAGATTATGGCTAATCCCCATGCTACTCCTACCATGACTCGCATTAAACTTTTCATCTTTGCCCTCCTTTCTTTCTTTATCGCGACATACTACCTCTCATGATGTTATGTCAAGATGTGTGCAAGCAAGGACTGCTAGCAGCCCTGCACGTTCGGCTACGTCAAGGGTAGTCAAGCGAGTATGCCTGAGAGATCGCCAACCTTCGAGCCATGATCCAATCGTAATACCCATTCGACCACCCGATCCGCCTGCGTCTCAGAGAGGACACCGTCTACCAGGGAGCGGAACTTCGCTACCACCTGCTCCTGGGTGAGGCCCCGCTTCGGGTCGTAGCCCAAGGGGCTTCGCTCCAACCTCCTGTAGCTGCGCCCCCCGCACTCGACTTCCAAGGCGCATGGAACGAAGAATTGAGCGTCGAATTTCGTCGCCTCGAAGATCTCCTGCACCTCGGGGTCGGTAATGAACTCGATCCGCTCTTCCAGAGCGGCTATGCCAGGATCCGCCAGCTTCGCCGGGGTGTGTTGGCGGTGGGTTACCTCGCCGTCGTGCAGGGCAGCCGCGACCGCAAAGGAGACACTGTATCGGGCGGTGCCGACGGTAGGGGGAGGTCGGTGCCTACGCGCCTGGTCGTCTCTCCACGAGTCAGGCAGTGCGACCTTGATCCGCTGGATCGAGCCAGGGTCGAGGTTGTACTCCTTGCGCAGCCACAGGGCGGCGTCGATGGGGTTGAAGACCCCCCCGGGGCCCGCGTGGAACTTGAATCCGGACTCGATAACCGCGAACCGCCGGCCCAGCTCGGCGCAGATGAGCTCCGGGCGGGCCTCGGCGGTCATGGCACTGCACAAACCGTACCGCCCTTCGAGGATAGTGGCCGGTCCATGAAATCCTTCGGCTGCCAGGAGCGCGGCGGTGATCCCGCTCTGGCTGGCCCTGCCCGCGTGCAGCGGCATGCAGTCCAGTCCGCCCGGATCGTGACCCACCCATCGACTCCTGCGCCACTCATTCAGGCCTGCGGCCCCGTCGCCAGCCACTCCTAGCGCGTTGGCGAGCTGCCCGGCGGTGAGACCTAGCAACTTGCCGGCTGCAGCCGCCGAGCCGAAAACGCCGGTGGTCCCAGTTCCATGGAACATCTGCCCCTGGCGCGGTAGGCAGACAGCCTCGCCGATCCGCCCCATCACGTCATAGCCCAGGGTGACGGCAAGCAGGAGCTCAGACCCGGGCGCTCCAGTGGCCTGCGCCATAGCTAAAGCGGCGGGAACCACCACGCAACCTAGGTGGTTATCCGAGGGACGATGGCCATCGTCCCGCTCAAGGACGTGGGCTGAGGTGCCGTTGGCCAAGGCCGCATGCTCTGGACCCACAGACCCCGAGCGGCCGAAGACGGTGCATGGACCTGGAGAATCGTAGCGCAGGGCGTGTGCGGCGAGACTTGCCGCGACCTCATCACGGGAGCCCGCCAGCATGCAGCCGACGGTGTCCAAGATGCACAGCTTAGTCTTGGCGACCACCTCCGGCGGGAGGTCTCCAATCGCCATGCCGGTAACGTACTCTGCAAGCCGCTCTGAAATCGTTCCGTTACTTGACATCTGAACCATATCTAACTCCTTTCTGTACTCATCACAGTTATATTGCGTTGGGGTAACGGGTCCCCCCCGAGTCGGAATTCATAGATACTTGCCCCATCAGTTCAGGTGCGGGAAAAGCATCTTTCTGGGGGCGCCAACTTATCCATCTCGCACGATCTATGGGAACTATCTGAGCTTTGACGCCAATCTTTCCCCAGTAGGCCTGTACTACCTCAGCAAGCTATGGTCATTTCAAAGCTAATCAAAACACTCCGGCAGATTGTCTGGTCTCCAGGTAGGGCACCTTGAGGTCGCCAGCGTACTCGGAGGGCACGGCCACCTGGTGAGTTAGAAGAATCTCCCGTCGTTCCCGGGCCGATTGTATGATGGCGAGGCACACCTCCAGGGTCGACATGCCCAACTTCCCGTCGTGGAACAGGGGCTTGCCCCGGACGACCGCGTTGTATAACTCCTCTAACTGCTCCACGGTCCGGTCTCGCCCAGGCGAGAGATCAATGTTGTGCAATCCCGCATCGTCGTAAACGTAGATCCTGGCGACGGACTCCTAGCAGTCCTGCACGTCCGGCTACGTCAAGAGTAGTCAAGCGAGTATGCCTGAGAGATCGCCGACCTTCGAGCCATGATCCAATCGTAAGACCCAGTCGACCATCCGATCCACCTGCGTTTCCGACAGGATTCCATCCACCACGGAGCGAAACTTCGCTACGACCTGCTCCTGGGTGAGGCCCCGCTTTAGCGGGTCGTACCCCAGGGGGGTTCGCTCCAACCTCCTGTAGCTGCGCCCCCCGCAATCGACCTCCACGGCGCATGGAGTGAAGAAAAAGGGATCGTCTCTCTTCTGCGCATAGAAGATCTCCTCCACCTCCGAGTCGGAGACCAACTCGACCTTCTCCACGAGAGCGGCGATGCCAGGATCCGCCAGCTTTATCTGGGAAAGCTGGCGGTGGGTTACCTCGCCATCGTGCAGGGCTGCCGCGACCGTAAAGGAAATACTCCATCGAGCAGCGGCGACGCTAGGGGGAGGTTGTTGCTGACAGGTGTAGCGGTCTCTCACTGACTCAGGCAGTGCGACCTTGATCCGCTGGATTGAGCCAGGGTCGAGGTTGTGTTCTGTCCGCAGCCACAGGGCGGCGTCGATGGCTGTGAAGAGCCCCCCGTGGCACGCGTGGACCTTAAATCCGCACTCAACAACCGCGAACCGCTGGCCTAGCTCGGCGCAGATGAGCTCCGGGCGGGCCTCTGGGGTCATGGCATTGCAGAAGCCGTAGCGCCCCTCGATAATAGTGGCCGGTGCCTGAAATCCTTCGGCTGCCAGGAGCGCGGCGGTGATCCCGCTCTGGCTGGCCTTGCCTGCGTGCAGTACAAAGCAGTCCACTCCGGTCGGGCTGATCTCCCTTAGGCCTGAGGCCCCGTCGCCTGCCACGCCTAGCGCATTCGCGAGCTGGCGGGCGTTGAGACCCAGCAACTTGCCAACAGCCGCAGCCGAGCCGAAAACGCCGGTGGTCCCCGTTCCGTGGAACGGCGTCGCGTTGCGCGGTAGGCAGACAGCCTCGCCGATCCTCCCCATCACGTCGTAGCCCAGAGCGACGGAGAGAAGAAGCTCAGCGGCGGACGATCCCCTAACCTGCGCCATAGCTAAGGTAGCCGGCAGGACCACGCCGCCCAGGTGGTTATCCGAGGGGCGATGGCCGGCGTCCCACTCGAGGACGTGGGCTGAAGTGCCATTGGCCAGCGCCGCATGCTCAGGGCCCACCGACCCCGAGTGGCCGAAGATAGTGCAGGGACCTGGAGGACCGTAGCGAAGGGCATGTGCGGCGAGACTTGCCGCGACCTCGTCACGGGAGCCCCTCAGCATGCAGCCGATGGTGTCCAGGATGCAAAGCTTCGTCTTGGCGACCACCTCCGGCGGGAAGTCTCCCAGCACCATGCCGGCAACGTACTCTGCAAGCCGCTCTGAAATCGTTCCGTTACTTGGCATCTGGACCATATCTAACTCCTTTGTGTAGTCATCACAGTTACCCGGCTGCCAACATTAAGGCTCTGCTTGGTATAAAGCGTCATCCACCCGTCCTACTGCTTCCGGTGCTTGGCCATATCAAGATAGAAGCCGATCAGACGGGCACCAGTTGGGAAATTGATATCCACCCGCGGTCCTAAAACAGCCATAACTGGGACGCTAGCAATAGATAGAAACGTATAGCTATCAGTAGCCATTTTTATGGCCGTATCCAGTATTTCCTTTCTTTTCATTGGATCCTTTTCCCCGAAAGCGCTGTACACAAGCCTATCAAATTCGGGCATTCCCTTACCCACTGCCTTACCCAACAGGTGTTTACTTCCTGTGCTGGCGAACGGACCAACCAGTTCCCTTGGGGTAATAGGTCCCGCCGAGCCGGTTTCTACAGATACTTGCCCCACACCTTCCTTGGGCAGATTTCTCCATCTCGCGCGATCCAGTGGGATTATCTGAGCTTTGACGCCAATCTTTCTCCAGTAGGCCTGTATGACCTCAGCGAGCTTGGACAGATGAGGAGCAGGAGTAGACGAAAAAACATATGTCTTTATATCGAATCCATTAGGATAGCCGGCCTCCTTGAGCAGCCGCTTCGCCTCTTCAAGGTCGTAGCGAAAAGCCTTTGCGGCATACTTCATCCAATAGGTCATATCAATGTCCGTTACTTTCCCGTAAAGGTTTGGCGGCGTCGGCGGCCCGGCCCTTCCATAGAACATCCTCTCCCTGATCTCATCACGATTGATTGCTAAAGAAAGCGCCTGGCGGACCCTGATATCGGCTGTCGGCAGGCTAGCAGCCTCGGGGTAATAAGTGCCATACAACAACACATAGGCCAGTGTCGGGTTCAGAGCAGACGTCCTGAAGCCTGCCGCCTCCAATTCCCTGGCGGCCTCCAACCCGATGTCTATAATATCTACTTCGCCTGTCTTCAATGCTGCCACCCGGGTACTCTCATCCGGCATGAGTATCAGCTTGAGACGCTTGAAGGCAGGGGTCTGTCGCCAGTGCTTATCCAGCGCCTCGAATTCGACCATATCCCCTCTGACATGGCGCACAAACTTAAATGGACCACTCCCTATCGGCTGACGCTCGAAGTACTCTGAGCCATGTTTTTCAATATAATTCCTCGGCGGAACCAAGCCCTGGGTATTAATATTGCTTATCCACGGAAGATATATCTGGATGCCCTTCGTGTAGACACGAACAGTATACTTGTCCACTACCTCCACACGATCAACCATATCTCTGACGTAGCTGAGGAAGGCTTCCTTTGAAGCATAACGTTCGTAGGCGTACGCCACGTCCCGAGCCGTCAGATCATCACCATTGTGGAACTTAACCCCTTTGCGCACGGAGAAAAACCACGATAGTCCATCCGGAGCCATCTCCCTTCTCTCGACTATCCCTGGCGCCAGATTTCCGTCCCTATCGAATCGGGTAAACGTATCATACATGGGGGTCACCAAGCCCCCTTCAGCCGTGCCAAGTCGATGCGGCTCAAACTTTTCAACGCCGAAGGAAGAGATTGCCACCCTTAACTCGCCGGTGGGTTCTGCGTGAATCTTGGCATAGCCGCCCAGAGCTAAGATTATGGCTAATCCCCATGCTACTCCTACCATGATTCGCTTTGAACCTTTCATGTTTTACCTCCTTTTCTTTATCGCGACATACTACCTCTCATGAAGTCATGTCAAGATGTGTGTAATCGAGAGCAGGCGGCAAGCCTTCGGGTGACCTTGTTTTACATCCCCTCCATCGACGAGTTTCTTTCCCTGACGGACCTCATCCAACAGCTTGGGTGCGTTCAGGCGGTGGAACTTCTTCCCGGCAGTCATCAGGATATTCCAGATCAACGCCTCGCCATGGGTAACCTAGAGAAGAGAGAAGATTAATTTCGATTGTACTGTGGAGAAACCAAAAACGGAGGTTCAAAGAAAAAACTGTTGACGCGCGCCTAACCTAGGTTGACATAAGCCCCCTTGTCGGTTACTTTTCTTCAAACTTCGGATCGGGTCAGCCCCCCTCTTTTGGGTATTTCTATAGGTCCCGAAGCGAAAGCAAACTCCGGTCATTGGTCAAAAGGAGAGGCAATGGGAGACACTCTCATTCTTCAGGTTCGAGACTTGAAGACCTATTTTTTCACCAAGCGAGGGGTTGGCAAAGCTGTTGACGGTGTAAGCTTCGACCTCCGGCGTGGCGAGACCCTGGGGCTGGTAGGCGAGTCGGGGTGCGGCAAGAGCATGACCTGTCTTTCGGTGATGCGCCTTCACCCCGGACCCGCCGCACGCATTCTCAGCGGCCAGGTGCTCCTGCACGGCGAGGAGCTACTCCAAAAGACCGAGAAGGAGATGCGCAAGTTACGGGGCAAGCACATCGCCATGATTCTCCAGGACCCCATGACTGCTCTTAATCCGGTCTTCACCATTGGCAACCAGTTGGCCGAGCCGCTGCGTATCCATCAAAAGCTCCGTGGGCACCGGCTGCTGCAGCGGGCCATAGAACTGCTGCGTATGTTACAGATCCCGGCAGCGGAGAGCCGGCTTAAGAGTTTTCCCCATCAATTCAGCGGCGGCATGCGCCAGCGCGCCGTTAGCTCTATTGCCCTCTCCTGCGATCCCGAAGTGATCGTTGCTGATGAGCCCACCACCTCACTGGACGTGACGATTCAGGCCGCCTTCTTAGAGCTGTTGAAGGAGATCCAAAGGCGGTCCAACCTTGCTATTCTCTTCGTTACCCATGACTTTGGGGTGGTGGCCCGGATGTGCGATCGCGTTGCCGTTATGTACGCTGGAAAGATCATCGAGACGGCCGACACCCAGCGTCTCTTCAGCACCCCAGCCCACCCCTACACCGAGGCTCTGTTGAAGTCGGTTCCCGAAGTCAACGTCCAGATCGATCGGTTGTATACCATTGAGGGACAGCCTCCTTCCATCTACGATCTCCCAGCAGGGTGTCCCTTCGCGCCCCGCTGTCCCTATGTCGAAGACCGCTGCCGGCAGGAGTTTCCCCCGGTAAAGCAGGTAGCCAATAGCCACACGGTGAGCTGCTGGAGACATGTTTGAACGGGCACTCTGATAGCCTGTTGCAGGTGAGAGGCCTAAAGAAGCACTTCGCAGCTCGTGGCCTCCTGTCCTTGCTCTCGGTGAGGACGTGGGTCAGGGCCGTGGACGGTATCTCCTTCTACGTTCGCCCGGGGGAGACCTTCAGCCTGGTTGGGGAGTCCGGTTGTGGTAAAACCACCACGGCGAAATTGCTCCTGTTGCTGGAGCAGCCGACGGCGGGGAATATCTACTTCGATGGCCAAGACATCAACCAGCTCAAAGGTTCTGAGCTGCGCCGATACCGCAGCTTGGTGCAAGCGGTGTTTCAGGATCCCTGGAGCTCACTCAACCCGCGCATGCGCGCCAGCTCTATTATTGCCGAGCCTCTGGTGGTTAATCACAAGCCCCCAAAGCAGGAGGTACAGAGACGAGTCGAACAGTTGCTCATGGATGTGGGATTGGAGCCCGCCGCCGCGGCCAATTACCCCCATGAGTTCAGCGGCGGCCAGCGCCAGCGCGTGGCCGTGGCCCGGGCGCTGGCGCTGAACCCGCGCCTAATCGTCCTGGACGAGCCGGTCTCTGCCCTGGACGTCTCCATCCGCGCCCAGATTATGAACCTGTTGAGGGATCTTCAGCGCAAGTACGGCATGAGCTATTTCCTCATTGCCCATAACCTGGCGACGGTGCGGTACCTGAGCCACCAAGTGGCGGTTATGTATCTGGGGCTGATTGTGGAGCAAGCTACCTCCGAGGAGCTCTTTACCAAGCCCCTGCATCCATACACTAAAGCCCTCATTTCCGCGGCTCTGCCAACTCAGCCCGGTGTCCAGCAGGAAAGAATTCTGCTCTCTGGCGAGGTGCCCTCAGCGACGCATCCTCCCTCGGGTTGCCGCTTTCACACCCGCTGCCCCTTTGTTTTCGATCGCTGTGCAGTGGAAGCACCGCAACTGCGGGAATTGGCACCGGGCCATACGGTGGCCTGTCACCTCTACTGAGAGCCCGTTATCACGAGGCGACAACCCTGACAACTAACTCGCCAGTGCGAGCGGCCTCGCCGACCCGGCCCATCACGTCGTAGCCCAGCGTGAAAGCGAGCAGGAGCTCAGGCGCGAACGCTCCGGTGGCCTGCGCCATGGCCAAAGCGGCTGGATTCATCTCCACCTTATCTACTCCCACCCATCGAAATGGGCTTTGCGCCGCCCTTCGCCTTCGGATTGTGTTGCGCTTGACGGATGGTTCTCTCTCATCGCCTTATCCACTTCGTAGCGCAGCAGCTCCCAGATCTTTTCCAGGCAGCGGATAAAGTCGGGATCGGACATGCTCTTGAGGGTGCGCGGCCGGCGGACATCCACGGAGATAACGCTCTTCACCACCCCCGGCGCCGAGCTCATCACCGCCACACGATCGCACAGCATCACCGCCTCCTCGATGTTGTGCGTGACCAGGATCACGGTCTTCTTTTCCTTCTCCCAAATACGCAAAAGCTCCTCGCGCAAAAGCAGCCGGGTTTGCGCGTCCAGGTTGGCGAAAGGCTCGTCCATGAGGATGACTTCCGGGTCGTTGGCCAGGGCGCGGGCGATGGCCACTTTCTGCTTCATCCCGCCGGACAGCTCCGCCGGGCGGGCCGAGCTGAAGTCGAGGAGCCGTACCATCTCCAGAAAAAACTGCGCCACCCGTTTGTAAGCCGGCGCGGGCTGCCGGCGAAACTCCGGCCCCAGAGGGACATTGCGCTCCACGCTCCTCCACGGCATCAGGGCCGCATCCTGAAAAACCATGGACACCATCGCCTGAGTCCTTTTCTCTCCGACGAACTCCACGGAACCTTTAGTTGGTTTTTCCAGCCCGGCGATGATGTGGAGCAAGGTGGTTTTGCCGCATCCGGTTGGTCCTATGACGCCAAAGAATTCCCGATCACGCACCTCGAGGTTCACCCCCGCCAGGGCGCGGGTCTTGCCTCCACCAGTCATGAACTCTTTGGTCAGTCCATGAATCACCACTCGCATGGAGCCAAACTCTATCCCAGGACGGGCGAATCTTCAATGACAGGAACTTGAGTTCTCCTCCAACTCGGTGGTAGGCTCAGGCAAAGATAAACAGAGGGTTAAAACAGATGAAGAGCAGTTCCCCGACCTGGTGGAATTGCCAAGATGGATCCGCCAATCGCCCTGACGCAGAGCCCGTTCACTTCGCCTGAAAGATTTCGCTAAACAGCTTTACATAGCGGTCAAAATTTTCGTAGACCTCGGGTGAGGTAAATACCGGCTTGATACCCTCAATCAAACGGGGAGGGTCCGGCGGCGTGTCCATGCGGTCGGGGATCCGCTTTAGAGAGCGGATGATCTCCTGGCCCTTTTTGGAAAGAATGAAATCGAGGAATAGTTTTCCAGCATTGGGGTGAGGGGCTTTGGCGGAAAGGCCGGTGGGGTGAGTGTTAGCAAAGACCGGGTCGAGCGCCACCCATTCCACCCTGATTCACACGCACGTAATACCATCGTATGCCCGTTAATCTTCTTACCCCCCACCGATAAGGTCAAAGCATATGAGGCTAAGATCTTCCCGTTTCAGGCCTGGCATCTCTCTGGCGCTGACATTAGTAGCCGGCTCGCCCCCAACGGTCTTTCGCAATTCTTGGATAGAGCCGAGAAGGAGCCTAATGTCATCCCTTCCCTGAAAGTCTCTGTAAGCCTGCCTGAGCTTTTGCGCCTGAACTCTGAGCATGGGTTGGTTCAGGAAGCGGATAGCCTGGATGGCTTGATTCCGGTCGACGTCGGGATGGTTCAAATAGGATTGGAGAGCTGTGGCCACGGTTTGCTGAATGGGGTCGACTGAGCGAGGCGCGACTTCCAGGGCTCTTTTCTCTTCTTCGGACTGCAAAATGTCCTCAATGACTTGCTCTTGCAGATCGAAGACCAATCGGAATACGTCCGGATCAACGGCGCGCGGGGTGTCTTTCTGACAGGCGATGAGATTGGCAACAATATACCGGTTGTCGATGATTCTCTGCTCTTTTAGGTCGTAGTATTTCCAGAAGTGGATTTTTTCTTCTTTCCTCTGGCGCGCCTGAAAATAGAAAAAGACCCCTCTTGCCCCTGCCTTTGCCAATCCGGAGTGAATTCCATCCGGCAATGACTCAAGCACCTCCTTTCCCCCGGCGTCCAGGAGAGCCCTGAGCTGCTGCATGAGAAACTCGCTGCTTGCCAGCTCGGTAAACTGCTCTTCTTCTTCGATCACCGATCCATCTTCCTCCCTGATCCTTCGGATTGTGTTGAAATTCCGGGGGTGAACCGTCTCTCCCAACACACTGGCATCCAGGAAACCCGCCCGGTCGATGTCGGCGATCTTTTGACTCAGGCTTTCCACAAGCCCCAAGAGGCGGTCCAGCCCCTGGTCAGGGAATATGTTGTTGATCCAAAGCATTTCGAACTCCGTGCCGATCCGGTCTATCCGGCCGGCGCGCTGGACCATCCGCGTCGGGTTCCAGTGCAGATCGTAGTTGACAAGATAACCACAGTCCTGAAGGTTCTGACCTTCCGAGAGAACATCCGTCGAGATCAATACGTCAATTTCCTTGTCGGTTCCGACCCAGTCCGGTTTGCCATTCGCCTTTGGCGCGAATCCCTGAATGATTCGCTGCCGCTCTTTCGTGTCCGCCCCGCTATCCATCCGACGCACGGTTATCCCGCCGAGCTTCTTACAAAAAGCGACGGCATCGGGATTGTCCGGGTGGCCAAGATGCCGGTAGAGATAACGGGCCGTGTCTTTATAGTAGCTGAAAATCAGTACCTTCTTCCCTTTCAGCTCTTTGGAAAGCAATTCCTTGAGCCGGGTCAGTTTGGCATCCTTTGCAGGTTTTATATCTTTCACTCGCTGCCAGATCTGCGAGAGCACGTCTACATCGTGCTGGACGGCATCATGCAGCTTTCTGAGATCATAGGTCGTTGGGTCAACGGTCCCTAACGTTTCAAGGAAAGCTCGCGCCTCCTCGTTGGCATCGATTTCATCAGCCAGAGAGATCGGCGTGGCATCGTCTTCCTCTTCTTCCGAGGAGAGGAAGCGGAGGATTCTGTGAAAGTCGGTGCTCTTAATCAGGCGACCGCCGAGGATGTAGGACTCAAAGGTCTTGAGGAAGGCGAGCGCCCTTCGGACGCTGATTCGGAAAGCCTCGATGCTCGACTCGAATCGCTTCAAATAGCGGCTTTTGAAAATCCCTACCAGGGCCTCTTCCCGGCCGGCCTCAAACTTGTCTACTTCAACTCCGGCTTTCTTGTAGTCCTCCAGATTATATGGGGCTAACTTGAGGCTCTCGATCCCTGATACGACTTCGTCGTAAATGCCCGTGTATGTAGCTTCCAGGTTGTAGTAGACCGTCTTGAGCTTTCGGTCAGGGAAGCGGACAGCCTGCTCCACCCAAGTTCCATCCGGCTCCCGTGTTCGGATGGTGGCGTTAGGATAGGCCGTCCGGATGAAAGGCCGAGTACGTCTGATGACGACCTCCTCAAGCAGGTTAAAGAGCGCAAAGACCCCGTCCCCCGATCTAGAGTCGCGCCGGGCCTTGAGAAAATACCTGTAGAGGTCGCCGATGCCGCAGGAGGCGAAGTAGCTTCTGTCTCCACGGGTGACCAAGGAAAACTGGCTGTAGAGATCGAAGAGATCGTTGTTGATAGGAGTCGCCGTAAGCAAGATAACTTTCTTCCGCCCGCCCTCTCGACCCCGCCCACCGTTGGCCCCTAAGAGCGTTTCCATGCTGCCGTAGCGCTGGGCGTTTTGGTTGCGGAAGTTGTGCGATTCATCGATCACGACGATATCCGCGTCGCCCCCCGCAGAAGGATCGAACTCTTCCCGACCCAACTCTTCCTGGGACAAGATGGTTGCGGCAATGTTGGCCTCAGAGAGCTCACGTCCCCACATCTCCCTGAGACTCGCCGGACAAACCACTAGCGCTTTCTGCCGCATGTGATAGGCGAAGTCTTCCAGTAGTTTTTTCCCGATCCAGGTTTTCCCCAGTCCCACGGAGTCCGCGACCATGACGCCGTCATAGCGGGCTAGAATCTTCCGCGCCTTTTTTACCGCGTCTTCCTGAAACTCCGCGAGGTTAACAGCTGACCGAGTTCCTGTGGGGACTTCCCCTCCAAGTTCGTCTTTGAAGTATTCGTAGAGGGCCTTCATGTAGACCTGAAATGGCGTGTATTCCCTGCGCCCGAACTTCGAAGCGTCGAGTAAAGCGATCAGATCTTGTTTGAAGTCGAGCCCATCTCCCCATTGCCTTTCGTACCAGCTTTCCAGATCGATGATGGCTCGGGCGCCGACCTCGCTTTTGAGTAGTTGCCGGTTCTCTACTGTGATCCGCTCGCTCGGTTTGGTATCCGTCAGCCACGAAACAGCGTAAGCCGCGTCACGGTCTTCGGCTTCGGTCGTGTCAAGCAGAACTTTGTGAGCCAGGTTAAGCTCCCGATTAGACGTTAGGCCGGGAAAGGTGAAGTTTGAGGAGCCGACGATGGCGAGAATGGGGCGGAATCGGTCGAAGAGCATCTGCTGGCCCGGACGGTCGGAATAGAAGAGCCAGCACTTGGCGTGCAGAAAGCCTTTGTCATGCAGACGCACCTGAACCGATTCGCGCTGCAAGTAAGCGATCAGATCCTCAACCAACCTCAGGGTATTTTCATCGAAGGGAATCTCTTCCAGATCTTTTCTTATCAACCCTTTGATTACCCCGGCATCCGGCCTCAACCCTACTTGTTCCCCGGTTGTGGGCTCGGCCCCGAGAAGCAGCCGGAAGTTTCCCAGATCCGTCAAACCTTCTTTGACTAGCCCGAAGCCGCCGACTGTAAAGTAAGCTGTCGCTACATCCAGCGATCGGCCTTTATGTTCCGTCAACAGCCCCTTGAGGATCTCAGCCAGAACGTGCGTCTGGTTATCGATGACGTAGGGGAGCTTCAATTCTTTTTTGCTAAACGTTGGCGGGCCAGAGAAAGCCTCGATTTGAAAGCCGGCAGATCGTTCTGGATAATTTCCCAAACGATTTCAACATCGATGTTGAAATAATCGTGGACGATGCGATGCCTCAGACCAATGATCTTGGGCCATTTGATCTCTGAGTGCTGGGCTTTGAAATCCGGCGGCAACCGGTTGGCGGCCTCTCCGATGATCTCCAGATTACGCACGACCGAGTCAACGGTCTTATCATCCGCTACAAAAGCGTCGTGATTCCAACCGGAAACATAGCGATCGATCTTCTCAATGGCTTCCCAAATATCCTCGACCAGGAGGGGGACAGTCCTACGGGACATCGATCAAGTCCTCTTGGATCACTTCCCAATAGCGGGGCTTAATCGCACGGCGTGACACAACCTCGGCGCGAACCCCAAGCGCTCCTTCAATCCGCTCGGCGAGCTCAACGAAGCCAAGGCCGATCGCGGGGTCAACCTCAACCAGGATATCCACATCGCTATCGTCGCGCTGATCGCCGCGGGCGTAAGAGCCAAAAAGGGCGAGTCGTTTCACAGCGTAGCGACGCACTAATTCCGGCTTTTCTTGTTGTAATATCCTCAAGACTTCTTGCTTCGTTTTCATGCGAGACTCCTTAAGGTCGGTTGATTATAGCAAACCCGTGAGACATCTAAAACCTAAGTCGAGAGGCGATGGGTAAATCGAGGACTATCAAAAAACAGACCCATAGCACCAGCCCGTTTGCCTTGGAGGTAAAGCCGTGGACAGGATTCCTTTGGAATTTCACGGGAGGGGCATGTTAACCGAAAATTACCCTGGAATAGAAGGTCTGGGTGTAAGCGCGCTCTCCAGGTAAGCAATGCTGGATAAGGAAAGTCCCCGGTTTGTGACGCTTTTTTGCCTCCATGTGGCATCGATCTCGGAGTCATAGCCCCCAACGACTTCCTTGCCCACGATGACCAGGTACTTCCCCTCGTGCTTCTTAACCAGTTCTTCCTGGTGGTCTTTGAAGTATTTAAACTCTTTCTCCAGCATGGGTCTTAACCTTATGAAAAGGCTACGAGGTTGTCAAACCCTCTGCCAGCCCCCTGATCTTGTCAGCAAGGGACAGGTATCTCGTGTTGAATGGTTCAGGCAGAAAGGGCCGACGACGACTCTTTCTGTTCCTCCCGTCAATATGTTCACTAATACCAAGCGTTCACTGAAAATGAACACGCTGGATTAATGAACGGGTTATATTCTGACCGCCGTTTGTAGGCTGTGGAGCTGCGCCATCCGATCTCAAGGATTGTCAAGGACGCGAAGCCAGACCCCGTGAACCCGTCCTCCAGAAAAGGTTCGCGTCCCCTTTTTTCCCCCCAACAATTGAAACATTGCTGAGTACCCATAGTACCGTACCAGTTGCTCGCCTTTATTTAGGGTAATAACTCCCTCATCCGTTCGATTACCTGGGGTGGCTGGGCAATAACTTCTTTGGCCAGCGCTTCCAGTTGCTCTCCGCTACTTGGGTCCAGCTCCAGCTTTTTCTCCCTTACATCGGATAAAAACTCGGCGTCGTTCATGGTCTTCATGAAGGCCTCACGAAGCATCTTAACATGATCCGGCCGCATGCCCGGAGGGCCCACATACGGGCGAGCAACGTCTCCAGCGGCCAAGATTACCAGGGCGAGTCGCCTACTCGCCTCAGGGGTTTCGTAGCGATCCATCAGCTCATAGATCGTAGGGACGTTGGATAACCTGGCGTCACGCTTTTTGCCGGTCTGGATGAGCACTCGAACGAATCCGGTCTTGCGCCAGGTATGGAAAGGCTCCCGGGCAAAGAAGGTATTGATGGTATTGGCGCGACACTGCACCTCGCCTCTCTCTACTGCCAAGTCTATTTCGCTCGCAGCCCGATAGCCTGTTACGAGATTGAGCTTTAATCCGATAAGCTCCCCGAAGAGCTTGGGCATATAATAGGAAGTTGACGTAGTCCCTGTGGCACCACACTTTGGATGCTCCGACGCCTTGCGAATATCGTCTACAGTCTTATAAGGCGCGTCCGCACGCATATAGAGCAAATGACTCTCGCTATCGATATTGCCAATCCAGGTAAATTGACTCCAGTCGAACTTGACCTCAGAGCGTCCGATAAGCTGATCAAAGTAAAGTGCCGGAAAGATTGAGGCGATGGTCAGACCATCAGGTTTGGCGACTTCATAGGTATAGTTGGCCGCAATCATAGTGGCAGCGCCCGGCATATTCTGCACGATGATGTTGGGATTCCCGGGAATGTACTTCGGCATGTATCGGGCAATAATACGCGCATATAGGTCGGAGGCCCCTCCCGCCCCGCCACCGACGACAATCTTTATTGTCTTTCCCTGGTAGAAAGGGGTCTGAGCTTTCAGATTTGGATTCCAAAAAAGGGAAAGTAAAAGAGCACAAAGAAAAGACTTCTTCATTGTGTTGTCCCTCCTTCTGATTACGGTTTTCTGATCACTTCTTGCGAGGCCGAAGAAATTTTTTGACTGAACAACGATGACCAGCAAGAAAGAACGGTTTTGGACTGACTTTCAAGGGGAACCAGCCCCAGTGGCAGTCAGTAATGATCGCTTCTCCAGCAATCCATCATTCTCCCAACCATTGATAGGATTATCGATCATACTGCTATGCAAAAAGCGGGTCTCTTCAAAACAACGGATGCAGTTGGCAGCCTGAGTTAGCGCTCGAGGATAGCTGATCCGGAAACTGGACGCGACGGTTTATGACCAGATCGCCAACCTGTACTATGAGGTAGCCTATCGAGCGCTGAAAATCTCCCTGAACTGCTTGGCGTAACGGTTATAGTTTTTGGCCACCACGTCGTAGCCTATCTTCATTAGCTTGATCCTGGCCGCTCGCGGTACTGGCCGGTCCATGTCGGTACGGCTTGGATTCCGTCTGAGTTGATGGATGATCGTTTGGCCTTCCTTGGAAAGGATAAAATCAATAAGCACCCTTTCTGCGTGATTCTTCGAAAGGCTCACGGAAACCAGTGGGTTAGCTGCTAGGGATTCGATGGCGACCCTCGCCTTCACTGCTGCGTTGAACCTCCGTCGCTTGCCATTCTCTGCCACGACTCCTTCCTCCTCTCTTCGAGAAGGATGAATCTTACTTTATCGCCCTGTCTAAAAACCAGGGTCCATTATACCAGCCCCCCGCCCCTTCGCACAGGACCCGATCGCCGGTTTGGGCGATCCTCAACTGGCCCTCCCCCCGAGAGATGGCCTTTACGCATACTATTATCCTCATCCCTTGCAATGCTTACCTACGGGCTAGCGGTTTCGCTCAGCGGCAGCCGTCCTCCCCGCTATGCGCCCGAAGACCAAGCCCTTGGTAACGCCGGAACCCCCGGCGTAGTTGTAGTAGAAGGTCCCCACGATCTCCCCGGTGGCATAGAGACCGCCTATGATCTTGCCCTCGGTGTCGAGGACGCGCGCGTTGCGGTCTATCTTCAGGCCTCCAAAGCTAAAGGTAATGCCGCAGGTCACCGGATAGCAGAGGAAGGGCGGGGTATCGATCTTCAATGCCCAGTTGGACTTAGCAGGCTCAATGCCCTCGGTCCTCTTGCCATCCAGGATACCGGGATTGAACTCGCCCTCCTGGACGGCAGCATTGAACTCCTGGATAGTCGCTAGGAAACACCTCTTATCATCTATATCCAGCTCGTCTGCCAACTCCTCCAGGGAACGGGCGGTCACCCCGCGGGCCTTCTGATAGCGGTCGTCGAGGAGGTGGGTCACCTTGGCATCGAATATCTGGAAGGCAA